>DATGEH010000094.1:0-22245 GCA_035310325.1 Gaiellaceae bacterium
CCAGCGCTCTCACCGGACCGAGGGCCTAAAAGTGCCCACGTCAGTCGGCCGTGTTACGAAGCCTCCGCTACCCGGCACCAAGCTCGAAGCGGAACCCGGCAAGTCGCGCAGCGCGGTTCGGATTGTGTCCGGCCGGGAGCACTCTTTCTACTCGATCCTGCTGATTCCGGGGCATCCGACCGAGCAGCAACGATCAGTGCACGCGCCGCGTACCGCAACGCCACACACGCAGGCGTGCGCACATACTCTGGACCGGTCTCATCGACTCTTCGTGATCGATAGGCCGTGAACGGCGCGCCGTATTTGTTGAGAAACCGGCGGGGGCGGGCTAGTGTCGACCGGTGACAACGGCGACGATCCTGCGCAGCCCGTACGAGGACATTGAGATCCCCGATGTTGCGCTCACGCCGTTCGTACTCGAGCACGCAGCCGACTACGGCGAGCGTGTCGCGCTGCTCGACGGGCCGTCGGGACGCACACTGACATACGCGGAGCTGGAAGCTGCCGTCCGCCGCTGCGCAACCGGGCTCGCCGCGCGCGGGCTTCGGCCCGGCGAGGTTGTCGCGCTGTTCAGTCCGAACCTGCCCGAGTTCGCCATCGCGTTCCACGGCACCTCGCTCGTCGGCGCCGCGTGCACGAGCATCAACCCGCTCTACACGCACGACGAGCTGGTGTTCCAGCTGCGGCACGCCCGTGCTCGCTTCCTCGTCACCGTGCCCGAACTCGCCGAGCGCGCAGTCGCTGCCGCCCGCGAGGCGGGAGTCGAGGAGGTGTACGTTTTCGGCGAGGCGGACGGCGCGACGCCGTTCGCTGCGCTCCTCGACGTCGACGGCGACCCGCCTCGGATCCCGATCGTGCCGGCGGAGCAGGTGGTGGCTCTCCCGTACTCGAGCGGCACCACCGGTCTACCGAAGGGCGTGATGCTCACCCATCGGAATCTCGTCGCCTTCATCCTCCAGTACCTCGGCCCGCGGCCGACGTACGACAGCGACGTAATCGTCGGCTTCCTGCCCTTCTTCCACATCTACGGGCTCATGGTCATCCTGAACGTTGCGCTCCGCACCGGGGCCACCATCGTCACGATGCCGCGCTTTGACCTCGAGGAGTATCTGTCGCTCTCCGAGCGGTATGGAGCGACGGTCGCCTACCTCGCGCCCCCCGTCGCGCTTGCGCTCGCGCAGGACCCGCGCGTCGAGAACTACGACCTCTCCACTCTCCGGACGGCATTCTGCGCCGCGGCGCCGCTCGACGCCGACCTCGCGCGCGCCTGCGCGTCCCGTCTGGGCTGCGAGCTCGGTCAGGGCTACGGCATGACCGAGGCCAGCCCCGGCGTCAGCATCACCCCGGTCGGCGACACCTCGAACCCCGGCAGCGTCGGGCCGCTTCTCCCCTCCACCCAAGCGCGCGTCGTAAACCCCGAGACCAGCCGCGACGCCCGGCCCGGCGAACGCGGAGAGCTGCTCGTCCGCGGCCCGCAGGTGATGAAGGGATACCTCGACGACGCTGCGGCGACCGCGGCGACGATCGAGGACGGCTGGCTGCGCACCGGCGACGTCGTCACCGTCGACGAGAACGGCTGGCTGACCATCGTCGACCGGATCAAGGAGCTGATCAAGGTCAGCGGCTACCAGGTTGCCCCCGCCGAGCTCGAGGCGCTCCTGCTCACCCACCCCGCCGTCGTCGACGCGTGCGTCATCGGCGTGCCCGACGAACGGACCGGCGAGACGCCGAAAGCATTCGTCGTCGCCACCAACGAGGCCGACGACCAAGACATCCTCGCCTACATCGCCGGGCGCGTCGCCCCACACAAACGCATCCGCCACCTCGAGCGGCTCGACGCGATCCCAAAATCCCCGTCCGGGAAGATTCTCAGACGCGTACTCGTGGACCGCGAGCGCGCCGCAGCACTCACCACAACCCCTGACTGACCGGCCCCGCGCCCGACGCGAGCACGACACCGTGCTGACCCACCGTCTTAGGCATACCGGCGCCCAAGCCTGAACCGATCTCCGGCCACGCCCGCCACGACCAATCGCAGAGGGGCGAACGGCACGCGCAAACTACGCCGCCACCGTCGGCTCAAGGGCGTCCGATGGTGGTGCTGTGCGTGATGGGGAGCGAGTTGGGTGGGGCGAGGTCGAGGCCGTCGGGGTCGTTGAGGTATCCGGGCGAGCGTCCCGCTACTCCGGTGTGCGGGATGCTCGAGCGCGCTCAACGTGATCTGCCGGTAGACGGGCGCGTAGACGCGGCAGACCTGCGAGAACGGCGCCGCCGGTGCGGTCGCGACCGCCCGTAGGCGGAAGTCGATCGCGAGATTCGCGTTGACGGTCGGTTGTCCGCTGATCGTCGGGTACAGGTAGAAGCAGTCGACGGGCGCGCTCTTCGCTGGCGCCGCGCGTTCGACGTGTCTCGCCCCCGTCGGGCCGATCACCGTCGTCGTCAGGCTCGACACGCACGGGTCGGCAGCCTCGCCCGGGCGGCAGAGCCACACGGTGCCCCACTTGTCGCGCGCGCCGGCCGACACGCTGCCGGCCGTGGTCGTCGTCGTGGTCTTGCGCCCCGATCCTCAGCAGCCGGCGAGGACGGCGCAGATCGCCACGAGCACGAGCGCCGTTACGGCGCAGAGGGCGCCAGCTCCTGTCAGGACGTGCGCCGTACGCGCGTCGAGTACGTGCCGAAGACGATGTCCCACCATGGCACGCTCACGCCGAACCCGCGCTCGTCGTCTTCAAAGTGGTGACGCATATGCAATTCGCGCAGCCACTTCCCGAGGCGGTTGCGCGGATGGTGGTGATGTAGCGCGTAGTGCGTCATGTCGTAGACGAGATAGCCGAAGAAGAAGCCGACGCTCATGCCCCACGCGGCGCGGCTGCCGAGCACGAGGACGAACAACCCGACGAACACTGACGCGAGCGGAACCGAGAGCATCGGCGGCATGACGAGGCGCCGCGGGTCGGACGGATGGTCGTGGTGAACGCCATGGATCATCCAGTGCAGGCGCGCACCGATTCCGCGCTGCGGCTCGAAGTGGAAGACTGCGCGGTGGAGCCAGTACTCGGTGAGGGTCCAGAAGACGTAGCCGCCCGCGATCTCGGCAAGCACGGCGCCCGTCGACGCGCGCTGCACCGCCAGAGCAACAAAGCCGCCGATCGCCGGCAGAAAGATCGCAAGCGGCACCGCCGGGTGCACGCGGGTGAACCGGTCGAGCGCGGGAGTCGCGAAGATGCGCGGCGACGCTGTGAGCACCTGCGTCCTGCTCGTTTCCGCGCTCATCCGATCACTGTACCGCCCCCCGAATGACAGCACCATGAGGCGGCAGCTACGCCATGACCGCCGACAAGCCTGCCCGTAGCATCGAGCCTCCGCCGAGCCGCCGTCCCGCCGAAGGCGGTCCGGTCTACCAGCCGTCTACCAGGACAAGGCCGGTACTACCCGGAGTGGAAGGCGCACACCACGGGACTCATTCGAACGACTCCCTAAACCGAGTGCCCAAGTTCGATTCTCGGCCGGGGCATCGGCGCGCTTCCGAGCCAACTCGTACTGGGCCGGAGAGCGGAATACAGTTCGGTCGTGGCGGAGATGCTTTGCTCCTCGTGCGGCTCGGCCAACGAGGCCGGCCGAAAGTTCTGCGGCGAATGCGGGACGGCGCTCGCGCTCGCGTGCGCGGTGTGCGGCACCGCCAACCCGCCGACGACGAAGTTCTGCGGCGAATGCGGTGCCTCCCTGATGGCTGAGGCGCCGAAGCAGGAGACGGCGGCGGAGCGCCGGCTCGTCTCCGTTCTCTTCGCCGATCTCGTCGGGTTCACGCCCGCGTCGGAGAATCGCGATCCGGAGGAGACGCGCGAGCTCCTCTCCCGCTACTTCGACACGGCGCGGATGATCATCGGGCGGTACGGCGGGACGGTGGAGAAGTTCATCGGTGACGCGGTGATGGCAGTCTGGGGGACGCCGGTCGCGCAGGAGGACGACGCCGAGCGCGCGGTACGCGCGGCGCTCGATCTCGTCGCCGCCGTGCCTGTGCTCGACCGCGCGCTCCAGGCACGCGGTGGCGTGCTTACCGGCGAGGCGGCGGTGACGCTCGGTGCCGAGGGTCAGGGGATGGTCGCCGGCGACCTCGTCAACACCGCGGCTCGCATCCAAGCGGCGGCGGAGCCCGGCGCGGTGCTCGTCGGCGACACGACGAAGCGCGCGTCGGAGGCTGCGGTCGCATACGAGGACGCAGGCGAGCACGAGCTGAAGGGCAAGGCGGATGCGATGCGGCTCTGGCAGGCGCTGCGCGTGGTCGCGAACCGTGGCGGCGATAGGCGGGCGAGCACGCTCGAGGCGCCGTTCGTCGGCCGCGACCGCGAGCTTCGGCTGGCAAAGGAGCTGTTCCATGCAAGCGCCGACGACCGGCGCGCGACGCTGCTCACCGTCGTCGGCGTCGCTGGGATCGGCAAGTCGCGGCTCGCGTGGGAGCTCGAGAAGCATCTCGACGGCCTCGCCGAACAGGTGTGGTGGCACCGCGGCCGCTGTCTCGCCTACGGCGAGGGCGTCGCATTCTGGGCGTTGGCGGAGATGGTGCGCATGCGCGCGCGAATCGCCGACGACGATCCGGAAACGGAGGCGGTCGCGAAGCTCGCCGCCGCAGTCGAGCAGCACGTCACCGATTCCGGTGAGCGCGAGTGGGTCGAGCCGCTCTTGCGCCACCTGCTCGGCCTCGGCGAACGGCCGCAGGTCGAGCGCTCCGACCTCTTCTCGGCCTGGCGCCTGTTCTTCGAGCGGATGAGCGACACGGCACCGGTCGCGCTCGTCTTCGAGGACCTCCATTGGGCCGACACCGCGATGCTCGACTTCGTCGAGCACCTGCTCGAATGGTCGCGCGCGCGACCGATCTTCGTGCTCGCGCTGACGCGGCCGGAACTGCTCGACCGCCGCGGCGACTTCGGCGCCCACAGCCGCAGCTCGACGACGCTCGCCCTCGAGCCGCTCGACGCGGAGGCGATGGATGCGCTGCTCGAAGGCCTCGTGCCCGGGCTGCCCGACGAGGTCCGCGTGCAGATCCGCGAGCGCGCGGACGGGATCCCGCTCTACGCCGTCGAGACGGTACGGATGCTGCTCGACCGCGGCGTGCTCGAGCGCGAGGGCGACACGCTGCGCGTCGCCGGCCCGCTCGACAGCCTCGACGTGCCGGAGACGCTGCACGCGCTGATCGCGGCGCGGCTCGACTCGCTCGACGAGGACGAGCGCGAGGCGATCCAGCACGCGGCCGTGCTGGGGAAGACGTTCGGCGCGCGCGCGGTTGCCGCGCTCAGCGGCGCCGACGAGGCGACGGTCGCGCCGGCGCTCGACCGGCTCGTCCGCAAGGAGCTGTTGACGATCGATCTCGATCCACGCTCGCCCGAGCGCGGGCAGTACGGGTTCCTGCAGGCGCTCGTGCAGCGGGTCGCGTACGAGACGCTCGCCCGGCGCGAGCGCGGACGGCTGCACCGCGCCGCGGCGGCGTACCTCGAGCACGACGCCGGAATCGACCCCGACGAGATCGCCGAGGTGATCGCAGCGCACCACCGCGACGCGTTCGAGTCCGATCCGGATGCAGCCGACAGCCGCGACGCTGCGTGCGCCTGGCTCGAGCGCGCGGGCGAGCGGGCCGCCCTGCTCGGCGCGCCGGACGACGCCATGCGCGCATACGACGACGCGGCGGCGATCGCCGCCGACGGCCGCGAGCGTGGCCGGCTGCTCGAGCGCGCCGGCGCCCTCGCGATGATGGCGGACCGCTTCCCCGACGCGCAGGAACGGCTGCGCGAGGCGGTCGAGACCTTCACTGCCGCAGGCGACCACCACTCGGCGGCGCGGGCGGCCGCGTCACTCGGCGTGGTGCTCTGGAATCTCGACCGCTCCGATGAGGCGCTCGAGACGCTGCGGCCGGCATTCGACGCGCTCGTGCACGAGAGCCACGACGTCGAGGTCGGCAGGCTCGCCGCCGAGATCGCGCGGATCGAGTTCTTCTCCGGCGAGGCCGACCGTGCGCGAGAGCACATCGAGCTCGCCATCGACATCGCCGAGGAGCACGACGATCCGTGGCTCGTCTCGAATGCGCTCAACACGAAGAGCCTGCTGCTGAGGGCGACGCGGCCGCACGAGCGTCGCGCGCTCCTGCATGAGGCACTCCGGGTCGCCGAGGAGCACGACCTGACCGAGCCGATGCTCCGGGCGATCAACAACCTGGTCGTCTTCAACGAGGAGGTCGACCGGCCGGACGAGGCCGACGAGCTCCTCCGCCGCGGGATCGAGATCGCACGCGCACGCGGCCATCGCGGGCAGCTGACCTGGTTCACCGGCGGCCTCGTCACCAGCCAGGCCGGTCGCGGGGAATGGGAAGAAGCGCTCGCGCTCGCGCGGGACGTCTTCGGCGACGAGCCCTTGACGTTCGCGAACACGACGTCGGCCGCGCTCTTCCTCGCCAAGGCGTGCTGGGAACGCGGCGAGGACGACGACGCGCGGAGCTGGCTCGGCAGGCTGCCCGCCGAGCTCGCCGAATCGGGCGACCGGCAGAACGCCGGCATCGCCCTCTTCGCCGCCGCGCTCGAGAAGATGGTCGATCGTCGTCTCCCCGACGCGATCGCCGCGCTGGTTCGCGTCTGGAGGCACTTCATCGAGATCGAGAATCTGAGGATCGCCGTCGGCGCGCTCGGCTGGAGCGCGGACGCGGCAACCCTGCTCGGCGACAGAACCGCGGGGACGCCGCTGCTCGAGCTGTACGAGGGCGCCTCGCCGCCCGCTCCGACCCGCGCGGTTCGCGCGCATCTCGGTCGTCTGCGCGGCTGGCGGGCCGCAACCGCGGGCGACGAGGACGCCGCCGCCGACGCGTTCGCCGACGCGCTCGCCGCGGCGCGCAGCCTCGGGCGGGAGCCGTATCTGCTCGCCGTCGTCCTCGCCGACTACGGCGCGTGGCTCGTCGACTCCGGACGGAGCGACGACGCGGCGCCGCTGCTCGACGAGGCGGTCGCGCTCTTCGAGCCGATGGGCGCGAGCCGCTGGCTCGCGCACCTCGAGGCGATCCGCCCCGAGGTGCGGGTACCTGCGTGAGCGTCTACTGAGTGTCACCCGACCAGTAGCGTCGCGCCGGATGGACCGAGTCGTCTTCGTGCATGGCAGCGTCGGTAATGGCGACGCCGCGTGGGTGGAGCAGCGGCCGTTGGCGGATGAGTTCGAGCTCGTCGTGCTCAATCGCCCCGGATTCCCGCCCGGCCCGCTCGTCGAGCGCGTCGACTTCGAGGAACACGCGGAATGGGTCGTCGAACACCTGCGGCCGGGCGACCACCTGTGCGGGCATTCGTACGGCGGCGTCGTCTCTCTCTATGCCGCTGCGCAAGCGCCCGATCTGCGCTCGCTGACCGTTGTCGAGCCGCCTGCGTTTGGGATCGCCGCGGACAGGCCGGAGGCGGCTGAGTTCATCGCGAGGCTGAAGCCACTTTGGAGCGACGGCCCGCGCGAACCGCGAGCGTTTCTCGCAGCATTCTATGCCGAGGTGGCAGGCCGGACGGTCGACCTGCCGGACCCGTTGCCGCCGGCGCAGTACCAGGGCGCGCAGATCCTGATGATCGAGCGGGGGCCATGGGAGGCGGAGCCTCCGCTGGACGAGCTACGAGCTGCCGGCTTCCCGAAGCTGGTCGTCTCCGGAGGCTGGAGCCCGGCGTTCGACGCCGTTTGCGACGTACTCGAAGACCAGCTGCTCGCCGAGCGATCAGTTCTCCCCGGAATGGGCCACAACCCACAACTCCTTGGAGAGCCGTTCAACGAGGTCCTGCGTCGGTTCCTCCGTCGTGCAGGCGATTACGGAATGACGCCAAAGCGGTAGCTCGAGAGCTCGGACGACGACTAATGCGTGGGGATGTCGTGTCGGCCGCCGAGCAGGTCGGTGAGCCGATGACGGAGCACTTCGAGGCGCGCGGTGACCGGGTCGAACCGCGTCTGCGCACGAGCCATCTGTTCCGGGCCGTAGAACAGCTGCGCCCAGATCGAGCCGGGCCGAGCCAGGCGGTACGCGGCGACCAATCCGACGGGCGGCAGGAAGATGCTGAAGAGCCCCAGCGTGAGCTTCCCTTTCAGACACGTGACGACCGAGAGCCCGATGGCGACTGTCACGACCGCGAACCCGATGATGCGCGGCGTTTCGGTCTGATCGTGTATCCCGAACGGAGCGAGGCCGATGAGCAGCATCAGGCCGAGGAGCGCCCAGATGATGCTCACCTCGACCGAGTGTCGGCCCTCAGGTGTCCAGTAGACGTCGCGCAGATGAACGGATAGAGCGAACTCGTCGAGGATGAACGCGGCGCCGATCCCGAATCCCACCGCGAAGAGATCGACGCCGAAGTCGCGCGGCTGAAACGCGATCTCGAGCATGCCGCAAATGAGAGTGAGCACGCTGCCGACGACCATGTGATGGAGATGGACATCTCCGACCCGACCGCTGCGCCAGCGACGCACGCGCGCGAGACGCGTGTAGACCCGAGTCACGGCGAAGGTGAGGAGAGAGGCTGCGAGCATCAAGAGCAGAGGCTCCCGGCCGGCCAATCCGAACCGGTGCAACTTGATCGCATCCAGTGCCAGGACGGTCACCTGTTCGAGCGCACCTCGATTCCAACGTCCGTTTGTCGACAGTCACGGTAGTCACAGCCACGACCTACTTGAAGGGAACGGTGATCGGCCCTGGTAGGCGTCGATAAACGGTGAAGAAGTCGCGGTCGTCGGGAACGAGGTAACGCGTCGCCGGCTGTTGGACGTTCGGCACGACCTTCGTCGGGAGGAGGCCGTGGTAGTGCCTGTAGGTGATCAGCGTGGGCCACTCCGGATTGATGTCGAACTGCATTGCGCGAACCGCACCGGCTCGCTGCAGGATCTTCGCGAGCGTGATCACCGTCTGGTCGTTGGCGGCCGCGTAGATCACGTTGCCGCGCCGATCGATGCCGATGCCCGTGCGCCAGACGCGGACCGCGTTCCCCAATGTGGCGCCCCACTGCGGGCCGTCGTTCAGGGACGGGTTGAGCCGCCCACCCTGGATGATCGGCGGCAGGCTCTGGCGGGCGAACACGACCGTCGGCCCGGCGTTCGGTCCGCCGGTCCACGTCTTGATGTCGATGCGGCCGTTGCGGTAGCCGACCAGCGTGGCGAGGCCTTGCTTGAGCGGCTCGTAGGTGACGCCGTTGATGGACGAGCCGTTGTGACCGTCGATATAGGTGAACCCGCCGTTGAAGGTGGCGAGCAGACGCCAGCGCTGGCCGAACGGAACGGACATCGGCCCGCGCACGGGCGCGCTCGGCGGCTCGTAGCGCCCGGGATAGAAGCCAAGAGCGGTTCGCAGGTGGTCGAACCAGGCGACGTAGGCGACGATGCGCGGATAGGCGACCTCGCTGCGGAAGGTGGTGATGAGAACCGGCGCTCGCCCGTTCACCTGAGGCCCGGTCGGCACCCACCTTCCTTCGCCGGGCAACGGATTGGCGAACACCGGCTTGATGCGCGGTGGCCAGGCCGAGGCGCGCGGGCGGGGAGTCGACGAGCGTCCGGCGGCGGCAGCGGCAGGCAGGCCGACGGCGGGCAGAGCCTTCAGCTGCGGGCCGCCCTTCTTCGGCGCCTTCCAGCCGTAGTAGATGTGCTCGACCTCGTCGACGAGCCAGTTGCCGTGATGAGTTCTGAGCCACTCGACGCTTCGCACCCCCAACGGCAGGCTCGAGGGCTGGAGCATCGTCGAGGAATAGGAGTAGAAGACCGGCGACAGGAGCAGGAGCAGGGTTGCGACGACGAGCATCCAGCGCCGGCGCCGGCGGCGACGATTCCTCGCTTCGTAGCGCGGCGCTGCGTCCGCAGCAGCGTCAGACGGCGCCCGGGGCGCCTCCGGCGGGGCGCTCACCACGGATCGCTCAGCGGCCTGCCGCCGCCCGTCGACTGGATCACTGCGCCAACCATGCCCGGAGGGCATGAGAACGCGATGAGATGACTACGGCGCGGCGGTGAGCCTCGTCAGACCTCGGTCCTGCCCCGCCCGCTCGACCGCGGCGAGAGGACCGCCCTTCAAGTAGTGATCGAAGAACGCGATGGTCGCCCGCTCGACGATTCCGAGCTGCGGCTGCTCATCGGTGTACGGCGGAAGATGCGATGCGCCGAGCAGCCACAGCAGGAACTTCGGGCGGGCGGCGAGCGCGAAGAACGTCGCCGTCGTCGCCGGCGAATTCAACGGGTCGGCCGTCCCCTGCGCCGCGAACAGCGGGGGGCCTCGTCTCGGGAAGGGCCCCATCCCCGGCAATCGTGCGCCCGACAACACGACGGCCGCGCGCAGCCGCCGGTCGCGATAGCGGCTGTCGTAGGCGACGGCGAGCGCAGTCACTCCTCCATCCGACTGGCCGGCGACCGCAATGCGCGCCGGATCGATCTCGCCGCCGAGCACGCTCGTCGACCGCTTGTTCATTGCAAGCAGGCTCGTGATGACGAAGCTCACGTCCCGTGGTTGGTTGACGAGATCGGCTTCGTTCGGACCGCCGGGCGCGCTCGCGCTCGTCAGCGGAAACACCGGCGCGGCAACGACGTAGCCGGCCGCCGCCCACGCCTCCAACAGACCCGCGTAGCGAGCCGGAGTGAGCGCAAACCCGTGCGCGAACACCACGAGCGGGTGAGCACCGCCGGTCGACGGGTAGCGGACGACCGTCTCGAGCGATCGCGCCACGCGTCTTCCGTCAGGAAGGCGGATCGTGCGCGAGGAGTCGACGAATCGGAAGACACCAACCCGGAACACTCCCGGCGCCGCGCGCGAAGAGGGCGGCGCCGCAGCACTCACACCGACGGCGAAGACGACCGCCGCAACGACCCAGCGAATCAGCCTCATGCGCCTCTCATCTCCGCGCAGGCGACAATGGATGCATGCGGGTACTCGTAGTCGAAGACGAGGAGAAGCTGGCGGAGCTCATCGCTCGCGGCCTCCGCGAGGAGGGGTACGCCACGGATATCGCCTCCAACGGCGAGGACGCTCTCTGGATGGCGAAGTCTGCCGCGTATGACGCGATTCTGCTCGACATCGGGCTGCCCGGTAGCGACGGGTTCGCAGTGTGCACGCGCCTTCGCTCCGAACACGTGTGGACGCCGGTGCTCATGCTGACCGCGCGCGACGCCGTCGACGATCGTGTAACCGGCCTCGACTCCGGCGCCGACGACTACCTCGCAAAGCCGTTTGCATTCGACGAGCTCCTCGCGCGCGTGCGCGCATTGACGCGGCGCGCACCGGCGGAACGGCCGACCGTGCTCGCCGTCGACGATCTTCGGCTCGACCCCGCACAGCACCGTGCCTGGCGCGGGGATGCCGAGCTGGCCCTCACGGCCAAGGAGTTTGCGTTGCTCGAGACGTTCATGCGCCGACCCGGGTTCGCGCTGACGCGCGAGCAGCTCCTCGACGCGGTCTGGGACATGTCGTACGAGCGTCGCTCGAACGTCGTGGACGTCAACGTGGGCTATCTCCGCGAGAAGATCGACCGGCCGTTCGGCCGCGACTCGCTCGAGACGGTGCGCAACGTGGGCTACCGGCTGAGAAAGGACACGTGAGCCGCATCCCCATCCGCGTACGCCTGACGCTCGCGTTTTCGGTCGCGATGGCGATCGTCCTCGCCGGCATGGCCCTGCTCATCTACCTTCGCGTGGGCGGCGCGCTTCTCTCGACGGTCGACCAGACGCTGCATTCGCAGGCCGCCGAAGTTCAGGTGCGCCCCGATACAGATCGGAGGCTGGTCGACCCGGACGTGACCGGCGGTACGACCCTCGCCGAGATCGTCGATCCAACCGGTCGTGTGCTGCGGGCGACGCCCACCGGTCTGCCGCCGTTGGTCAGCGCCCAGGACGCGGCGAGGGCCGCAGCCGGGCGAAACCTGCTGAGCTCGGTGAAGCTCCAAGCCCCGAGCGGCGACTGGCGCGTCCTTGCGGTGCCACTTCCGAAGAGCGGCAACGCCGTGGTCGTCGCACGCTCGCTCGAGCCGCGCGAGGCCACACTCCAGCGCCTGTTACGGGAGCTTCTACTCGCAGGATCGCTCGCTCTTCTGCTTGCCTCCGCCGCCGGCTACCTGCTCGCGGCCGCCGCGTTGCGGCCCGTGGAGGCGATGCGGCGCCGCGCAGCCGCCGTGACCACAGCCTCGTCCGTACGGCTACCGGTCCCCGCAGCGCGTGACGAGATCGCACTGCTGGCGACAACGCTGAACGAGATGCTCGCCCGGCTCGAGGCGGCATTCGAGCACGAGCGTCGCTTCGTCGCCAACGCGAGCCACGAACTGCGCACACCGCTTGCGATGCTGCGCACGGAGCTCGATCTCGCGCTCCGCCGGCCACGCTCCACCGAGGAGCTCGAGCAGACGATTCGGTCGGCCAGCGAAGAGACCGAGCGACTGTCGCGTCTCGCAAACGATCTTCTGCTGATGGCGCGCGCCGACCAAGGCGCACTTCCCATTCGGTCGGAGACAGTCGCAGTCGGTGAAGTGCTCGACACGGTCGCTGCCCGTTTCGCTGCGCGTGCAGCAGGCCTCGGCCGAATCATTTCGACCGCCGAGACGCAACTCGCCGTGGAGGCCGATCGCGAACGCCTCGACCAGGCGCTGTCGGGCCTCGTCGACAACGCGTTACGACACGGCAGCGGCGACATCCTCCTTGCGGCCCGCGAGGCCGGCGAGTTCATCGAGATCCATGTGACCGATGACGGACCCGGGATACCACTCGGATTCCGCGAGCGTGCATTCGAGCGGTTCAGCCGCGGCGACGACGCGCGGAACCGCGGCGGCAGCGGCCTCGGGCTCTCGATCGTGGCACTGATTGCAACCGCCCACGGCGGGAGCGCCGGCGTACGTGGCGCGGAGGGCGGAGGGGCCGACGTCTGGCTCGCCCTCCCGCGGGCCTCAGGCCTGGCGCGGCCCCGTGTCCGCCAGTTCATCTGAGTCTCATCCGGCGTTGCTTTCCTGGGCGAATGAGGACCCACGAACGTGACGCGGGTCTGCGCCGCCTGAGGCGGCTCACGGTGCTCGCCGGAGTCGGCGCGGGCGCCCTTGTCGTCGCCTTTGCCGGCCTCGCGGCGCGAAGCTTCCCGGGGCGACACGCAACACGCCAGCCGGCCACCGGCATGCGCCGCGCGCAGCGCCGAACCGTGTCCGTGCCGGCTGCGACGCCACCGCCGCTCGTCGCGCTCGGTTCGTCGTCCGCCCCGGCGTCTTCATCCTCGGCACCGTCGTCGGCTCCCGCGCCGGCGCAGTCCCCTCCTGTCGCCGTCTCGGGTGGGTCGTGATCGTTGCGTTTCCGGCGCTCGGGACGACAGCCGTGCTCGCCGTCGCCGACGAAGACCGGCTGCCGGCCGCGCGCGCGGCGCTCGAACGCGAGCTCGTCGACGTGGACGCGGCGTGCAGCAGGTTCCGCTCCGACAGCGAGCTCGCGCGTGTAAATGCGTCGGCCGGGAGTCGCGTTCCCGTCGGGGCGTATCTCTATGAGGCACTGCGCGTCGCGCTGCGTGCTGCGGCGGCAACAAACGGCGTCGTCGACCCGACGGTCGGCCGTTCGCTGCGGCTAGCGGGTTACGACACGACGTACCGCGTCGTCTCCAGCCGCGACGGCGACGCGTTCCGGCCCCGATTCGAAGCCGCCGCGGGCTGGCAGACGGTGGAGCTCGACGACGCGCGCCGGAGTGTGCGCGTGCCGGTCGGTGTCGAGCTCGACCTCGGCGCCACCGCGAAAGCGCTCGCCGCCGACCGCGCCGCCCGCGCCGCGGCCGAGGCGTCCGGGTGCGGTGTTCTCGTCTCGCTCGGAGGTGACGTCGCCGTCGCGGGCGAGGCACCCGAGGGCGGCTGGCCGATCGGCATAGCCGACGACCACAAGGATCGCTCCGACGTCACTGTCGCCATCGCAGGCGGTGGTCTCGCCACTTCGTCGGTGACCGTACGACGCTGGCACGCAGGCGCTGTCGAGCTCCATCACCTGCTCGATCCGCGCAGCGGCCGCCCTGCCGACACGTGCTGGCGCACCGTTAGCGTCGCAGCCGCGTCGTGTGTCGATGCGAACGTCGCCGCAACCGCTTCCATCGTGCTCGCGTGCCGCGCCACGCAGTGGCTCGCAGCGAGCGGGCTGCCTGCCCGGCTCGTCGGACACGATGACGCCGTCGAACTCGTCGGCGACTGGCCGGTGGCGGCGTGAACACGCTGCTCGCCGCCGGTGGATCGAAAACGCTGTGGTTCGCCACCCGCGGGTCCGGAGCCGTCGCCTTCCTCATCCTGACGGCGACCGTCGTGCTGGGGATTCTCGGCACGCAGCGCCTCGAGCGGCTCCGCGTCCCCCGCTTTCTCGTGGCGGGTCTGCACCGAAATCTCACCCTGCTCGCGCTCGCCGTGCTCGGCGTTCACATCGGCACGAGCGTCGCCGACAGCTTTGCGCCGGTCGGACTGAAGGATGCTTTCGTCCCGTTCTTCTCCGCGTATCGGCCGATCTGGCTCGGGTTGGGTGCGCTCGCATTCGACCTTCTGCTTGCGCTGACGATCACGAGCCTTCTTCGAACTCGCATCGGTCTCCGCCGCTGGAAGGCCTTGCACTGGCTCGCGTATGCGGCCTGGCCGGTTGCCCTCGTGCACGCGCTCGGCACGGGTAGCGACGCTCAGTTCGGATGGATGAAGCTGCTCGGGGTGATCGCGACCGTGGTGGTCGTGGCGAGCGTGCTCATTCGTTTGTGGCGACCCGAGGGATGGACGGGCGAGCGCCTTGCCGGCGCGGCAGCGGCACTCCTCGTCCCGCTCGCGACACTGGTTTGGTACGAGACGGGACCCGCGCAACACGGCTGGGCCGCACGCGCCGGCACGCCGGCTCGGCTCGTGGCGGCCAAGCGCGCCGGCACCCCGATCGCACGAGCACGCGTGGCTCCGGCCTCTTCTCCGGCACTGCCGAGGCCTCCCTTCACAACCCGCTTCTCCGGACACCTCCATCAGTCGACGGACAACAGCGGCCTGACGCTCATCGACATCACCGGCAAGACGACCACCAAGGTCGCCGGACACCTGTGGATCCGCCTGCAGGGACAGCCCGTCGGTGGAGGCGTCGCGCTGACGGCGAGCGGCGCGAGCTTCGGCCCGGCCGCAGCGCCGCAGGAGTACCTCGGAAATGTCACCGCGCTCGACGGCCCGCGCATCGCGATCGCGCTCCGTAGCCAGACCGGAAGCCTCCAACTCACCGTCGACCTCTCGATCAACCAGTCGTCGGGCGCCGTGTCGGGCGTGGTACACGCCGACGCAGGCCCGGGAGAGTCTCAGTGAGCGCAGCGCCTCTCATGGACGACCGCGCCGCAGAGAGAAGACTGCCGCGGCTCCTAGCCGGGCTTCGCAGCGACGGCATGACGGTCTCACTCGACATGCATGCGCGCCGGCACGGCCGCCTCGAGCCGGTACGCGACCTCATCTCGCTCGTCGAGCAGTCCGGTCTCACCGGTCGCGGCGGGGGCGCGTTCCCCGCTGCCTCCAAGCTCGACGCAGTACGCAGCAGACGCGGGCGCCCCGTCGTGGTGGTCAACGGCGCCGAGGGGGAGCCCGCTTCCGGCAAGGACAAGGTTCTCCTCGTGTACGCACCGCATCTCGTACTCGACGGAGCCGTGCTCGCGGCGCGCGCGCTCGGCGCGCGTGACGTGATCGTTGCGACGGCGAGCCGCGGCGCAGGAGCTGCCGTAGCAGCGGCGGCGGCCGAACGTCGGGACACCGGCATCTCGCTGCAACGAGTCACCGTCCCCGACCGCTTCGTCGCCGGCGAGGAGACGGCGCTCGTGCAATTCATCAACGGCGGCGCCTGCCTGCCGACGCTCACGCCGCCGCGGCCGTTCGAGCGTGGCGTCGGCGGCGCGCCTACGCTCGTACAGAATGTCGAGACGCTCGCCCATGTTGCACTCATCGCCCGCTACGGCCCGCAGTGGTTCCGCGCAGTCGGAACACCGGAAGAACCGGGCTCGACGCTCGTCACGCTGTCGGGCGCCGTCCAGGACCCCGGCGTGTACGAGATCCCGCTCGGTGTGTCGTTCGACGAGCTACTCGACGAAGCGGGCGGAGCAATCGCCGAGATCCAGGCCTTCCTCGTCGGCGGCTACTTCGGCACGTGGATCGATGCCGCAGACGCCGCCTCGGCACGGCTTCTCGACGCCGATCTCGCGCCGCTCCGAGCGACGCTCGGCGCACGCGCGATCATCGCGCTGCCCAAAGGAGCGTGCGGCGTCGCGGAGACGGCCCGTGTCGCTCGCTATCTCGCCGCGGAGAGCGCCGGGCAGTGCGGGCCATGCGTGCACGGTCTCGCCGCCATCGCGGACGACCTCTCCCAGCTCGTAGCTCGCCGTGCAGGTGTCGACGAGCAGAGGCTTCACCGCCGGCTCGGGATCATCCCGGGGCGCGGCGCGTGCCGTCATCCTGACGGCGCAGTGCGACTCGTCCGAAGCGCACTCGACGTATTCGCGCCGGAGTTCGCACGGCACTTCCGCGGTGGAAGCTGCACCGGCACCGGCCGACCGGTGGTGCCGATGAAGAAGGAGCGGTAGTGGCGCGCCACACGCTTTCCGTCGATCCGATCGCGTGCGACGGGCGCGGCCTCTGCGCCGAGCTCTTTCCCGAGCGCGTCGAGCTCGACGAATGGGGCTATCCGATCATCGACGCCGAGGCGATCGGGCCGGAGCTCGAGAAGCACGCGCGCCGTGCGGTCGCAGCCTGCCCGACGCTTGCGCTCAGACTGCAGCGAGAGACGGTACGTAGCGGGCACCGCTGAACGTCGGGGGTGACGGACTCGATCCCGTCGCCGTCGTCGCAACTGTTTAGGATCGGCGGCCTGTGAACCGCTACCTGCTGAACACATTCACGACGCTCGAGCTCGGCCTCATCATCGTCGGCGGATTCGTGATCCTCGCCGTCGTCGGGCTGCTTGTCACTCGCAGGCTCGCGCCGAGTCTGCGCGAGGCGAGCGAGAACGAAATCGCGGGCGTCATCCTCGGCGTGCTCGCGGCGATCTACGGCATCGTGCTCGCGTTTGTCATCGTCTCGCTCTTCGAGGACTTCAAGAAGACGCAGGGCGACGTGCGCACCGAGGCGAGCGCGATCTCGAAGGTCTACCGCGACAGCCAGGCGTTCGCACCGGCGGAGGCGCAACGCGTGCGGACCGCGATCGGGGACTACATCTACACGGTCGTCCACGACGAATGGCCGGCGATGTCGCACGGGAAGGAGAGCGAGCGGGCATGGGCCGACCTCGCGTCGATCTACCGCGTCCTCCGCACGTATGAGCCGGTCACGACGAGCCAGCAGGTCTTCTACAGCGAGGCGGTGGCGCGCATCAACGACGTCACCGGCGCGCGGCGCGAACGCCTGAACGACAACGAGGAGTCGCTGCCCCTGACGTTCGAGATCCTGCTCGTCGGCGGCGCCGGCCTGTTGCTCGCGTTCATGTTCATCTTCGGAATGCGGAGCGCGCGCCTGCACGCGACGATGGTGATGTCGGTCGCAGTTCTGCTCGGCTTCAATCTGTTGCTCGCCCTCGTCCTCGACTATCCGTTCTCGGGGCAGGTGGTGGTCTCGAACTCGTCCTACACGAGCGGCGGGCTCGCACCGTTCAAGAACTACGTCCCGGCCCGCGTGCGACTCAACCACTAGGTGGACCGCTGGCTGCTCAACACGCTGCCGACGTGGGCGCTCGTCCTGCTCGTCGTCGGCGGAGCGGTGTGCATCGGCGTCGGCGGGTTCCTGTTCATGCGCAAGCTCGTGCCGAGCCTCGCCGAGCACGCCGACAGCAGAAGCCTGTCGAGCGCGTTCTCGATCTCGTCGGGGCTCTTCAGCTTCGTGCTCGCGTTCACGATCGGGCAGCTCTATTCGAACTACACGCGCGCGAACGCGGACGCGAAGCAGGAGGCGACGCAGCTCGCGCAGATCCTCCGCACGAGCGCGGGCCTCCCCGCGCCGCTCGCGGGCAAGGTGCGATTCGAGGCGCTCGACTACGCGCGCGAGGTGCGCAGCCACGAGTGGAACCTCATGAAAAAGGGGGGCTCGAGCGTCGCGGCGTGGCACCAGATCGATCGCATCTACAAGACGATGCGCGAAGCGGGTCCCGACGCAACCCGCGATCCCTTCTACGGCCAGACGCTGTCCCGCCTCAACGACCTTGTCAACGCGAGACGGGTGCGGCTCGACGACGCGAACCTCTCGCTTCCGGTCGTGTTCCAGATCCTGCTGCTGCTCGGTGCGATCCTCGCGCTCTCGACGACCTTCTACTTCAAGCCGTTCGGCGAGCGCATCCAGATCGCGATGATCGGAGCGGCGTCGACGCTCGTGGGCACGGCCATGCTCGTCGCCCTCGTGCTCGACTATCCGTACTCGGGCAGCGTCGCCGTATCGAGCGCTCCATTCGCGGCGAAATCGTTGCTCCTCCTCGCCGGAGGCTGAAGAACTCGGAAACCCCTGCTACGGTGGTCTCGTGGCATCGAGGAGACCGCAGACGATGGCAAAGCGCGCGCGCGAGCAAGCCGTGCGCGAGAAGCGCGAAGAGAAGGCAGCGAAGAAGGCGGCCGCCAAGGCCGCGCGCAACGCACCGCCGGAGGAGCAGCTCGAGACGGACGAGCTCGAGGCGGAAGCACAGGCTGAAGATCAGTCGGCGTAACGCGTATCGTCCCCACATCACGTACGAAGCAGCAGCGACGCGTTACGACCGCATGCGGTACAACCGCTGCGGTCGCAGCGGGCTGAAGCTCCCCGCGCTCTCGCTCGGCCTCTGGTGGAACTTCGGCGGCGACCGGCCGCGCGAGGAGAGCCGCGCGATCCTCCGCCGTGCGTTCGATCTCGGAGTCACCCACTTCGATCTCGCGAACAACTACGGGCCGCCGTACGGCTCGGCGGAGCAGACGTTCGGACGAGTCCTCGCGACGGACTTCAAGCCGTACCGCGACGAGCTCGTCATCTCGACGAAGGCGGGTTACGACATGTGGCCGGGCCCGTACGGCGAATGGGGATCGCGCAAATACCTGCTTGCGAGCCTCGACCAGAGCCTGCAACGCATGGGGCTCGACTACGTCGACATCTTCTATTCGCACCGCTTCGATCCGGAGACGCCGCTCGAGGAGACCATGGGCGCACTCGATACCGCAGTGCGCCAGGGCAAAGCGCTTTATGTCGGGATCTCGTCGTACTCCGCGGAGAAGACGCGCGAGGCGGCGCGGATCCTCGACGCGCTCGGCACGCCGCTCCTCATCCACCAGCCGTCCTACTCGATGATCAACCGCTGGATCGAGGAGCAGGGGCTGCTCGATACGCTCGGCGAGCTCGGCGTCGGCTGCATCGCGTTCTCTCCGCTCGCGCAAGGGATGCTCACCGACAAGTATCTCGACGGCATCCCGGAAGGCTCGCGCGCGTCGCGCCCGGCGTCGCTCAGCCCGTCGCTGCTCACCGAGGACGCGCTCGGGCACATCGGTGCGCTGAACGAGATCGCGCGCGAGCGCGGCCAGTCGCTTGCCCAGATGGCACTCGCATGGGCGTTGCGAGATCCACGAGTGACGTCGGCGCTCGTCGGCGCAAGCAGCATCGAGCAGCTCGAGGAGAACATCGGCGCGCTCGACCGGCTCGACTTCACGGCCGAGGAGCTGGCCGCGGTCGACCGGCATGCGGTCGACGGCGGCATCAACCTCTGGGCCGCCTCGTCTACCGCTTGAGTGACTCCGGCGGCTAGGGGTCTTTGGCGGAATGGTGCCGCCGCGGGGATGCGCTGGTCGGATGCGATGCGAGGACGCAGGGAGCGGCCGTAGCCGGGCTACGGCCGCGACCGAGGACGACGCAGCGCGCCGATCCAGCGCACCAGCCGCGGCACTCCACTATTTCGCCAAGGACCCCTAGATGCCGCCGGCGCCGCGCTTCTTCGCCTGCTTCTCGGAGCGCCGTTCCTTGAGCGTCTTCTGCGGCGCCTTCTTCGCGAGCTTCTTGGGCTTCTGTGCACCCTTCATCTGTTCTCTCCTCTCGGACGATCCGGCCGCATCAGCATAAACGTCCCTCCGGCCCTCTTACCGCCCTCTCACCTGCGAGGGCACACTTAACGACGAGATGCTCGTCCTCGTTGCAGACGATGATCGCGCCGTGCGCGAAGCGCTCGAGCGCGCGCTGCAGCTCGCCGGCTACGAGGTCGAGCTGGCCGGCGACGGCGACGCCGCACTCGCCGCCGTGGACCGGCGCACACCGGATGCGGTCGTCCTCGACGTGATGATGCCCGGCTACGACGGCCTCGACGTCACGCGCCGGCTGCGGCGGGAGGGCAACCGCGTGCCCGTGCTGCTGCTCACAGCCCGCGATGCCGTCGGCGACCGGGTCGCGGGCCTCGACGCCGGCGCCGACGACTATCTCCCGAAGCCGTTCGCCCTCGAGGAGCTGCTCGCCCGCCTGCGGGCGCTGCTCCGCCGAACGCTCGACCAGACGCCGGCGGACGTCCTCCGTTTTGCCGATCTGTCGTTCGACCTCGGCTCGATGGACGCGCGCCGCGGTGCGCGACGCTTCGAGCTGACGACGACCGAGGCGCATCTGCTCGAGCTGTTCATGCGCAACCCGCGCCAGGTCCTGCCCCGCCCCCTCATCTACGAGCGCGTATGGGGCTACGACTTCAGCCACTCGTCCAACGCGCTCGACGTCTACGTCGGCTACCTCCGCCGCAAGATGGAGGCAGAGGACGAGCCGCGCCTCATCCACACAGTGCGCGGCACCGGCTACGTGTTGCGCGAGTCGTGAGCCTTCGCCTTCGCCTCACGATCGTCGCCGCTGCCGTTGTCGCAGTCGTGCTCGCAGCCGCATCCGTGACCGTGTACCTCGTGATGCGCCACGAGCTGTTCAAACAGGTCGACAGCGAGCTTGCGCAGCACGCCCAGGATCGGGGAACGGTCTTCCGCGGAATCAGTCCCTACAGTGGTGACTTCGTCACGCTCGTCGGGGCGAATGGCACGGTCGCCGCCGGCAACGTTCTGCCTGTCGACGCAACCGTCCGCGCAGTCGCGGCGGGCAAGCGTGGTGGCTTCTTCCGCAATACGACGGCCCGGGACATCCAAGGCGACAACGTGCGGCTCCGCCAGATCGTCGCCCCAATTCCTGGCGGTGCCGTGATGGTGTCGCGCAACATCGACTACCTCCACCACGATCTCGAGCGCCTACGGCTCATCCTGCTCTTCGTCACGCTCGGAGGGGTCGGCGTCGCGGCACTCGCGGGCGCGCTCGTCTCGCGCGCCACGCTCGCCCCGGTGCGGCGGCTCACCGCCGCAGCGGAACGCGTGGCGAGGACGCGCGACCCGAGCGAGCGAGTGCCCGAGACCGGTCGCGGCGAGCTCACGCGACTCGGGTCGTCGTTCAACACGATGCTCGCGGCGCTCGAAGACGCACTCGAGACGCAGCGGCAGTTCGTCGCCGACGCCTCGCACGAGCTGCGCACGCCGCTCACGAGCATGCAGACGAACATCGAGGTGCTGAAGCAGCAGGAGCGCCTCGCCCCCGATGCTCGCGGCCGCCTGTTCGACGATCTTCAGCGCGAGGCCCACGAGATGCGCGATCTCATCGGCGGCCTGCTCGAGCTCGCGCGCGGTGACGACCCGAGCCTCGAGCGCCAGGCCGTCCAACTCGACGAGCTCGTCTCGTCCGTCGTCGAACGCGCGCGCGCGCGCTATCCGCACATCACGTTCGACACACAGCTCGAGGCGACGACGATCGACGGCATCCCGGACCGCATCGAGCGGGCAGTGTGGAACCTCCTCGAGAACGCAGGCAAGTGGAGCGACGGCGGCGGCACCGTGGAGGTAACGCTCTCGCGAGGCGAAGTCTCCGTCCGCGACCACGGCCCCGGCATCGAGCCCGACGAGCGCGAGCGCATCTTCGACCGGTTCTATCGCGCCACCTCGGCCCGGTCGCAGCCGGGCTCGGGCCTGGGCCTCGCGATCGTCCGCGAGGTGGCGGAGGCGCACGGCGGCAGCGTCAGCGCCGAGGAAGCGCCGGGGGGCGGCGCGCTTCTGCGCTTGCATCTCACCAACTCTTAGGCGCGGCTCATCTCCGGCTGGTTCGATGGATGGGCTTCATCGAACCCTCCCAACCCCAAGCCGCTGCCCGGCGCCCCCTCCTCCCCTGGCGTGGAGGCGCCGGGCAGCGGACTTCCCTCCTAGGGGTCTTTGGCGGAATGGTGCCGCCGCGGGGATGCGCTGGTCGGATGCGATGCGAGGACGCAGGGAGCGGCCGTAGC
>DATGEH010000095.1:0-7387 GCA_035310325.1 Gaiellaceae bacterium
TTCGCGAGCAGCTGCTCGCACATCTTCTCCACCTGCGCGCGCGCCGCCACGGGATCGGTCGCGGTCACCTCGAGGTCGACCACCTTGCCGACGCGCGCGTTGGAGACCGCAAACCCGAGATGCGCGAGCGCGCTCTCGACCGCGTCGCCCTGCGGGTCGAGGATGCCGGGCTTCGGCCGCACGAGGACGGTCGCCTTCATGCGAGGACCACGCCCGGGTCGGCGAGGTACGCGTCGAACTCGATGCCGGTGAGCCGCTCGAACGCGTCGACGTACTTCGCGCGCGTCGCGCTCACGACGTCGTCCGGCAGCTCCGGGCCCGGGTACGTCTTGTCCCAGCCCGTCGTCTCGCAGAAGTCGCGCACGTACTGCTTGTCGAAGCTGTCCTGGGCGCGGCCAGGCTCGTACGAGTCGGCCGGCCAGAAGCGCGACGAGTCCGGCGTCAGCGCCTCGTCGCCGAGCACGAGGTTGCCGTCGGCGTCGAGCCCGAGCTCGAACTTCGTGTCCGCGATGATGATGCCGCGGCCGAGCGCATGCTCTGCGGCCGCCTCGTACAGCGCGAGCGCGGTGCGTTCCACCTCCGCGAAGCGTTCGGCTCCGACGAGCTCCGCGGCCTGCGCGCGGCTGATGTTCTCGTCGTGGCCGGTCTGCGCCTTCGTCGCCGGCGTGAAGATCGGCTGCGGGAGCCGGTCGGACTCGCGCATGCCCGCCGGAAGCTCGTGCCCCGAGGTCGAGCCGGTCGCCTGGTAGTCCTTCCAGCCTGACCCGGCGAGGTAGCCGCGCACGACGCACTCGATCGGCAGCATCTCGAGCCGCTTGCACTCCATCGAGCGCCCGTCGTCGCGGATCGCGAGCATGTGGTTCGGCGCGATCGATCGCAGCAGCGTGAACCAGAAGCCGGAGAGACCGGTCAGCACGCGCCCTTTGTCCGGGATCTCGGTGGGTAGGACGACGTCGAAGGTCGAGATGCGGTCGCTCGCCAGGAGCAGCAGGCGATCGTCGTCGAGCGCATAGAGCTCGCGGACCTTCCCGGACGCGACGTGGGTCTCAGGCATGAACGGCTTCCTCCTTGTGCAATCGGGCGAACACGGTGTCGACATGACGGGTGTAGGAGTCGAGGTCGAAGACGGCGTCGAGGTCGATGCGCGAGGCGATCTCGTCGTCCGCACGCACGAGCACGCGGAAGTCGAGCTCCTCGTCCCACGCGCGCATCGCGACGCGCTGCACGAGCCGGTACGCCTCGTTGCGCTGCAGGCCCGCCTCGACGAGCGCGAGCAGGACACGTTGGCTGAAGAAGAGGTAGTTGCTCGTCTCGACGTTGCGGCGCATCCGTTCCGCGCGAACGACGAGGCCTTCCATGAGCCAGGCGAACTTGTCGAGCATGTAGTCGAGCGCGAGGAACGCGTCCGGGATGACGACGCGCTCGGCGGACGAATGCGAGATATCGCGCTCGTGCCACAAGGCGACGTTCTCGAGTCCGACGATCGACGCCGCGCGGACGACGCGCGCGAGCCCGCTGATGCGCTCCGCGACGACCGGGTTCCGCTTGTGCGGCATCGCCGAGGAGCCCTTCTGCCCGCGACCGAACGGCTCCTGCACCTCGGCGACTTCGGTGCGCGCGAGATGGCGGATCTCGAGAGCGAACTTATCGAGCGAGGACGCGACGATTGCGAGCGCTGTCAGCAGCTCCGCATGGCGGTCGCGCTGCAGGATCTGCGTCGAGCTCGGCGCCGGCTCGAGGCCGAGCCGCTCGCACGCGAGCCGCTCGAGCTCGGGATCGGTGGCCGCATACGTTCCGACTGCGCCCGAGAGCTTGCCGACGCGCATCCCCTCGAGGGCATGAGTGACGCGCGTGCGATCGCGTTCGAGCTCGAACGCCCAGCCGGCGAGCTTGAGGCCGAACGTCGTCGGCTCCGCATGCACACCGTGCGTGCGGCCCATCTGCAACGTCAGCTTGTGCTCCTCGGCGCGCGTCGTCACCGCGACGAACGCCCGGTCGATCCCTTCGAGCAGCAGCCGGCCGGCCGCGTGGATCTGCAGTGCAAGCGCCGTGTCGACGACGTCGGAGGACGTGAGCCCGTAGTGGAACCAGCGGCCTTCCTCGCCGAGTGTTTCCGCGACTGCATCGACGAAGGCGGCGACATCGTGGTGGAGGGTCGCTTCCAGCTGCGCCACCCGGTGGGCAGGTGGTGCCTGGGCCTCCGCAATCACACGTGCCGCCTCTGGCGGCACTACCCCCAACTCGAGCCAGGCCTGGGTCGCCGCCTGCTCGACCTCGAGGAACGTGGAGAACTTGCTCTCCTCCGACCACACATGGGCCATGGCCGGGCGCGAGTAGCGGGCGATCACCGGCGACAGTCTAGAGCGGGGTCCTGCCGGTGGCCGCGCTCCCTC
Source organism: Gaiellaceae bacterium (assembly GCA_035310325.1). GTDB lineage: Bacteria > Actinomycetota > Thermoleophilia > Gaiellales > Gaiellaceae > Palsa-739. The sequence goes on from DATGEH010000095.1 coordinate 2,394, forward strand.
TGTCCCTCCTTCGGGGGAGTGCAGCCCGCCGGGACCGAGGCTACGTTCCACCAGCTTTGTTCTGTGAAAGTTGTAGAGACCTGCTTTACAAGCGGGTTGCGATCGTCTTCGCCGCGTGCGCGACGGCGCTCTTCGCCGTCGGCGCGGTCGCAGCGAGCCGCGGGCACGTGGCCGGGCACCGGCTCGTGCAAGGCGTCCCCGCCTCGGCCGTTCAGGCGCACGGCGTGCGACGGCCCGTGCTGCGGACGATCGCGCCGGTGCACGTCGTCCGCAAGGTGCAGCCGCATCCGCACGTCCGTCTGCGCGCGACCATCTCGCTCTACGAGCACACGACGAGCTCATACGTGCTCGGCCGGCAGGGCTGCCGCGCGGCGAAGCGCGGCGTCGGCGGCGTCGTCATCCTCGACTTCGGCAAGCCGGCGTTCAACGGGAACACGTACGGAACGATTCTCTTCTCGAACCGCTTCGCGACGAACCGGGCGATCACGCGCGGCATGCTCGGCTATGCGCGTGGCTACGCGAACTGCCTTCCGCGCGGACTGGACGCCGCGATCAGTCTTGCGCGCGGAACGAGCAACTACCACCCTCATGTTCCGAATCCCTTCTATGCCGGCTGGCGCTGGGCGAACGAGACGAAGTTGCTGCAGCGCCTGCTCCGCGCGCACGGACTCAGCCGGCATGTGACCTCAGCTGCGGCCGACGACGTCGAGCCCGCATGGGACAGGACGTTCTGGCGAACGCGCGACTTCTACCGCGGCTACGCGCGTGCGCGTGTCGGGCAACTGCTCTACAACTACGGGTCGCTCGACGGCGGCGTGCGCCATGGCGTCTGGAACGTGCGGCAGGCGTTCTTCGTCGCGTCGGGCATGCGCGACAGCCGCGCGATTCCGGAGATCTACAACTCCGCGATGGCGCGTGAATGGGCCGATCTCGCCCGGTTCGCGCGTCGCCGCTATCACCGGCCGGTGAAGTTCGCGGGCGTGATGACGACGCATACGTCGGCGAATCACGGCATCAAGCCGGTGGCTGCACACAGTCTGCTGACGCGCGAGCTCGCGCGGTCCGTCGGGCGCGGCCCCGCCTCCTACGTGCCGCCCTCGCTGACGAACATCCGCTCCGCGTACTAGTGAGAGGAGGCGCCGAGTGAATCGGCGCCTCCTCTTATGGTCGGCATCGCAAGCGACGCCTAGGAGCCGAGTATTCGAACCGCTAGGGCGGCCGCGTTGCGCGCGTTGTCGACGCCGACAGTCGCAACGGGGACGCCGGGCGGCATCTGCGCGATGGCGAGCAGCGCGTCGAGCCCGTCGAGCACGCTCATACTCGAGCGCAACGGCACGCCGATGACCGGCAGGTCGGTGTGCGCCGCGACGGCGCCGGGGAGTGCCGCCGAGAGGCCGGCGCCGCAGATCAGCACCCGCAGGCCGCGGCCGCGCGCGGTGCGTGCGTACTCCGCGACCGCGTCCGGCGTGCGGTGCGCGGAGCGCACCTCGAACTCATAGCCGATCCCGTGCTCGTCGAGGACGTCGAGCGCCGACTGCATGCGCTCGCGATCCGACTCGGAGCCGACGAGGATACCGACCTTCACGTCAGCCACGCTGAGGTTCCTGGCTCGTCGCTGGCAAGCGAGACAAGCGAGCGAGGCGAGGGCAGTACATCGAGTACGACCGAGCCGAGCGAGCGCCGTATCGCGCCGTCAGCGGCGAGAGCGCACCGCGGAGGCCGGCTCCGCCGGCCGGGAGCGGTGCGCGCCCAGGGGCCTCAGCCACGGGCGATGTCCTTTCGGTAGTGCATGCCGGCGAAATCTATGCGCATCGCGGCTTCGTACGCCGCGGCACGCGCGGAGGCGAGCGAGTCGCCGCGTCCGGTGACGTTGAGAATTCGCCCGCCGTTCGTCACGAGGCGTCCGTCCTGCAGCGCGGTGCCGGCATGGAAGACGAGCGCACCCGTTTCCTCCGCCTCGTCGACGCCTGAGATCGGCGTGCCTGAATCGCCCTGCTCGGGATAGTCGCGTGCGGCGAGCACTACCGTCACCGCAGGTTGCGGTGACGCCGGAGCGGATACGCCGAGCAGATCGCCGGTCGCCGAGGCCGCGAGCGCCTCGAAGAGGTCGCCCTCGAGGCGCGGCACGAGCGACTGCGTCTCCGGATCGCCGAAGCGGCAGTTGAACTCGAGCACGTGCGGGCCGTCGTCCGTGAGCATGAGACCGGCGAAGAGCGCTCCCCGGAACGGCGTGCGCCGCTGTGCGAGCTCCGCGAGCACGGGTCTGTGCACGAGGTCGACGACCGCCTCGACATCCGCGTCCGAGAGTCGTGGCACGGGCGAATACGAGCCCATGCCGCCCGTGTTCGGGCCCGCGTCTCCGTCACCGATGCGCTTGTAGTCCTGCACCGCCGGCAACGTGAGTGCGGTCTTGCCGTCGCAGAGCGCGAAGACCGACACCTCTTCGCCCTGGAGCAGCTCTTCGACGTGAAACGGCTGACCGAGCGCCTGGGCCGCCCGCAGCCCGGCGTCGAGCTCCGCCTGCGTCGTGCACACCCAGACGCCCTTGCCCGCGGCGAGCCCGTCCGCCTTCACGACGCACGGCGGCTTGGCGACGGGGAGCGCGCGCGCGATCGGGACGCCGGCGGCAGCCATCACCTCGCGCGCGAAGCTCTTCGAGCCCTCGAGTCGCGCTGCCGCTGCGCTCGGCCCGAAGACGCCGATGCCACGCTGCCGCAGCTCGTCGGCGATGCCGGCGACGAGCGGAGCCTCGGGCCCGATGACGACGAGGTCGGCATCGAGCTCGAGCGCGAGTGGCACGAGCGACGACGGATCGTCCGCGCGCACCGGGTGACAGCTCGCGAGCGACGCGATGCCAGGATTCCCCGGCGCGGCATGCAGGTCGGTGACGCCGGGACTGCGCGAAAGCGCCCACGTGAGTGCATGCTCGCGTCCTCCCGCACCGACGACGAGCACTCTCATCGGGGCAGCATAGGCTTCCGTCCATGGAGGCCCCGCCGTACTCGGCCGCCGCCGTCGACGTCGTCCGGCTCCCCGGCGGCTCGAGCGAGCGCGACCGCGTCGCGGTCGAGGAACCGCTCGAGATCCGGATCGGCGGAAACCCCGTCGCCGTCACCATGCGCACGCCGGGTCACGACGAGGAGCTCGCGCTCGGCTTCTGTCTCTCGGAGGGACTGCGGCCCTCTGCCGCGCGCCTCGCGGACGACCTCGCTGCGAACACCGTCGACGTCGATGCGCCCGGCTTCGACCCGACGCGTCTGCAGCGGAGCTTCTACACGTCGTCGTCGTGCGGTGTGTGCGGCAAAGGAGCGCTCGAAGCCGTCGCGGTCGACGCTCCGCGCGTCGAGTCGCAGCTGCACGTTCCGCTCGCGCTCGTCACCTCGCTGCCCGGCCGGCTGCGCGAGTCGCAGGCGGCTTTCGCCGCGACCGGCGGCCTGCACGCGACCGGGCTGTTCGAGCCGGACGGCGCGCTCGTCTGCGTTCGGGAAGACGTCGGCCGCCACAACGCGCTCGACAAGGTGATCGGCTGGGCGTTCTCGGCGAACCGTCTGCCACTCGACGGCTCGGTGCTGTGCCTGAGCGGCCGGATCTCGTTCGAGCTCGTGCAGAAGGCGTCGGTCGCGGGTTGCCCGATCATCGTCGCGGTCGGCGCGCCGTCGAGCCTCGCCGTCGAGCTCGCCGCCGATCGCGGCATCACGCTGTGCGGGTTCGTGCGCGGCGGCTCGGCGAACGTCTACACCGAGACGTGGCGCATTCAGGGCTGACCGGGGTGCTGCTCGTCGGCGGCGCGAGCACGCGCTTCGGCTCGCCGAAGGCGCTGGCGCGCATCGACGGAGAGACGCTCGCCGAACGCGCCTGGCGGGTCCTCGGCGAAGCGTGCGACGAGCGGATCGCCGTCGGCAAGGGCGACGAGACGTTGCCGTTCCCCGTGCTCGCCGACGGCGTCGAGGAGCGCGCCGCGATCCACGGGCTCGTCGCGGGCCTGCGCGCTGCAACGCATGACGTCGTCGTGGTGTTGCCGGTCGACATGCCGTATGTCACCGCCGACGCGTTGCGATCGCTTGCGGTCGCATGCCGAGACGCGGCGGTGCCGCAGACGGGGCCGCTTCCCGGCGCCTACAGGAAGTCGTCACTGCCCGCGTTGACGACCGGCGAGCTCTCGATCCGCCGCGCGATCGCGGACATCGACGTCGCGGTGGTGGAGTTCGACGTCGCACTGCTCGCGAACGTGAATACTCCCGCCGATGTGGACCTCTGACACCGCCTACGACAACTTCATGGGCCGGTTCTCGGCGCGCCTGGCTCCGGTGTTCGCCGACTTCGCGGGCATCGACGCCGGAAGCCGCGTGCTCGACGTCGGCGCAGGAACGGGTGCGCTGACGGCAGAGCTCGTCCGCCGCGGCGCCCAGGTTGCGGCGGCGGAGCCATCGCCCGCGTTCGTCGCCGCGCTGCACGAGCGGTTCGGCGGTGTCGACGCGCGCCGAGCGGTCGCGGAGGACCTGCCTTGGCCGGACGAGTCGTTCGACGCGGCACTCGCGCAGCTCGTCGTCGCGTTCATGGACGACGCGCCTGCGGGCGTACGAGAGATGCGTCGTGTCGCCGGCACCGTCGCGGTCTGCATGTGGGACCGGGAGAACATGGAGATGCTCGCCGCGATCAATCGAACGCGCGACGCTCTCGGCATGCCTCGAGAGGACTCGCGGTTCCGCTCCCGGGCAGAGATCGAGGAGCTGCTCGGCGACGGAGCGGAGTCGGAGCTGCTCGCGGTCGACGCGGGTTACGCCGACTTCGAGGACTTCTGGACGGCGCTCGTGGGCGGCGCCGGCCCCGCCGGCGTGTGGGCGAGCTCGCTCGAAGGCGAGCAGCGGGCAACCGCTCGAGCCGAGCTCTTCCGCCAGCTGGACGAGCCGGACGGGCCGTTCACGCTCACCGGCCGCGCCTGGGCGTCGCGGCTCAGGCCCGCGTGAGAACGCTCTCGCGCTCGGCGCCAGATC
>DATGEH010000096.1:0-2427 GCA_035310325.1 Gaiellaceae bacterium
AACTGGAGCGGCTGCGCCCGAAATCCGCACTCGTGGTGTGGCGCCCGCAGCATCGCCGCTCGTGACCTCGGAGATATGACTCATGGACCTCACCACGCGTAGCCAGCAGGCGTTGTCGACGGCTGTCCGCACGGCGGCCGAACGCGGCAACCCTTCGGTCGAGCCTGCGCACCTCGCGGTTGCGCTGCTCGACGACGCGGAAGGACTGCCGCGTCCGATGCTGCAGGCGCTCGGCGCCGACCCGCTTGCGGTGCGAGCCGAAGTACAGCGGCTGGTCGACGCGCTGCCGAGCGCGTCCGGTGTGTCCGTCGGCGCGCCGCAGACGTCGCGCGGCGTACTTGCCGTGCTCGGCGCGGCCGAACGCGAAGCGCGCGACCGTTCGGACGAGTACGTCTCGACGCAGCACCTGCTCATCGCGCTCGCCGAGCAGGGCACCGACGTGGCTGCGCTCTTCGCGCAGCACGGCCTGACGCCTGCCGCGTTGCGTGACTCACTGCAGTCTGTGGCGGGTTCGGCGCGCGTCACGTCGCCGGACCCCGAGGGGACGTTCCAGGCGCTCGAGAAGTACGGCAACGACCTCACCGCGGCTGCGCGTGAGGGCAAGATCGACCCCGTCATCGGGCGCGACGCCGAGATCCGCCGCGTCATCCAGGTGCTGAGCCGACGCACCAAAAACAACCCGGTGCTGATCGGCGAGCCCGGCGTCGGCAAGACCGCCGTCGTCGAAGGACTCGCACAGCGCATCGTCGCCGGTGACGTGCCCGAGTCGCTGCGCGGCAAGCGACTGATCGCGCTCGACCTCGGCGCGATGATCGCCGGTGCGAAGTACCGCGGTGAGTTCGAGGAGCGGCTCAAGGCCGTGCTCAACGAGATCAAGGACTCCGACGGGCAGATCATCACGTTCATCGACGAGTTGCACACCGTCGTCGGCGCGGGCGCGACCGGCGAGGGCGCGATGGACGCGGGCAACATGCTCAAGCCGATGCTTGCCCGCGGCGAATTGCGCATGGTCGGCGCGACCACGCTCGACGAGTACCGCGAGCACATCGAGAAGGACCCTGCGCTCGAGCGCCGTTTCCAGCAGGTGCTGGTGGGCGAGCCGTCCGTCGAGGAGACGATCGCGATCCTGCGTGGGTTGAAGGGACGTTACGAAGCGCACCACCAGGTGCAGATCAACGACGGCGGCCTCGTCGCCGCGGCCGCACTGTCCGACCGCTACATCACGTCGCGATTCCTTCCCGACAAGGCGATCGACCTCGTCGACGAGGCCGCATCGCGCTTGCGCATGGAGATCGACTCGCGCCCGGTCGAGATCGACGAACTGCAGCGCGCGTCCGACCGGCTCAAGATGGAAGAACTCGCGCTCAAGAAGGAAACCGACGAGGCGTCGCAGGAGCGGCTCGCCAAGTTGCGCGCCGAACTCGCCGACATCGACGAGCAGCTGAACGCGCTCAACGCGCGGTGGGAACGTGAGAAGGCCGGGCTGAACCGCGTCGGCGAGCTGAAGAAGCAGATCGACGACCTGAAGAGCCAGGTCGAGCGCGCGCAGCGCGACGGCGACCTCGAGACCGCGTCGCGTCTGCAGTACGGCGAGTTGCCGCAGCGCGAGCGTGAGCTCAACGACGCGATCGCCGCCGAGCCGCAGCAGGATGTGCTCGTCAAGGAGCAGGTCACCGCCGACGACATCGCCGAGGTCGTGTCCGCGTGGACCGGCATTCCCGCCGGCCGGCTGATGGAAGGCGAGACCGCGAAGCTGCTGCGCATGGAGGACGAGCTCGGCAAGCGGGTGATCGGCCAGCGCGAAGCGGTGCAGGCGGTGTCGGATGCCGTGCGACGAGCACGCGCGGGCATCTCCGACCCGAACCGGCCGACCGGCTCATTCCTGTTCCTCGGCCCGACCGGTGTCGGCAAGACCGAGCTCGCCAAGGCACTCGCCGGGTTCCTTTTCGACGACGAGCGCGCGATGGTGCGCATCGACATGAGTGAGTACTCCGAGAAGCACTCGGTGGCGCGACTCGTCGGTGCACCGCCCGGCTACGTCGGCTACGACGAAGGCGGCCAGCTCACCGAAGCGGTGCGCCGCCGGCCCTACAGCGTCGTGCTCTTCGACGAGGTCGAGAAGGCGCACCCGGACGTGTTCGACGTGCTGCTCGCCGTGCTCGACGACGGCCGGCTCACCGACGGGCAAGGGCGCACGGTCGACTTCCGCAACGCGATTCTCGTGCTGACGTCCAACCTCGGCTCGCACGTGCTGGTCGGTGACCTGCCGGACGAGCTGAAGCGCGACGCGGTCATGGGGGTCGTGCGCGAACACTTCAAGCCGGAGTTCCTGAACCGGCTCGACGACATCGTCGTGTTCGACGCGCTCACCACTGAAGACCTTACGAAGATCGTCGACATCCAGGTCGCGTCGCTCGCGCAGCGTCT
>DATGEH010000097.1:0-11470 GCA_035310325.1 Gaiellaceae bacterium
ACGCGGCGTCGCTGCGTCAGGCTTTCGCCCATTGCGCAAGATTCCCCACTGCTGCCTCCCGTAGGAGTCTGGGCCGTGTCTCAGTCCCAGTGTGGCTGATCGTCCTCTCAGACCAGCTACGGATCGTCGCCTTGGTGGGCCTTTACCCCGCCAACAAGCTAATCCGCCGCGAGCTCGTCCCCGGTCGAAGGCCGAAGCTATCTTTTCCAGCCGCCCCGAGGGGCAGATGGGCCATCCGGCATTAATCCGAGTTTCCCCGGGCTATTCCGGTACCGAGGGTGGATGACTCACGTGTTACTCACCCGTTCGCCGCTGTCCCCAGCCCCGAAGGACTGGTTCTCGCTCGACTTGCATGTGTTAAGCGCGCCGCCAGCGTTCGTCCTGAGCCAGGATCAAACTCTCCGTGAAGAAGGTTCGCCGGCTCCGAAGAACCGACGACACTTTCACTTCGAGCTTTCGCTCAAAGGTCGAGATCCGAAGATCTCGACGAGGTGTTCTGTCCTCTCCCAGCCGAAGGCTGGTCGAGGTCTCGACGTAAACGCTCGCTGCTGAGTTTTCAAAGACCGGGCCGTCTGAACGGCGTAAAAAAGGCCCCGACTCGCGCCAGAGGCCTCAGAATCATCGGAAAATCTCGACTCCGAATCGTTCTAGAGGCGCTCCGTTGTGGTCGTTTGCAGGGACTTTCCTACGCCGCCCTCTCGGGCAGCGGGGGGAGTGTAGCAAGGACGGGCCTCGGGTCAAGCGAGGCGAACACGCACGAACTGGCGCTTTCCGGCCTGCACGAGCGCTCCGTCGAGCGCGTCGGCGGAGAGCTCGTACGAGGTGACCGGGGCGCCGTTCACCTTCACCCCGCCCTGGTCGATCTGGCGGCGCCAGTGGCTCGCCGAACGGCCGAACGCCTCGACGAGGAGCGCGGGGAAATTCGGGTCGTATTTCCATGTCACTTCGGGGACCTCGTCGGGCGCCTTTCCTTCGCGTACCACGCGCGTGAAGTGCTCCTCGGCGCGCACCGCTGCCTCGGCCCCGTGCGAGCGGGCGACGATGAAGCGCGCGAGCGCGAGCTTCGCCTCCAGCGGATCGCCGGCCGGAGCCGGCTGCTCGGCGACGAGCCCGTACCACTCTGGAAGCACCGAGTCCGGGATCCGCATCGTGCGCCCGAACATCTCCTCGGGGGCGGCCGTGAGCGGGATGTTGTTCCCAACGGACGAACTCATCTTCTCTCCATCCCACGACAGGAGAAGCGGCGTCGTCAGTGCGACTTGCGGCTCGAGCCCATACGCCTGCATGACGTCACGGCCGGCGAGCAGGTTGTACGTCTGGTCTGTGCCGCCGAGCTCGACGTCGGCCTCGATCGCGACCGAGTCGTACGCCTGCATGAGCGGGTAGAGCAGCTCCGAGACCGAGATTGGCTCCTGGGCGGCCATCCGCTTCGCGAAGTCGTCGCGCTCGAGCATGCGCGCGACGGTTATCACGCGCCCCAGGCGCACGACCTCCGCGTAGCTCAGCTTGGAAAGCCACTCGCCGTTGTACCGCACCTCTGTGCGATCGCGGTCGAGGATGACCATCGCCTGCTCGAGGTAGGTCTTCGCGTTCGTGTCGATTTCCTCGTCAGAGAGGACCGGCCGTTCGGCCGAGCGGCCGGAGGGATCGCCGATGCGGGTCGTGTAGTCGCCGATGATCAGGACACCGGTATGGCCCTCATCCTGGAAGGCCCGCATGCGCTGGAGGGGAATGGCCCGTCCGATGTGGATATCGGGCGAGGTGACGTCGATCCCGAGCTTGACGCGCAGCGGGCGGCCGAGCTTCAGCTTCTGCTCGAGGGCGCCCGCAGGGAGTACGTCGACGGCATTGCGGGTGAGCTCCGCGATTCCCATGCGGGCGACTCTACTTACGGCTCAGGCCTGAATCCGAAGGTCTTCCCGACGAACTCGATCGTCGCCTCGAGCGAGCGGACGATGTTCTCGTGCTTGCGGAATCCGTGGCCCTCGCCCTCGAACGCGATGTACTCGTACGACACGCCCTTGCGCTCGAGCACCTCGACCATCATCTCCGCCTGCGCGGGCAGCACGACCTTGTCGTCGAGCCCCTGGAGCAGCAGCAGCGGCCGCTCGAGGCGGTCGGCGAAGTGCACAGGCGACCGCTCGCGGTACAGATCCGCGCGCTCGGGATACGGCCCGATCATCGAGTCGAGGTAGCGCGACTCGAACTTGTGCGTGTCGGTCGCCAGCGCCTCGACGTCGGCGACGCCGAAATAGCTCACGCCCGCGGCAAACGAGGTTGGGTCGAACACGAGCGCACAGAAGACGACGTAGCCGCCCGCGCTCCCGCCTTCGACCCACGTGCGCGCGGGATCGGCTTCGCCCTGTTCCGCGAGGTATTGCGCCGCCGAGACACAGTCCTGCCAGTCGCTCTCGCCCCAGCGGCCGTTCAGCAGGCGGCGGTACTCCCGCCCGTAGCCGGTGCTCCCGCGATAGTTGACGTCGACGACGCCGATGCCTCGCGTCGTGAAGTACTGGTAGTCGATGTCGAACGATGCCGTGGAGTGCGATGTGGGACCGCCGTGGCAACAGACTCGCAGCGGCGGCTGCTCGTCCTCGGGCCGCTCGTAGCCGCCGTTCGCGGGCGGGTAGTAGAAGGCATGCGCAATGTCTCCGTCGCGCGTCGTGAAGTCGATCGCGCGCGGCACCGAGATCGACGCGCGGTCGAGCTCGACTTCGAGCGTGCGCTTGAAGACCTCTTGCTCGCCGGTCACGACGTCGTACGAGACGAGCGCCGTCGGCTCGGTCGGCGACGCGGCAGTGAACACGACGCGACGTCCGTCGGAGGCGATCGTCGTCTCGTATGCCGTCCAGCCCAGACCCAGGTCGTCGATCCCGCCGCTCGCCGGATCGAGCACCTGGAGCGAGTCGACCGCATCACAGGTCACGACACACACGATGCGACCGTCGTCGAGGAAGACGTAGCGGCTCATCCCGAACACCCAGGCGGGGAACCCGATCTCGGCGCCGACGAGCGAGGTCAGCGCCTCGCCCTCGCGGTACAGGTTCCACCAGCCCGTGCGGTCGGAGGCGTAATGGAGCGCGCCGTCCCGCGACCATCGCACGTCGATGACCGACTCGTCACGCGCGCCCGCGACGACTTCGCCGTCGACGAAGAGCTGGGTTCCGTCCCACGGCATGTTCGGGTGATCCCAGGCGAGCCACGCGAGCCGCTTCCCGGCGGGGTCGAAGCGCGGCGACGAGAAGAAGTCGTGACCGCCCGCGACGATCTCGGGCTCGCCCGAGCCGTCGGCCGGAAACGACACCAGCTCGTTGATCACGTCGTCCGCCTCGTGCCGCTCGCGCACACACACGATCGTCCCGCCGTCGTTCGTCACGACGCCGTCGGCGTACCGCAGCGAGTTCGGCACGGCCGGCTCGGGAGTGATCGCCGTCGCCCCGGAGCCGTCGACGCGATACACGCGGCTGTCCGTGAACTCCGAATAGAAGACGGTGTCGCCGTGGTACCAGATCGCCCCGCCGCCGTATTCGTGCACGCGCGTTCGCGCATTCGCGCCCGGCGGCGTCAGCTCGGCCCCGGTCGAGTCGACGACGGCGACGCGTCCTCCTTCCTCGGGACGGGACTCCGACCAGCGCACGCGCGCGCCGTCGACGTGGACGGACCCCATGCGAACCCCTCCGCTCGACGCGACGAGATCGGCGCTGATCGGCGAGGGCCAGGTTCCGTACGGGCGGGTGGGCACGGCGGCGAGGATACAATCCGGCACCTTTCGTGCTGCCGCGCAGAAACCGGTCCGAGCCTCGTCCCCGCCGGCGCAGGCGCCGGATCCGCAAGCTCCGCCTACTCGTCCTCACCGGCGTGCTGGGCGTCCTGGCGGTCACGGCGTTCTCGTACGGCGTCACCGTCGCGGTGAGCCAGCAGCTCGCCGGGCTCGACCCGTTTCGCCAGCACCGCGTCCAGGTGGACGGCTACGTCTACGCGTCCGACGGCCACACGATCCTCGCCGTGCTGCGCGGTTCGCAGAGCCGGGTGCTCGTCGGGAGCAACGACATCTCAGGCTTCATGAAACAGGCGATCGTCGCCACCGAGGACAAGCGCTTCTACGAGCACCGCGGCATCGACGTGCGCGGCATGTTCCGCGCCCTCTGGGCCGACATCCGCCACAAGGGCGCCGTGCAGGGCGGCTCGACGATCACGCAGCAGTTCGTCAAGAACGAGCTCACCGGGGGCGCGCGGTCGATCACCCGCAAGCTCAGGGAGGCAGCGCTTGCCTGGCAGCTCGAGCAGCGCTGGTCGAAGGACAAGATCCTCACCGCCTACCTCAACACCATCTACTTCGGAAACGGCGCGTACGGGGTGGAGCGCGCGGCGCGCACGTACTTCGGGCACACCGCGAGCAAGCTGACGCTGCCCGAGGCTGCACTGCTTGCCGGGATCCCCGAGGACCCGAGCCTCTACGACCCGGTGACGCATCCGGGCATCGCGCGCAGCCGCAGGGCGACCGTCCTCGGGCTGATGCTGCAGCAGGGCGTCATCGCGCCGGCCGACTACCGCCGCGCGCTGCGCGCGCCGATGCCGAAGCCGCAGGACGTCCACCTCTCTGGCGTGCGTGGTCAGGCGCCGTTCTTCGGCGAATACGTCAAGGCGCAGCTCATCGACCGGTTCGGGGCGAAGCGCGTGTTTGGCAGCGGCTTCCGCGTGTACACGACGATCAACTTCAGGCTTCAGAGCCTCGCGCGCGCGGCAGTTCACCAGTGGCTCCCGAGCCCGGACGGGCCGCAGGCGGCGCTCGTCGCGCTCAACCCGAAGACGGGAGCGGTCCTCGCGATGTACGGCGGCGAGAACTTCAACAAGAGCCAGTACAACCTCGCGACCGCGCGTGAGCGTCAGACCGGATCCGCGTTCAAGCCGTTCGTGCTCGCCACCGCACTGCGCCAGGGGATCTCTCCGCTGACGATGTTCGACTCGCACCAGGTGTCGATCTTCCTCGGCGACCGTTACTGGTACGTCCACAACTACGAGGGCGAGTACCTCGGCCCGATCAATCTCGTTCGCGCGACGGCGGTCTCGGACAACTCCGTCTTCGCGCAGCTCACGAAGACCGTCGGCCCCGCACATATAGTGACGACCGCTCATGCGCTCGGCATCACCGGTCCGCTGCAGAGCTACTTCGGGATCGGCCTCGGCGTCGAGCCCGTCAGCGCGATCGAGATGGCACGCGCGTACGGCACGTTCGCGAACGGCGGCTCACGCGTCGACGGCTCGGTGTTCGGCAACGTGCCGCGCACGGTCACGCGCATCGACGACGACCAGGGAAAGACGATCTACGCGAACGCGCCCGTGGCGCGCCGCGTGCTCTCGCCGACAGAGGACGAGGTGCTGACACAGCTGCTCGAGGGCGTCGTCACGTCCGGCACGGGGACGCGCGCGCAGATCCCCGGCCGCGTCGTCGCCGGCAAGACCGGCACCACCGAGAACTACGGCGACGCCTGGTTCGTCGGCTATACCCCGCAGCTCGTCACCGCCGTGTGGGTCGGCTATCCGGACCGGCTGCGCCCGATGCTGACCGACTTCCACGGCGGCCCGGTCGCCGGCGGAACGTTCCCGGCAGCGATCTGGAAGTCGTTCACCACGTCGGCGCTCGCCGCGATGAACGCGCGGCCGGAGGCGTTCTCGCCGCCGCCGTACATCTCCGTCACCTCACGCCGAGTGACGTACCGCAATGGGCAGACCGAGCTCGACAACGGCCTCTGCCGCAACACGTCGCTCATCGTCTACTTCTCCGGCCGCGGGCCCGCGAGGACGGCGGACTGCAAGCGCAACGAGGTCGACGTGCCGAACGTCGTCGGCTGGAAGCTCGCGAACGCGCGGCTGCGCCTGCGCGCGCAGCCGCTCACGCCGCAGCTCGTCTACAAGCCCGCGTCGGCCGGCCAACGGATCGGCGTCGTGCTGAGGCAGTTCCCGCGGACCGGTACGCTGTCGTCGTTCGGCAAGGTGACGCTCGTGCTGGCAAAGCCGCTGCACGGCGTCGTGCCGCGCCTCGTCGGCCTCCAGGCCGATTCGGCGCGCGCGAAGCTCACGCGCCTCAAGCTCGTACCGCTCGTGAAAGGCGCGGCCGGCCGTGTGATCGCGCAACGCCCGGCCGCGGGGGTCGCAGCCACGCCCGGGATGAGCGTCACGCTCATCCTCGGACGCGGCTGATCATGGCAAAGGCCGGCTGAGGTAGCGCGAGCCCGCGACCGCGTAGCGCCAGGGCAGCTCGGCCGCACGCGTGATCCCGATCCGCGGGCCGGTCGCGATCTCCGGGACGCTCGCGCGCGCGAGCAGCTCGAACGGCGGCTCGTCGAGCGGCAGCCCGTCGTGATCACCGGTGATCGCGAGCGCCTGGCAGAGGCGTCCGGGGCCGGAGCACAGAGCCCGCTCGACATCGAGGCCGCGCCGCTCGCCCATCACGTCGACGCCGTGCAGCGGGCGTAGCGCACGGATGAGGACGGCGTCGGCACGGCCTTCCTCCGCGCACACGAAGTTCAGGCACCAGTGGATGCCGTACGACCGGTAGACGTATGCGTGTCCGGGCGGCCCGAACATCGACGCGTTCCGCCTCGTCGGTCCGCGGAAGCCGTGGCTCGCGGGGTCCTCCTGGTCGTACGCCTCCAACTCGACGATCTCGCCGCCGACCCCGGCGACGAGCAGCGTCGCGCCGAGCAACTCCGGCGCGACCTCGTGCGCCGAGCGGGCGAAGAACTCACGCTGCAACGGATTCACGCGCGCGCGAGTCGTAGCGCAGCAGCACCGGGAACGCCAGCGCGCAGGCGAGCGTGCCGACGATGCAGCCGATGCCGCCGGAGACGATCGAGAACCGGAGGCTCGTCAGCGAAGCGACGACGCCGGCCTCCAGATTGCCGAGCGACGGCGTGCTCGCCACCTGCGCGAACTCGATCCCGCCGATGCGTCCACGCATATGGTCGGGCGTGACGGTGAGCACGATCGTCGACCGAAAGATTGCGCTCACCTGGTCGGCCGCACCCGCGAGCCCGAGCAGCAACAGTGCGAGCCAGAGCGTGTGCGTCAAGCCGAAGCCGGCGATCGCAATGCCCCACCCCGATGCGGAGAGCACGATCGCGAGCCCCTGCCTGCGCACGCGCATCGCCCAGCCGGAGAAGAGCGAGATGAGGAACGCCCCGACTGCGGGAGCGGCGAAGAGATAGCCGACCGATGCTGGGTCGCGGAACACGTGCTGCGCGAGCGCCGGGAACAGTGAGCTCGGCATCCCGAAGAGCATCGCGAGCGTGTCGATGAGGAAGAACGAGAGCACGAGGTGCTGCGTGCCGAGATAGCGGAACCCGTCGACGATCGCTCCGAACGTCAACCGTGGCGCGTCCTCCTGCGGCGGCACTGCCGGAAGCCGCACGATCGTCGCGAGCGAGAGCAGCATCCCTCCGAACGAGACCGCGTACGTGGCGCCGAGGCCGATCGAGCTGATGAGGACGCCGGCGATCGCCGGGCCCACCACGAGCCCGAGATTGTTGTACAGCCCGTTGAGCGCCGCGGCCGCCGGCAGCTGCTCGAGTGGTACGAGCCGCGGTGTGAGCGACCGGATCGAGCCTGCGCCGAGCGAGAACGACGACCACGCGGCGAAGCCGAGCGCAAAGACGAGGCCGACGTTCGGCCGCTGACCGACGGTGACGGCGAAGAGCGCCGCAGTCGCGACGCAGATGCCGACCGTGCTGCCGATGAGAAGCTGCCGCCGGTCGCGCGTGTCCGCGAGCGCGCCGCCGAGGATCGTGAACACGACGAGTGGCACGAACTGCACGAGAGCGAGCAGCCCGACGTCGAGCGTCGATCCAGTCAACCGGTACACCTGCACCGGGACGAGCACGAGCATCATCCGCCATGCGACGTACGCGATCGATTGACCGATCCACAAGCGGCGGAAGCCCGGCGACTCGCGCAGCGGCCGGATGTCGACCGCGATGCCGCCGATCAAAACAGTTGTTCTGGCTCAGCCGGCTTCGCGGTCTTCTCGAGCACGCGGCGCGCGCGGCGCCCGAGGTCGCCGAGGTCGACGCGGCCCTGCTCGACGGCGTCGGCGAGCCGTTCGGCGAGGTCGAGCGCCTCGTCGAGCACCGGGCTCGTCAACGACGCGTCCTGGCCCATGTCGTGCAGGATCGTCCGCTCCGTGCGCGACGCGACGATCGGCTCCATCAGGCCCTCGACCCAGACGCGGGTGCGCCGGCCGTGCCCACGCTCGCCGGCCGCGAGCGGTTCGAGCGCGTAGATCCGGTCCGCGCGCGCCCACTTCCCGAAGCCGAGGAACACCATCCGCTCCGCCATGGGGGAAACGTACTAGAGAGCCGACGCGAGAACTTCCGCGACGCGCTCCTGCGCGGCGCGGTCGAGGCGCGTGAAGAATGGCAGCGCGAGGGTGCGCGTGCTCACGTCCTCCGACACGGGGCACATGCCCTCGCGGAAGCCGTAGCGCTCGCGCATGTACGGCTGCAGGTGGATCGACGGCAGGTAGCGGTTGTAGCCGATGCGCTCGCGCTCGAACTCGGCGATCACCCGGTCGCGCATCGCGCCGTCTGCGAGCTTGACGACGTAGACGAACCACGAGCGGCGGTGGTCGGCGTCGTCGGCGCACGGAAGGTCGACCCCGTCGAGACCTCCGAGCAGCTCGCCGTAGCGCGCGGCGACCTCTGACCGCAGCGCGAGAATCTCGTCGAGCTTCTCCACCTGACCGAGCCCGATCGCCGCCCGGATGTCGTCGATGCGGTAGTTGAAGCCGAGCCGTACGTGCTCCAGCCAGCCGCCGCTGTCGCCGCGCCCCTGGTTGCGCAGCGAGCGCAGCAGGCGCCAGGTCTCCTCCGAGTGCGTCGTGACCATGCCGCCCTCACCCGTCGTGATCTGCTTGTTCGGGTAGAAGGCGAAGACGGCGTTCGGCCCGTGCGAGCCGATCGTCGTTCCCTTGTACTCGGCGCCAAGTGCCTCGCACGAGTCCTGGATGAACACGAGCCCGTGGCGGTCGGCGATCGCGCGCAGCTCGTCGAGCTCGCAGGGATACCCGTAGATGTCGACGCCGACGATCGCCTTCGTCCGCGGCGTCACCGCCGCCTCCACCGCAGCCGGGTCCATGTTCAGCGTGCGCGCGTCGATGTCGGCAAAGACCGGGACGCCGCCCTCGTAGACGAACGCGTTCGCACTCGCCGCGAACGAGTAGGGCGACGTGATCACCTCGTCGCCGGGCTCGATGCCCGCGACCACGCACAACAGATGGAGCCCCGCCGTGCCCGACGAGACCGCGGCGGCGTACGGCGCGCCCACGCGCGCGGCGAAGATCTCTTCGAAACGGTCGATAGTCGGGCCGAGCGACAGCCGGCCGGAGCGCATGACCTCGAGCACGAGCTCTTCCTCGCGCTCGTCGAGGTACGGCCCCGAGAGCGGGACCCCCCGTACCTCCTGTTTCACGCCTGCGTCTTCGCCGCCGGCGCGTATTCGAGCCACTGCGCCCACCGCTCGCTGCGGCCGCGGACGGTGTCGAGGTACGCCTGCTGCAGCTCCATCGTCACCGGCCCGGGCTGGCCGATCACGTGGTCGTCGATCTCGCGGATCGGCGTCACCTCGGCGGCGGTGCCGCACATGAACACCTCGTCGGCGAGGTAGAGGTCGGTGCGGATGAGCTGCTTCTCGACGACGCTGTGGCCGAGGTCCTGCGCGATCTGGATGATCGTGTCGCGCGTGATCCCCGGCAGGATCGACGCCGAAAGATCAGGCGTCGCGATGACACCATCCTTCACGACGAAGATGTTCTCGCCCGAGCCGTCGGCGACGTACCCGTCGTGCGTGAGCAGGATCGCCTCCTCGTAGCCGGCGCGAATCGCCTCCTGCACCGCGAGCATCGAGTTGAGATAGACGCCCGTCGCCTTTGCGACGTGCGGAATGACGTTCGCCCCGACCCGCTGCCAGCTCGAGATGCGCACGCGGATGCCGTCGCGGAGACCTTCGTCGCCGAGATACGTGCCCCACGGCCACGACATGATCGCGACCTCGACCGGGTTGTCGCGCGTCGCGACGCCGAGCTCCCCGTAGCCGACGAATGCGATCGGCCGGAGGTAGCACTCGGGCAGTCCGTTCGCGCCGATCAGATCCCAGCACGCCGCCTTCAGCTCGTCGCGCGTGTACGGGAGATCCATGTACAGGAGCTTCGCCGAGTTCACGAAGCGGTCGAAGTGCTCCGTCAGACGGAACACAGCCGGACCGCGATCGGTCTCGTACGCGCGGATACCTTCGAAGATGCCGGTGCCGTAGTGCAGCCCGTGCGTGCCGACGTGCACCGTCGCATCGGCCCAGTCGACGAGCTCACCGTTCATCCAGATCTTGCTGGTCTCGCGCATGGAGTTCTCTCCTTAGGGCGGGGCGGCGGCGGAGAGAATGGTACCCCTCTGCCCTGTCGTCAAGCCTCCGTAATATCCGCCGGTTCGGCCTGGGTGAGGCGGACGAGGTCGAGCGGCGCGATCCCGGCCATGTGCCGGTCGGAGCCGGCGCCGACCCAGACCAGCTCCTCCCGCAGCAGATCGCGATGGAGCAGGATCCGGCTCACTCCCGGCGCGGGGAACGGCGCGACGCCGCCCGGCTCGAAGCCGGTCGCCGAGACGACCTCTTCGGGCTTTGCCGTCCGTGCGTATCCGGCACCCGCGGCGGCGGCGACCCGCGCCGCGTCCGCGCGCCGATCGCCGGGCACGAGCGCGAGCACAGGCAGTCCGTCGCAGATGAAGACGAGCGACTTGACGATCTGCGAGCGCTCGCAGCCGACCGCTCTCGCGGCGGCCGCGGCCGTCGGCGTGCCGTCGGGGAACTCTTCGAGCCGCGCGTCCACCGCGCGTTCGCGCAGCACGGCGGCGACACGTTCAACGGGTTCCGGCCAATCCTCCACAGCCCGAATCTATCCCCGCCGCTCGGCCGTTGTTGTCAGGACATGCAAACCGACGATCTCGAGAAACGGGCCAAGACGGAGGCGCTCTTCCGCGAGGTGAACGAGCGGATCGCAGAGACCGCCAAGGACTTCGACGCGAAGCGGCCCGAGTTCATCTGCGAGTGCGACGACCCGAGTTGCACGCATCGCGTCGAAGCGAGCCTCGACGAGTACGAAGAGGTACGGGCCGACCCCGCGACCTTCATGGTCGTGCCCGGTCACGACGACGAGGAGATCGAGCGCGTCATCGCGCTCCGCGGCGGCCGCTTCGTCATCGTCGAGAAGGTCCAGCGCGCGGTGCGCAACCTCGTTCGGCATCTCAACCCGCGCGCCGTAGAGACTTAGAGCTCGACCACCCTCGCGTCGTCGAAGCCTTCGGTGTGGATGCGGTCGACGAGGTCGGGTGGCGGCATGGTGTCGACGGAGAGGACCATGAGCGCCTTGCCGCCGCGGCGGGTGCGCGAGACGGTCATGTTCGCGATGTTCACCTTCGCCTCGCCG
>DATGEH010000098.1:0-9810 GCA_035310325.1 Gaiellaceae bacterium
CGCTCGACGAGCTCTCGGGCCATTCGTCTGCGTGGGTGCCGCTGTTCCTCTGCGTGTGGACGGTGGCGGCACTCCTGCTGGCCCTCTTGTTGCGCTGGGCGGGAGCGGGACGCCTCACCGCCGGTCTCTTGCTCGCAGCGGCCGTGTGCGGCTGGCAGTACGCCGTCAACGGCGTGTCGATCCTCGTCGTCCGGCAGATCCCCGCGCACGCGGCGTTCCACGCTGCTGCAGCCGAGCGCGCGGTCGCAATCCCGGCCGTCCTCGCAGGCATCGCCGGCGCGCTGTTCGGCCGCTCGGGCGTATCCGGGAAAGGATCGACGCGCATCGTGCTCGCGTGCCTGACCGCAGCGGTCGGGTTGCTCGCGGCGCTCGACGGCGTCCTCCCGGAGCATCGCCGCTCGCTCGTCACAGCGCTCGACGCCGCCCACGTGCACGGCCTCTCGAAGGCGCTGATCGTGCCGCTCTCGATCGCGCTGCTTCTGACGGCGCGTCACCTTGCGCGCGGCAGCAGGAGGGCGTGGCGGCTCGCGCTCGTCCTGTTGGCGCTGCTCCTCGCGTTGAACGTGGAGCGGCAGTTCGGCGACGGCGCGATCGTCACCGGGCTCACGGTCGTGGGACTGCTCGCACGCCGCGCCGACTTCGACCGGCGGGGCGATCCGTCGTCGCGGCGGCGTGTCGCCTGGCACGCGGTCGCGCTCTCCGCGACTATCGCCGGCTACGGAGTGATCGCACTCTGGGTGAACCGCCTGATGGCCGACCAGCCGTACACGCTCTCGTACGCGCTTCGCCTCACGGGTCGCGCGGTCGCCGGACTCAACCTGCGCGGCGCCGACTCGCTGAATGGGCCGCTTGCCGACTGGTTCCCGCTCTCGGTGTTCCTCCTCGGGGTCGGATCGCTGCTCTTCGTTCTCGTCGAATGGCTTGCGCCCTGGCGCTACCGGCTCCACCGCCAGGCATCCGAGCTCGAGCTCGTTCGTAGCCTCGTCGCACAGTGGGGCGCCGACACGCTCGCTCCGTTCGCGTTGCGCGAAGACAAGTCGTACTTCTTCTCGGACGACCGCTCCGCGTTCGTCGCCTACCGCGTCGTCGGAGGCGTCGCGATCGTGTCGGGCGACCCGATCGGCCGCGAAGAAGCGCGCGAGGACGCGATCCGCTCCTTCCTCGCGTTCGCGCGCAACCGGTGCTGGCGTGTCGGAGTGCTCGGCGCCTCGGAGGAGTATCTGCAGCTGTACGAGTCGCTCGGCCTGCGCGCGCTGTATCACGGCGACGAGGCCGTCGTCGACTGCGCGACGTTCTCGCTCGACGGTCGCGCGATCCGCAAGGTGCGGCAGTCGGTCCACCGGCTCGAACGCGCCGGGTACACCGCGCGCGTGCTCACGCCGAGCGAGGTCGACCAGAACATGCGAGTCGAGCTCGAAGCGATCGGCCGCGCCTGGCGGGGCGCTGCGCCGGAGCGCGGATTCGCGATGGCGCTCGACGCGCTGTTCGGGAGCGCGGACGGCGACGCGCTCTTCATGATCGGCTTCGACTCCGACGGTCGGCCGCGCGGCTTCCTCCATTTCGCCGTCTGCCCTGCCGGGTCGGCGTTGTCGCTGTCGTCGATGCCACGGCTGAGCGACGTGCCGAACGGATTCATGGAGTGGCTGATCTGCGAGGCGATCGCGTACGCGCGCGACCACGGCTTCGCGCGCGTCTCGCTCAACTTCTCGCCGTTCGCGGCGTTGCTCGCCCCGACCCAGGAGCTGAGCGTCGGCCAGCGCGTGCAAGCGGCGACGCTCCGGCGCCTGAAAGGCCACTTCCAGCTCGACAACCTGCTGCTCTTCAACCGCAAGTTCTTTCCGACCTGGCAGCGGCGCTTCGTCATCTACGAGAACCGCCGCGACCTCCTGCGCGTCGGCGTGGCCGCGCTCGCCGTCGAGGCGTATCTGCCGTTCCAGTGATCGCACTCGCTCTTGCGCTCGCGGTCGCCTCCGCCGTCGCGATCGGCGGCGGCTACGCGCTCCAGCATGCAGCCGCAGCGAAGCTGCCCCCGCTCGCCGTGCGCACGCCGGTGCGCTCGCTCCTCCTGCTCGCCCGTAATGGGCGGTGGACGACCGGTTTCCTCCTCGGTATCGGCGGGTGGGCGCTCTACGTCGGCGCGCTCCGGATCGCGCCCCTGTCCCTCGTGCAGGCGGCCTCCGCCGGCGGGATCGGCGTCCTCGCGATCGCCGCCGGGCGCCTGCGTCCGCTCGAGCGCATCGCCGTCTGGGCCGCGCTCGGCGGGCTCGTTCTGCTCGCGTTCTCGATCGGCTCGCACACGACGGGGGCGCAGGCGGCGGTGGGGCCGGTGGCGGCGTGGCTCGCGGCTTCTGCGGTCGTTGCCGGGCTCGCGGCGTGGGCGGGAACGGCGCCGGCGCTCGGCCTGGCGGCGGGCGTGCTCTACGCGGCGGGCGACGTCACCACGAAGGTCGCAGTGGGCGGCGGCGGCAGGATCGCCATCGTCCCGGTCGTGCTCGCGTGCCACGGGCTCGCCTTCGTCTGCCTGCAGCTCGCGTTCCAGCGCGGCAGCGCGCTCGCGTCGGCCGGCATGGCGATGTTGTGGACGAACGCGCTCCCGATCGCCGCCGGAACGGCGCTCTTTGCCGAGCCGATTCCTGGCGGCGGGTGGCAGGGCGTAGCGCGGGTCGCAGCCTTCGTGCTCGTCGTCGCCGGTGCCGCCGCGCTCGGGGCCGCTACGGCCCCGCTGCCGCGAGGTGATTCAGCGCCATCCCCAACCAGTAGTGCGCCTGCGCCGACCAGAGTGCAGTCGAGTGCCCTCCGGGATAGAGCGCGTAGACGTGCGGAACCCGCGCTGCCTCGAGCTCGCGATTGAGCTCGACGTTCGCGTCGACGAACGTCGGGTCGCTGCGGCCGACGTAGAACCCGAAGAACGTCGGGTACTCCTTGAATTGGTGTGCGAGGCGTGCCGCCTGTTTGTGCAGGCTCGCCGCCTCGTTCGCGGCGCGCGACCCGAGGTCGAGCACGTGCGAGCCGGTCGGATCGGTCGGCGCGAAGTAGCCGCTCCACGATTCGACGGCGGCGAACTCCGCGGGATGTCCGAGCCCGAGGCTCGCGGCTCCGTACCCCCCGGCTGAGACGCCGACGAGCGCGCGACCCGCGCGGCTCGCGATCGTTCGGTAGTGGGAGTCGATCCACCGCGGCAGCTCGACTGCCAGCGCCGTCGCCCAGTTGCGGCCGGGACCCCAGTCGAGATACTCCGGATCGCCCTGCTGCCGGCGCGTTCCCTGCGGCACGACGAAGATCGCCGGCTTCGTCTCCGCGGCCAGTGCCTGGCCGACCCAGGCGACGCCCTGATACGTCGTCGGTCCAGCAGGAAGCCCGTGCAGGAAGTACACGACCGGATAGCGCTTGCCGCTCGTCGCGTAGTCCGGCGGAAGCTGGATGAGGTAGTGCACGACGCTGTCGAGCGCGCGCGAGCGAAACGACGCCGTCGACGTTTCGACGCGCGTGGGCGCCGCGCTTGCGGGCACGGCGCCTAGCAGCGCGAGTGCTGCGATGCCGAGCGCCGCGTAGATTGCGCGACCTGTGCGCATGGCGTGTAGTGTGCCTCAGCGGCCGACGCGCGGCCTGACGAGCGTCAGCAGCGCCTCCGCGAGCTCGTCCTCGAGCCGCGCCTTACGGACATAGTCGTTCGCGCCGGCCGCCCGGATCTCCAGCACGCGCTCCTCGTAGTCGTGGCCGCTGATCGCGACGACCGGCAGCTCCGGCGATTGCTCGCGTAGGCGGCGCGTCGCCTCGACCCCGTCGAGGACGGGCATCTCGATGTCCATCACCACGGCGTCGACGTCGAGCTTGGCGGCGAGCTCGACCGCCTCGCGGCCGTTCGCTGCGCGGCCGACGACGACGAAGCCGCCGTCCGCGTCGAGCAACGCCTCGACCACGTCGAGAAAGGCTTCGTCGTCCTCCGCGACGAGCACGCGATACGGCTGTGACCCCGGCAAGGCCGGTACAGGCTAGCCGCGGTCCGAGCCGGCGGAGACCGCAGATTTCGGACGGTTCGCGCCGTTCCCGGCGGACTCCTGCGGGATCTCGACGACGAACGTCGAGCCCTCGGCTTCGCTTTCCACCCAGATGCGCCCGCCGACCCGGCGCACGAGCTCCCGGCAGATGTACAACCCGAGGCCGGTGCCGCCGATGCCGCGCGTCATGCCCGGATCGAGGCGGTAGAACTTCTCGAAGATGCGCTCGCGCTCGGCTGCGGGCACGCCGAGTCCCCGGTCGTGCACCGCGAAGCGGATGCTCCGGTCGCGGCTCGACACCTCGATTCGGATCGGGCCACCGTCGGGTGAGTACTTGACAGCGTTGTCGAGGAGGTTCGACAGCACCTGGCGTAGCTGGCTCGGGTCGGCGGCGACTGGCGGCAGCGCTTCCGGGACGTCGAGCGCAAGCTCGACGTGCTTCGGGATGTGCGTTCGCGCCGTCTCCACTTCCTGCTGCACGATCGCGATCGGATCGCAACGCTCGATCCGCACCTCGAGCTTGTCCGCGTCGAGTTGGCTCGTCAGCAGCAGGTCCTCGACGATGTCGGCGAGCCGCTTCGCCTCGACCTCGATCACCTCGAGCAGCTTGTCGAGGAGCTGGTCCTCGAGCTCGAGGTCGTCGCGGCGGAGCGTGACCGCCGACCCGTAGATGGCCGCGAGCGGTGTGCGCAGCTCGTGCGACACGGTCGCGACGAGGTCCTGTCGCATCGTCTCGAGCGCACGCTGCTCGGTGAGGTCGCGGAACGCGAAGACGGTGCCCTCTTCGAAGCCGACCGCAGAGATCGACAGCCACAGCTCACGGCCGTCGATTTCGAGCGGCACGGTCTCTGCCCGCGCCGCCTCGCCGGCGTTCGCAACCCGGAGGCGCCGCGCGAAGCCCTGCCAATCGATCGCGTCCCCGGCGGTGAGGCCGGTGATGCGTTGCGCCGCTTCGTTCCAGAGGCGCACCCTTCCGGCCCGGTCGACGAGGGCCACGCCGTCGCCGATGGTCGCCAGCACCTGTGCCGCCTGCGCGCGCTCCTCGGCCTCGCGGTAGAGCTGCGCGTTCTCGATCGCCGTCACCGCACGACCGGCGAGCTCTTCGGCGAGCTGCAGGTCGTCGGGGCCGAAGAGGCGGCCGGGATCGCACGAGATGAATGTGATCGCTCCGAGCACGCGCTCGCGGCCGCGCAGCGGGACGCACATGTAGGAGCGCAGGTCGAGCTGGCGCAGGAGATCGAGGTGCAGATCGTCGCGCGCGCCGCGTTCGAGCATCGCGTCGGTGATCTCGGCCACGAGCTCGGGCTCGCCGGTCCGCACGACTGCGGCCGCGCCCGTCGGCTGGTCGGGGTTCGGCGGGTAGCGCTCCTCGAGCTCCCGCGCGAAGGCGACCTGGGTTGGATCCTCGTGCGCGACGGCGAGCTCCGAGATTGCGCCGTCCGCCTCGACTACGTGCACCGCGCACCAGTCGGCGATCCCGCCGACGGCGAGCCGCGCGACTTCGGCGAGCGTGTGGCGATAGTCGAGAGAGCGCGAGAGCGCGTCGCCGGCGGCGACGATGAAACGGCGCTGCTCCTCGGCCCGCTTGCGGTCGTGGATGTCGGTCGCGGTGCCGATCCAGAACTCGATCGCGTCGTCGTCGCCGCGAATCGCTGCCGCGCGTCCGAGATGCCAGCGATAGCTGCCGTCCGCCGCCCGGAACCGAAACTCGATCTCGAACGCGTCGCCTGTCTCGAGCGTCTGCGTACGGCGTGCCAGCATCGCCGGCAGGTCGTCCGGGTGGACGACCGCCGGCCACTCGAACAGCTCGACGTCCTCCGCCGTCATTCCCGTGTAGTCGAACCAACGCCTGTTGCAGTAGGTGGTGTTTCCGTTCGGATCGGCGGTCCAGACGATTTGCGGCATCGCGTCGGCGAGCTGTTGGTAGCGCGCCGTCGTCACTCGCTCCTGCTCTGCGAGCTGCTGCTCGCGCAAGAGCTCCGCCTGCTCCCGCAGCTGCCGGTTCTTCTCCCACACGTCGACGAAGACGGCGATCTTTGAGCGCAGGATGTCGGGATCGATCGGCTTCAGGATGTAATCGACCGCGCCGGCGGAGTAGCCGCGGAAGACGTGCTCCTCGTCCTTCGAGATCGCGGTGACGAAGATGATCGGAATGTGCTGCGAGCGCTCGCGCTGCTTGATCAGCCGCGCGGTCTCGAATCCGTCCATGTCCGGCATCTGGACGTCGAGCAGGATGCACGCGAACTCTTCGCGCAGCAGCTCCTTCAGCGCCTCTTCGCCCGAGCCCGCCGAGACGAGGCGATGGCCGAGCGGCTCGAGCACCGCCTCGAGCGCGAGCAGGTTCTCGCGGCGGTCGTCGACGAGCAGGATCGCCGCACGCGCGTCCATCAGACGCACAGCCCGTAGAGGAAGGGCGGGATCTCTTCGAGCGGGAGGATCGCGTCCGCCTGCGTGGCGGCGATCGCGGCGTCGGGCATCGTGCGCCGCGCCGACGATTCCGGGTCCTGGACGATCGCAACGCCGCCGCGTTCCTTGATCCGTGCGAGACCGGCAGCGCCGTCCTCGCTCGCCCCGGTGAGGACGATGCCGACGAGCCTCTCCGCGTACGCGTCCGCCGCCGACTCGAAGAGGACGTCGATCGACGGGCGCGCATGGTTCACCGGCTCGTCGGTCGAGAGCGCGAGGCGGCCGTCCTCGACGAGCACGTGGTAGTCGGGCGGCCCGATGTACACGCGGTCGCGCTCGAGTGGCGTCTTGTCGTCGGGATCGCCGACCACGCGCCGTGTGTGTCCCTGCAGCAGCCCGGAGAGCACATCCGCCTGCGAGCTCGGCGACCGGTGCTGTGCGACGACGATCGGCTGGTGCACGTCGTCGGACAGGCCGCGGAGCAGTCTGCTGACCGCATCGAGCCCGCCCCAGGACACTCCGATCACGATGAGTTCATACACCTCACTTTGCCAACCGGTAGATGCGCTCGTCTTCGTCGATCGCCTCGTAGCGATCGGCGCACGGCGTGAAGGCGATCGACTCCTTCCGCCCGAGCGCGAGGATGCCGAACCGCTCGAGGCTCTCCGCGAACAACCGGTGCACGCGATCCTGCAGCGGCTTGTCGAAATAGATGAGGACGTTCCGGCAGAGGATGACGTTGAATTCGTTGAATGCCCGGTCCATCGCGACGTTGTGCTGCGCCCAGACGACGTTCTCGCTCAGCTCGCGCGCGAAGCGGGCGCGGTCGTACGCGGCGACGTAGTACTCGGAGAACTCGCCCTTGCCCCCGGCGCGGATGTAGTTCTGGGTGTACTGCTGCATCCGGTCGAGCGGAAACACGCCGGCGCGGGCGGCTTCCAGCACGTTCTCGTTGATGTCGGTCGCATAGATCCGGGCGCGCTCGTAGAGGCCTTCTTCGCGGAGGAGGATCGCGAGCGAGTAGACCTCCTCGCCGGTCGAGCAGCCGACGCACCAGATGCGCGTGAACGGGTAGGTGCGCAGCGTGGGGACGACGTTCTCGCGGAAGCTCACGAAGAAGGACGGGTCGCGGAACATCGCGGTGACGTTGATCGACAGGTCGAGCAGCAGCCGCTCCATGCACTCGGGGTCGTGGAGCAGCAGATCGTGGAGCTGCGTGAAGGTCTCGAGGCCCTCGGCGTTCATCCGCCGCCACAGCCGTCGCTTCAACGATGCCTGCGCGTACTCGCGGAAGTCGAAGCCGTAGCGGCGATAGACCGCTTCGAGCAGCAGCTCGATCTCGAGCTGCTCGAGCGTCTGTTCCTGTGCCTGCTCGCTAGTGATAGAGCCAGACACGCATCAAGGAGAGCAGCTGGTCGTTGTCGACGGGCTTCGTGATGTAGTCCGACGCTCCCGATGCGATCGACCGCTCGCGGTCGCCCTTCATCGCCTTCGCCGTCAGCGAGATGATCGGAAGCTGGTCGAACTCCGGCATGCGGCGGACGGCCTCGGTGGCCTCGTAGCCGTCCATCTCCGGCATCATGATGTCCATCAGGACGAGGTCGACGTCAGGGTTCTCCCGCAGCGTCTCGATGCCCTCGCGACCGTTCTCCGCAAACACGACGTCCATCCCGTTCGCCTCGAGCATCGACGTGAGCGCGAACACGTTGCGCACGTCGTCGTCGACGATCAGGACCTTCTTGCCCTTGAACACGTCCTCGGCGCTGTGCAGCTGTTCCAGCATCCGCCGTTTCGCCTGCGGCAACCGAGCCTCGACGCGGTGGAGGAAGAGCGACGTCTCGTCGAGCAGTCGCTCGGGCGACCGTGCGTCCTTGACGACGATCGCCTCCGCGTAGCGCTTCAGCTGCGTCTCTTCGCTCCTCGTCAGCTCCTTGCCGGTGTACACGATCACCGGCAGCGTCTCGAAGCGGGCGTTCCCCTTCAGCTGCTCGAGCAGCGCGAAGCCCGTCATGTCGGGCAGCTTCAGATCGAGCACCATGCAGTCGAAGTCGGTCTCCTCGAGTGCGCGGAACGCCTCTTCGCTCGATCCGACCGCGGTCACCCCGACGTCGTCGCCCGTGCCCACGAGCTCGACGATCGCCTCGCGTTCGATCTCGTCGTCCTCGACGACGAGCAGGCGGCGGACTCGCCGCTCGATGAACGTCGAGATGCGTTCGAACGTCTCGGCCAGCCGCTCCTTCTCGAGCGGCTTCTCGACGAACGCGACCGCGCCGGCGCGCAGGGCGTTCGCCTTGCCGTCCTCGCTCGAGACGATGTGGACGGGGATGTGCCGCGTCGCGGGGTGGTGCTTCAGATGGTCGAGCACCGACCAGCCGTCCATCACCGGCAGCGTCAGGTCGAGGACGATCGCATCGGGCCTGTACTCGTGCGCGAGCGCAAGACCTGCGTCGCCCCGGGTCGCGACGATCCCCTTGAAGCCGCGCTCGCGTGCGACGTCGAGCATCGTGCGCGCGAACTCCGACTCGTCCTCGACGATCAGGACGACGCGGTCGCCCTCCTGCACGTCCTCGCGGTCGTCCTGCACGTTCGGGAGCAGCACTGCCGGATCGAGCTCCGGCGGCGGGGGAGCGGAGTCGGCGAGCATCCCCGAGCCCTCGGAGACGAGCGCCTCGCCCTCGCGCACGAGCTGCTCGAGCCGGGCCTCGATCGTGGCGAGCTCCTCGCCGGTGGAGAGGTCGAACGGCACCCACGCGACGGGGAGGTAGAGCGTGAACGTGCTGCCCTTCCCGGGCTCCGAGTGGACGCGGATCTCGCCCCCCAGCAGGCGGGCGATCTCGCGGCTGATCGAGAGACCGAGGCCCGTGCCGCCGTAGCGGCGCGATGTCGTGCCGTCGGCCTGCTGGAACGCCTCGAAGATGAGGCGGAGGTTCTCCTCCTGGATGCCGATCCCGGTGTCCATCACCGAGAACGCGAGCACGGTCTCCGCGGCGTCGAGATGCGCCGACGCGAACTGCGTCTCGGGGGGCGCCACTTCGATGCGCAGCGACACGCCGCCCTCGTCGGTGAACTTCACCGCGTTCGAGAGCAGGTTCTTGAGCACCTGCTGCAGCCGCGTCTCGTCGGTGACGATCGTCGGCGGCACGGCGGCGCCCGCGATGTCGACCGACAGCTCGAGCCCCTTGTCGCTGGCGAGCGGGCGGAACGTTCGCTCGACGTAGTCGCGAATGTCCGAGAGGCGCACCTCGGCGGCGCGCACGTCCATCTTCCCCGCCTCGACCTTCGAAAGGTCGAGAATGTCGTTGATGAGGCCGAGCAGGTCGGAGCCGGCCTGGTGGATCGTGCTCACGAACTCGATCTGCTTGTCGGTGAGGTTCTCCTCGGTGTTCTGCGCAAGCAGCTTCGCGAG
>DATGEH010000099.1:0-10025 GCA_035310325.1 Gaiellaceae bacterium
TGGACGCTCGCGTGGAACCCGAGCAACCCGACGGCGATCACGGAGCTCCCGTTCGTTCAGCGCGCGGCGCCGGTATCCCAGAAACTCGGAATCCACGTCGTCCTCGCGCTCTATTCGACGCAGGCGTCCCAGCATGACCCCGCTGCGTTCTGCGCCTGGGCGGCGATCGTCGCGCGCACGGTGAAGGTGTGGGGGATCCACGACTACATCGTCTGGAACGAGCCGAACACGCGCCTCTACTGGACGCCGCAGAAGGACGCCGCGGGCAACGACGTCGCCGGCCCCGCGTACGAACAGCTGCTCGCGCAGTGCTACGACGCACTGCACGCGGCCGACTCGCAGGCGCGCGTGATCGGCATGGGGCTCTCGCCGCGCGCCTCGACGAGCGACTCGACCGAGCCCCTCGCGTTCCTCCGGGACGTGGGCAAGGCCTACCGCGCCTCCGGCCGCAGGCAGCCGATCATGGACCAGCTCGCGATCCATCCTTACCCGGCAGCCTCGACCGTCCCGCCCGACGTCGGCTACGTGCCGGCCGACCGTTACGGGATTCCCGACCTCGCGCGCGTGAAGCAAGCAGTGTGGGACGCGTTCAACGGCACGGGCCAGCCCACGACCGTGACCGGCCTCACCTTCCGGATCGACGAGGTCGGCTGGCAGGTCGATACGACCGGGCTCTCGCAGTACGTGAACGCCGAGAACGTGGGCGTCATCAGCCCCGCGACGCAGGTCCAGTACCTGAAGACGATGACGGAGAAGTACTTCGCCTGTGACCCGACGGTGACGGACGTCGAGCTCTTCCTGCTCCAGGACGAGAAGTACAGGAACGGCAGGGACGAGACCGGCAAGTACGTCGGCGGCGGGTGGCAGAGCGGTCTCGTCACCGCGGGTGGGCCGGGGATCGCCCAGGTGCGCCCGGCCTACACCCAGCTGGCGCCCGACTGGAAGGCCGGTCGGGGAGCCTGCAAGAACGGCTTCGTCTCGTGGACGCCCGCGGGCGTTGCCACTCCGGCGGCTTCGGTGCCTTCGGGCCCGGCCAAGCCCGGGAAAGGCCCGAAGCCGAAGAAAAAGTAGGGTTGACACGAACACGTGTTCGTCGTACCATGACGAACACATGTTCGGGAAGCTCCTCATCCTGCTGGCCCTGGCCGCGCTGGCCGTGGGCATCGTCGCCCACACCTCGAGCGGCGCGGGGCCGGAGCGCAGCTACATCGTCCAGCCGGCCGACACGCTGTGGTCGATCGCGGCGCGGAGCTATGCCGGTGACACGCGCGAAGGCGTGTGGCGGCTCGAGCAGCGGAATCATCTGCACTCGGAGCTCTTGCGCCCCGGGCAGAAGCTCGTTCTCCCCTAGGCGGGGCGCGGGTCGATTCCGAACGTGTAGACCTTCTCGCCCTTGAACAGCCGCTGGTCCGCGTCCCACGGGAACCAGATCACGACGGTCCATTCCAGGTGTTCGCCGCTCGGCTCGAGGCCGAGCCACGGCGCCTCGTGCGTCGCGGTGACGTGCGCCTCCTCACAGACGCCCTGCGGGCCGATGACGATGTCGGTGAGGTCGAACTTGATGTCAGGGAAGGCGGTCAGGAGCTCGGTGTAGAAGCGCGCTGCCCCTTCGTGGCCCTCCCAGCGGTGGCCCGTCTGCACGAGCTCGTACACGCAGTCGGGTGTGAGGGTGGAGATGAGGCCGGGCAGGTCACGCGCGTCCTCCGCGACCGAGTGCGTCTTGTAGAGGTCGCGGATCTCCGTGTACAGCTCTGGCGTGATCGCCCGCCGGTAGACGTCGAGAATCGCTGCTCCTGCCACGCCGTGAGCCTACTATCGATCGATGGACCTCGACCTCGTCTTCCTCGGCACGTCCGCGTCGATGCCGACCGCGCTGCGCGCGCCGGCGGCGTTTCTCGTGCGCCGCGGCGGCGAGCGGCTGCTCTTCGACTGCGCCGAGGGCACGCAGCGGCAGCTGCAGCGGTCGGCGGTGGGGTTGCCCGATCTCGAGGAGATCTTCCTCACGCATCTGCACGCGGATCACGTGCTCGGCCTACCGGGGATGCTGAAGACGTTCGCGTTGCGCGGCCGCGACGAGGTCGGGCTCACCGTGTACGGACCGAAGGGCGTGCGCGACCTGTTCGGAAAGCTGAAGCCGTTCCTCGGCCGTCTGCCGTATCCGCTCACGATCGTCGAGCTTGCGCCGAAGGAGACGCTCGACCGCGGCGAGTACGTCATCGAGACGTTTCCCGTCGACCACGGCGTCTCGGCGGTCGGCTACGCACTGGTCGAGCACGAACGGCCGGGGCAGTTCGACGTCGCGGCCGCCGATGCGCTCGGTGTTCCCGCGGGACGCGAGCGCGGAATCCTGCAGGGCGGCGGGCCCGTGACGCTCGCAGATGGAAGCGTGGTCACGCCCGACGCAGTGCTCGGTCCCGCGCGGCCGGGCCGCAAGCTCGTCATCACCGGCGACACGGCACCCGCGCCGTCGGTCGTCCAGGCGGCGCATCGCGCCGACCTGCTCGTGCACGAGGCGACGTTCGCGGATGGGGAGAAAGAACGCGCGCGCGAGACACTGCATGCGACCGCGGCCGAAGCGGCCGAGGTCGCGAGGCTCGCCGAGGTGAAGCTGCTCGCGCTCACGCACGTTTCCACACGCTATTTCGGCGCCGAGCTGGCGCGGCAGGCGCGCGCGATCTTCCCCGAGACGGTCGTGCCACGCGACTTCGACGTCGTCGACATCCCCTTTGCCGAGCGCGGTGGCCCGCAGTTGCTCAAGGGTGCCGGCCGGCCGCCGCGCAAGCTCACCTATGATCAGACGGCGATGAGCCGCATGATCCAGGTCGCCGCAGCGAATGACGTCACCGAGGCGGAAGGGCTGCAGGAGCTCTTGCGCAACGCGGGCATCGAGGCCGAGGTCGAGGCGGCCGACGGCGAAGACGGCCTCATGGTGATGGTCCCGGAGACGACGCTCGAGGCTGCGCAGGATGCAATCGAGGCGCTGAGCGAGCCCGACGACCTCATCGTCGAGCCGTAGGATGCCCACCATGACCACGATGGCGATCTTCCGTGGCCGGCGAGCGCGTTCGCGCGACGCGCGGCCGGCACGCACTTCGTAGCCGCGCGTTCGCAGACGAGCTGGTCAGGGATTCCGGGATCGCGTCCGGCGATCTCGTGCTGGACCTCGGGGCGGGCGCGGGCCTGCTGACGGGCGCGTTGCGCGCCGCCGGCGCGCGCGTCGTCGCGGTCGAGCTCGACCCCGTGCTCGTCTCGACGGCACGCAAGCGTTTCGGACGGGACGAGCACGTACGCATCGTCCACGGCGACGCTGCGCGCGTCGCGCTCCCCACGGAGCCGTTCGCGGTCCTCGCGAACCTCCCGTTCGCGGTAGGCACTGCGATCCTGCGCCGGCTGCTCGACGACCCGCGCGTGCCGCTCACGCGGCTCGACGCAATCGTCGAGTGGGGCTTAGCGGCGAAACGCGCGCGCGTCTGGCCCTCGACGCAGCTGAGCGTGTACTGGAGCGCCTGGTACGACCTCGCGATCGCGCGCCGCGTTCCCCGTGAAGCGTTCGCGCCCCCGCCTTCGGTCGACGCGGCCGTGCTGCGCGCGGTCCGTCGGGTCGAGCCGCTCGTGCCCGTCGCCCAAGCGCGGGCGTATCTCGCATTTCTGCAACACGGCTTCGCAGAGCCGGGACGGCTGCGACGTATCGTTCCGCGCGCCGCGCTGCGGCGGGTTGCATTCGCGAACGACGCGAATGCCCGCGATCTCGATGCGCGGCAATGGGCGGCGCTCTATCGTGCGCTGCACTGATGGACGAGCGCGACGTCGACCTCCGGAATCGGACATACGCCCGCTTCGTAGAGCTCGGTCGCGCGCCGACGGCGGTCGAGCTTGGCGACCCGGACGACGTGACAGCCGGCTGGCGGCGCTTGCACGACGCGCACGCACTCGTCCTGAATCGCGCGACCGACGAGATCCGGATGCTCAACCCGTTCTCCGCGGTCCCGACCGCCTACCGGGTGCGCGCCCGCGACCGGTGGTGGTACGCGAACTGCGCCTGGGACGCGTTAGGCGTTTGCGCCGCGCTCGGCGCCGACGGGCGCATCGAATGCTCGTGCGCGGACTGCGGCGAGCCGGTCGCCGTCGACATCCGTGACGAGAAGCCGGAAGACGAGACCCTCCTCTTCCATGTGCTCGTGCCGGCGCGGCACTGGTGGGACGACATCGTCTTCACCTGAGCGACGATGAACCTCTTCCGGTCGGAAGAGCACATCGACCGCTGGCTCGGAGGGCGTGAGCCAGGCGCGACGATCACGGTGACGAAGCTCAGCGAGCTCGCACACGCGTGGTGGGCCGACCGCATCTCAGCGGATTGGGTGCCGCACACGCGCGAGCAGAACCAGGGAATCCTCGAGCGCCTGGGCTTGACGGGCACGTTCTGGCAGCTGCCCTAGCCGCCTCTGGCGTCCGTCCACCGGCGCCGCTAGAGTGCCCCCGGCACGAACCCCTTTAACTCGGTCCAGCGAGGCCGGAAAGGAGTCCGATGACGACGCACGCCCCGGAGACCTCCGGGAAGCTCCTCCTCGACGCCGACGCGCTCTTGCGGACGCTTTCGCGGATCGCGCACGAGATCATCGAGGCCAACCCGGAGCTCGACGAGATTGCACTCGTGGGCATCCAGACGCGCGGCGTCCCACTCGCGCGCAGGCTCGCGCGCCTGATCGAAGAGCGCGCCGGTGCGGCGCCCGATCTCGGCGCCGTCGACATCACCTTCTACCGCGACGACGTACACGTGCGCGGCGGCGAAGCCCCGCTGCACGCGCAGCCCGTCGTGCGCGAGACCCAGCTCGACTTCCCGCTCGAAGGGCGCACGGTCGTGCTCGTCGACGACGTCCTCTACACGGGCCGCACGATCCGCGCCGCGATCGAAGCGCTCTTCGACTACGGCCGCCCCAAGCGCGTCCAGCTCGCCGTCCTCGTCGACCGCGGCCACCGCGAGCTCCCGATCCGCCCCGACTACGTCGGCAAGAACCTGCCGACAGGTCGCGACGAGCGGATTCAGGTGCAGCTCCTCGAGGTGGACGAGGTCGACGCCGTCCTGCTCGTTTCAATGCCGGAGGAGGGGTCCCGATGACGTCGATCCACCTGGTCAAGGACGACCTGCGCCCGCCGGAGCCACCGCCGCGCCGTCATCTCCTCTCGATCGCCGACCTCGAGCGCGACGACGTCGAGCGCCTGCTCGGCACCGCGCGCACGTTCGAGTCCGCACTCGACCGCGAGGTGAAGAAGCTGCCGACGCTCAAGGGCCGGCTCGTCGTCAACCTCTTCTACGAGTCCTCGACGCGCACGTCGTCGAGCTTCGAGCTCGCTGCGAAGCGCCTCTCGGCCGACACGCTCACGATCAAGTCCGCAGGCTCTTCGGTGGACAAGGGCGAGTCGCTGAAGGACACCGCGCTCACGCTCGGCGCGTACGACCCCGATGTCATCGTCATCCGCCATCCCCAGATCGGCGCGCCGCAGCTCGTCGCGCGCGTCACGGGTGCGCACGTCGTCAACGCGGGGGACGGGAAGCATCAGCATCCGACGCAGGCGCTGCTCGACCTCTACACGCTGCAAGAGGAGCTCGGCCGCCTGGAGGGGCTGCACGTCGCGGTCGTCGGCGACGTCTTGCATTCGCGAGTCGCGCGCTCGCTGCTCCAGGCGTTCGACCTCGTCGGCATCCGCTGCACGCTCGTCGGCCCGCCGGCGCTGCTGCCGCGCGACCTGAAGGCGGACGCGACGAGCGACATCGCCGCGATTCGCGACGCCGACGTCGTCTACGTCCTGCGCATGCAGCAGGAGCGCATGGAGGCCGGCGCCAACTTCGTCCCGAGCCTGCGCGAGTACGCAGCGCGGTGGGGGATCACGCCCGAGCGTCTGCGCCCCGGGCAGAAGGTGATGCACCCCGGGCCGATGAACCGCGGCGTCGAGATCGACCAGCGGGTGGCCGACTCCTCGGACGCGCTCGTCGAGAGGCAGGTGCGCTCTGGCCTCGTCGTCCGCATGGCGGTGCTCTACGACCTGCTCACGGGCGGCCCGGTCGGCGTCCGCGCGCTCGCAGCGGCGGAGGTGGCGTGATGCTCCACGTGAAGAACAACCAGAAAGCCAATCTCGTCATCCGCGGCGCCCGCGTCCTCGATCCCGGCGAGGGCATCGACGCGATGCTCGACGTGCGTATCGACAACGGCACGATCGCAGCGGTCGGCGAGAACCTCGACGCGAACGAGCATCGCGTCATCGATGCGACCGGCCTCGTGCTCGCGACCGCGTTCGTCGACCCGCACGTCCATCTACGCACGCCGGGGCGCCAGGACGAGGAGACGATCGCGAGCGGCACCGCGGCCGCAGCTGCAGGCGGCTACTGCGCGATCATGGCGATGCCGAACACCGACCCAGTCGTCGACTCCGCCGCGACGCTCGGTGCGCTCGTCGAGGCCGCCGGCCGCGAGGCCGAGGTACAGATCGGCTTCCTCGCAGCGATCACCCGTGGCCAGCAGGGGGAGGAATTGACCGAGATGGCGGAGCTCGCGGATGCAGGGGCGATCGCCTTCTCCGACGACGGGGTGCCCGTGCGCTCGGCCGGGATGATGCGCCGCGCGCTCCAGTACGCGTCGATCACGGGCCGGCCGCTCGCGCTCCATTGCGAGGAGCCGTCGCTCTCCAGAGGCGGCCACGTGCACGAGGGTGCAGTCGCCGCCGAGCTCGGCTTCACCGGCTATCCGTCGGTCGCCGAGTCGGTGATGGTGGAACGCGACCTCGCGCTCGCGGGCTACGAGGAGCAGCCCATCCACCTGCAGCACCTGTCGGCGGCCGAGTCCGTCGCCGCGCTGCGCCGCGCGCTCGAGAACGGCGTGCGCGCGACCGGCGAGGTGACGCCGCACCACCTCGTGCTCACCGACGAAGCGGTCCGCTCGCTCGACAGCAACGTGAAGATGAACCCTCCGCTCCGCGCGGAACGCGATCGGGCAGCATTGCTCGACGCGCTGCGCGACGGCACGATCACGTCGATCGGGACCGACCACGCACCACACGCGCGACACGAGAAGGAAGTCCCGTTCGAAGCGGCGCCGTTCGGGGTCACCGGCCTCGAGACGGCGTTCGCCGTTCTGTACACGCGTCTCGTGAAGCCCGGCCTGATCTCGCTCGAGACGTTGCTCACCCGGATGTCCGCCGGCCCGGCGCGCGCGTTCGGGATCGCACAGCCACGCGTCGTCGCCGGCGCCGTCGCCGACCTCGTGCTGCTCGACCTCGACCGCGAGTGGCAGGTCGACGAGTCCGGCTTCCGCTCGCGATCGTGGAACTCGTGGCTGCTCGGAGAGACGCTGACCGGCGGAGTGCGCGCGACGATCGCCGCCGGTGCCTTGGTGCACGAGGCGTGACACGCGCGATTCTCGACGGCGTCGGCTTCCGCCGGGCGAAGCCCGGCTTCGCCGACGCCTGGCGCCGCTGGCGGCAGGATCCTGCGCTCGCGGCGCTTGGTCGTACCGGTTGTACTGCCCGTCGCGCCGCTCGCTTGGCTCCTTTGCCAGCGACGCCCGAGGAATGCGCGTGAAGGGCTTCCTCGCCCTCGAGGACGGAACGCTCTTCCGCGGCGACTCGGTCGGTGCAGAAGGGTCGGCGTTCGGGGAGGCGGTCTTCACGACCTCGATGTCGGGCTACCAGGAGACGGTCACCGACCCGAGCTACGCGCGGCAGATCGTCTGCTTCACCGCGCCGATGATCGGCAACTACGGCGTCGCGCAGGAACGCTCGCAATCGAGCCGCGTGCATGCGACTGCGGTCGTCATGCGCGAGGCGCGCGGCCCGCACTGGACCGACTGGCTGCACGAGCGCGGCATCGTCGCGCTGAGCGGCATCGACACCCGCTCGCTCGTCCTGCATCTCCGCGCGCACGGTGCCATGCGCACGGCCGCCGTCGCAGGTGATGTCGGCATCGACGAGGTGCTGGCCGCCGTGCGCGAGCAGCCGGCGATGGAGGGCGCGGCACTGGTCGCCGGCGTCTCGCCCACCGAATGGTATTCGTTCGCGAGCGAGGGCGACGTGCGCGTCGCAGTCGTCGACTACGGCGTCAAGCGCTCGATCCTCACGCTGCTCGCACGCAACGGCGCGGCAGTTGACGTCTTCCCGCACGACGTCGACGCCGAGACGCTCGCCGGGTATGACGGCGTGCTGCTCGGGAACGGGCCGGGCGATCCCGCGCCGCTCGTCGACGAGACGCGGACGGTGCAGGCGCTCCTCGGCCGCGTGCCGGTGCTCGGCGTCTGCCTCGGCCACCAGCTGCTCGCGCTCGCGACCGGCCTCGAGACCTTCAAGCTCCCGTTCGGCCACCGCGGCGCCAACCATCCCGTCGTCGATCACCAGACACGCCGCGTCCTCGTCACTTCGCAAAACCACGGCTTCGCGGTCGCGCCCGGCGACGGCGACGGCGTCACGCACACGTCCCTGTACGACGGCACCGTCGAAGGGCTGCATTACCCGAAGCTGCGCGCCCGCTCGGCGCAGTTCCATCCCGAGGCGAGCCCCGGCCCGCACGACGGCGCGCCGATCATCGCGACCTGGGTCGACGAGCTGAGGGCTGCCTGATGCCCAAGCGCACCGACATCGAGTCGATCTGCATCATCGGCTCCGGGCCGATCGTGATCGGGCAGGCGGCGGAGTTCGACTACGCCGGCTGCCAGGCCCTGAAGGTGCTGCGCGAGGACGGCTACCGGACGATCGTCGTCAACTCGAACCCGGCGACGATCATGACCGACCCCGGCTTCGCCGACCGCACGTATCTCGAGCCGCTCGACGTCGCCGGCGTCACCGACGTACTGCGGCGGGAGCGCCCCGACGCCTTGCTTCCCACGATGGGCGGGCAGACCGCGCTCAACCTCGCAGCCGAGCTCGCCGAGTCGGGGATCCTCGCCGAGCTCGGCGCCGAGCTGATCGGCGCGAAGCTCGACGTGATCAAGCGCGCGGAGGACCGCCAGCTCTTCAAGGACGCGGTCGAGAGCTGCGGGCTGAAGGTCCCGAGCTCGCGCATCGTCACCGACCTCGACTCGCTCGACGATCTCGCGCTTCCGGCGGTCGTGCGGCCGGCGTTCACGCTCGGTGGGCACGGCGGCGGCTTCGTCTCGACGCGCGAGCAGCTGCGCAAGCAGGTCGAGATCGGCCTGCGCGAGAGCCCCATCGGGCAGGTGCTCGTGGAGGAGTCGGTGCGCGGCTGGGACGAGTTCGAGCTCGAGGTCGTCCGCGACCGCAGCGACAACGTCGTCATCGTCTGCTCGATCGAGAATCTCGACCCGATGGGCGTGCACACGGGCGACTCGGTGACGGTCGCGCCGCAGATGACCCTCTCGGACGAGGCGTACCAGGAGCTGCGCGACGCCGCGATCGCCGTCATCCGTGCGGTCGGCGTCGACACGGGCGGGTCGAACATCCAGTTCGCGCGCGACCGCGAGACGGGCGACATGCGCGTCATCGAGATGAACCCGCGCGTCTCCCGCTCCTCGGCGCTCGCGTCGAAGGCGACGGGCTACCCGATCGCGAAGGTGGCGGCGAAGCTCGCCGTCGGCTACACGCTCGACGAGATCCCCAACGACCTGACGAAGACCACGCCCGCGAGCTTCGAGCCGACGCTCGACTACGTCGTCGTCAAGTTTCCCCGCTTCGCCTTCGAGAAGTTCCCCGGCGCCGAGCAGGAGCTCGGCACCCAGATGAAGTCCGTCGGCGAGACGATGGGAATCGGCCGCACGTTCGCCGAGGCGTTCCTCAAGGCATTCCGTTCGCGCGAGCTCGACGCCGGCGCCGCGACTCCGTGGCAAACGCTTGTCGACGTCCCCGAGGACGTCCATCCGTTCTTCCAACGCGAGCTCGACCGGATCTTCGCGGGGCTCGAGTCCGTCGGCGATGTCGATTCGCTCGTAGCGGACGACTTCCTCCTGCTCAAGCGGCTCGGGCTCTCGGACGCACAGATCGCGAGCGCCGCCGGAACGACCGAAGCCGCGGTGCGCACACGCAGG
>DATGEH010000100.1:0-5292 GCA_035310325.1 Gaiellaceae bacterium
TGCCGAGGATCGCGACTTCCGGATGGTTGATGAGCGGCGTGACGAACAGGCCCGCCGACTTGCCGGCGCTCGTGATCGTGAACGTCCCGCCGCGCATGTCCTCCGGTGCGAGCGTGCCGGCGTGCGAGGCCTCGGCGAGCCGGC
The DNA here is from genome assembly GCA_035310325.1 of Gaiellaceae bacterium. GTDB lineage: Bacteria > Actinomycetota > Thermoleophilia > Gaiellales > Gaiellaceae > Palsa-739. The sequence goes on from DATGEH010000100.1 coordinate 145, forward strand.
GAACCTCGGCGTCGAGCTCGTCTACGCTGCGCGTGTCGCAGTCGCGCACGACGGGGACGACGAGACCCTTGTCCGTCTGAATTGCGACGCCGATGTCGTAGCGGTCGAGATAGACGATCGCGCCGTGCTCGACGCGCGCATTGAGCTCCGGGAACTCCTTCAGCGACTCGGCGACCGCCTTGAGCGCGAGCGGGACGATGCGCTTGACGTCGACGCCGGTGAAGTCGCACTCCTCGACCCACGTCACGGCCGGAATCTCGTGCGCACGGGTGAGGTGCTCGAACATCTGGCGGCGGATCCCGTGCAGCTCCTCGCGGCGTCCTTCCGCAGGCGTCGCGGCACCGCGCACGTCCTGCTCGGTGATGCGGCCCTGCGGGCCGGTTCCGGCGAGCGAGCCGAGGTCGACGCCGAGCTCCTGGGCGAGCCTCCGTACCAACGGCGTCGCACGCGGCTTGGGGTCAGACCCCGCCGTCTCCGCCGCGTGGTCGCCGCCGATGACGACGAGCGTCGTGCCAACCGGGACGATCTCGCCTTCGCCGACGAAGATCTTCGACACGATCCCTGCGGCGGGTGACGGAATCTCGACCGTCGTCTTGTCGGTGGAGATCTCGACGAGCGGGTCGTCCTCGGCGATCTCCTGCCCCTCCGTGACGAGCCAGCGCGCGATCTCGCCCTCGGTCAGGCCCTCGCCGAGGTCGGGCAGCTTGAACTCGTACGCCACGCTCAGAACTCTATGGCGTCGTCGCGCAGGACCGCGTGCACGCCCTTCGCGCCGTTCACGACCTGCGTGACGTGCAGGTCGACCGCGACGCTCGCGAGCGCGAGCGCATACGCGCGATCGACGTCATGCTCGCGCACGATCAGATCGAGCATCGTCTCGGCCGCGAGCTCGCCCGCGACGTCGAGGCGATCGTCGAAGCCGAACGTGAGCCAGGCATCCGCCGTGCGCGCGATCGGCATGCGGAGCTGGAGGTCGTCGCGGACGTCGAGCGTGAGCTGCGCGCCCTCGAGCGGGCATTCGATCGCGGTGCCCGAGAGCTCGCCGTCGCCTTGCGCGCCGTGTCCGTCTCCGGCGGAGAGGCGCGCGCCGTTGAGGGGAATCGGCAGGAAGAGCGTCGTGCCGGCGACGAGGAGCTTGCAGTCGATGTTACCGCCCCACTTCCGTGGCGGCCCGGTCGAGTGCTGACCGGGTTCGGGCGGCGGCATGCCGATCACGCCGAGGAACGGCGCCACCGCCACGGAATGGCCGCGCTCGCTCGTCCACCGGTCGCCGGTGAGCGACCACACGAACGCCTGACCCGCGCCGAAGGTGACGCCCCAGTCGCGCGGGGTGACCTCGTCGATGTGCACGACGAGCGTCTCGCCGGCCAGCGCGCCGCGCACCTCGATCGGGCCGTTGAGCGCATGGCCCGGCCCAACCGTCTCGACGAAGTCGACGCCGTGCTCCCAGTGCCAGCGCGCGTTGAGCGACTTGAAGCGCACGGAGTCGCCCGGCTCGATCGTCAGCACCGGCGGGTAGTCGCGCGAGAACGTCCCGCGCAGCGTGCGCTCCTCGAGCGGGAGTTCGTGGATCAAAACTCGAGCAAGCGGCGGACTGCGGTGACGACGCGCTCGACCGACGGCATGTACGCGTCCTCGATCTTCCAGTACGGATACGGCACGTCGTAGCCGGTGACGCGCAGCACCGGGCCGCGCAGGTCGAGCATGGCCTTCTCCGCGAGGACCGCGGCGAGCTCGGCGCCGAATCCGGCGACGCGAGGCGCCTCCTGCACGATCACCACGCGCCCCGTCTTCGCCGCCGACGCGAGCAGCGCGTCCTCGTCGAGCGGCTTGAGCGAGCGGATGTCGAGCACCTCGACCGACACGTCGGCGAGCTCGTCGGCGGCGCGCTCGCACAGCGGCACCATCGCGCCGTACGCGACGAGCGTCACGTCGGTTCCCTCCCGCGCAATGCGCGCCTTCCCGAGCGGCACGACGTAGTCGCCTTCGGGAACCTCGCCGCGCTCGCTGCGATAGATGAGCTTCGGCTCGAGCACGACGACGGGGTCCGGATCGCGGATCGCGGCGGCGAGCAATCCCTTCGCGTCGGCAGGCGTCGACGGGATCGCAACCTTCACGCCGGGCGTGTGCACGTAGTAGGTCTCCGGCGAGTCGTCGTGCAGCTCCGGTGCGCGCACCCCGCCGCCGTACGGCATGCGCACGACGAGCGGGAACTCCATCGCGCCGCCGGTACGCCAGTGGTAGCGGCCGACGTGCGTGATCAGCTGGTCGAGGCACGGATACGAGAACGCGTCGTACTGCATCTCGCACACCGGCCGCCAGCCGGCCATGCACAGCCCGATCGCGGTACCGAGGATGCCCGCCTCCGCGAGCGGCGTGTCGACGCAGCGGTCGGCGCCGAAGCGCTCCTGCAAGCCTGCGGTCGCGCGGAACACGCCGCCGGCGACGCCGACGTCCTCGCCCATAACCATGACCGTGCCGTCGCGCGCAAGCTCGGTGTGCAGCGCGTCGTTCACCGCCTCGACGAGGAGCAGCTCAGCCATCGCGCGCCTCCGGAGGGGGGTCGACGTACGCGTGGTCGAACACGAGCTCAGGGTCGGGCTCCGGCTCGGCCTCGGCCTCTGTGATGCCCGTGCGCATCGCCTCGGCGGCCTCCGCCTTGATCTCGGTCTCGAGGTCGTCGGCGAGGATGCCGAGCTTGCGCAGATAGCGCTCGTACCGGCCGAGGCACTCGTTCTTGCGCTCCTCCTCGACCCGCTCCTGGTCGATGTACACGGTCGGATCGTCCGCGGTGGCGTGCGGTGCGGCGCGGTACGTCACCGCCTCGATGAACGTCGGGCCTCCTCCGCCGCGCGCGAGCTCGACCGCCTCGCGCGTCGCCTCGTACACCGCGAGGACATCGCCGCCGTCGACGCGAACGCCGGGCATGCCGTAGCCGACAGCTTTGTCCGAGAGCGCCTCGGCACGCGTCTGCTTCGAGAGCGGCGTCGAGATCGCCCACTGGTTGTTGTTGCAGAAGAGGATGAGCGGCGCACCCATCACGGCGGCGAAGTTCGCGCCCTCGTGGAAGGCACCCTCGCTCGTCGCGCCGTCGCCGAAGTACGTGATCGCGCACGCGCGTTCGCCCTTCAGCTTCTTCCCCCAGGCGAGCCCGGCGGCATGCGGAACATGGGTCGCGATCGGGACGCAGATCGAGGCGACGTTGTAGTCGGCCGGGTTCCACCAGCCGGCCGGATGACCGCGCCACCAGTGCAGCACCGTCGCGGGCGGTATCCCGCGTAGGAGACCGATCGCCGACTCGCGGTAGCTCGGGAAGATCCAGTCCCCGTCTTCCAGCGCATGCACCGAGCCGGCTTGCATCGCCTCGTGATTCCAGAAGATCGCGTAGGTGCCGATGCGTCCCTGCCGGTGGTAGACGAGCGAGCGCTCGTCGTACGTTCGCAGCAGCACCATCGAGCGATACAGGTCGAGCAGCTCCTGTTCGCCGAGACCGCTGACCTCGCGGTCCTCGTCGATGACGCGGCGAAGCTCGTGCTCCCCGGGCGCGACCTTGGCCATCGCCGGAAGCCTACTCAGTCAGGCGAGCACCGACACCGCGCCGCGCTCGGCCTCGAAGGTCGCCTCCGAGACGTCGCCGAGGTCCTCACCGTCGGCGTGCAGCGCCATCGGCCGGTCGCAGACGACCTCCAGCCGGTCGAGGTCGTGGCCGTACAGCGTCTTGCCCCTGTTGTGCGCGTGGCCGAAGAGGATTGCCAGGGCCGTCGGCACGAGCGTGCGTCTGCGCACGCGCACCGGCGCGACGAGATCGAGGCCGAGCTCGAATTGCGCCTCGGGTGCGATCGGCAGCGGCACGCGTTTCGCGTACGTATACGGGCTTCCGTTCGCGACGAGCGCGAACGCAGCACGCCCGAAGCCCTTCACTTCGAGCTGCGGCTCCATGTGCCCGCGGTACGACGCGAGCGACCGCAGCACGGCGAGCGCGAACGCGATGTCCCCTGGGCGCCGTCCGTCTTCTTTACGACCGAGCGAATCGACGCGACGCACTGCTTCCGCGTCGAGCCCGATGCCCGCGCTGAACGCGAATCGGCGTCCGTTCACGCGGCCGAGCGTAATCCGCCGCGTGCGCTCGTGCGCGATTGCGTCGACGAGACGGCGGGCTGCGTCGATCGGATCGGCGGGCAGGCCGAGTGCACGTGAAAGCACGCTCGTTCCGCCGCCGGGCAGAAAGCCGATCGGGATGTCGGCCGCGAGCCCGTTCAGCGCTTCGTTGAAGCCGCCGTCGCCGGAATACACGAACACGACGTCGCTGCTCCGTGACGCTTCGGCGACGAGCTCGACGGCGTGACCCTGACGCTCCGTAAGGAGGACGCGGAGGTCGGTGACGCGCGCGAGCTCTGCCTGCACGGCTGCGAGCTTCGTCTCTGTGACGCGGCTGGCGAACGGGTTGACGACGAGGACTGCCTGCACGTCCTCATTGTGGACCTCAGCGGCTGGCGTACCCGCGCATGCCGTCGAGGAGGAGCGCGGTGAAGCGGTCGGCGAGATCGTCCGTGTCCGCGTTCGGGCGCAGCCACGTGTACGCCCAGTTCGCCGACGAGAGCGCGAGCAGCGCGGCGGTGCCGTCGTCGAGGTCGGTGCGCAGCTCTCCGAGCTCGCGCCCTTCGCGGAAGAGCGCGCGAAAGCGCTCTTCGTAGCGGCGGCGCTCGGCGACGAATGTCGCTCGCCGCTCGCCCTCGAGGTACCGCCACTCGCGGATGAAGACCGTCGCGATGTCCAGCTGCTCGGCGACGACGCGCAGGTGCGCGCGCAGCGCGGCGCGAATCCGGTCGACGGCGGGCCCTTCGTCGGGCACCGCATCGAGTGCGGCGTGGAACGCCTCGGCGCCCTCCCGCGCGACCTCCCACAGCAGGTCGGCCTTCGATTCGATGTGGGAGTAGAGCGACCCCTTCTGCACCCCGAGGGCCTCGGCGAGGTCGCCGATCGAGGTGCCGTGGTAGCCCTTCTCCGCAAAGAGCCGGGCGGCGGCGCGGGTTAGCTCGTTTCGTCTGCTGGGGATACGATTACCCTAACGATCGTTCGGTCCCGGAGGAGCCATGGCTGCCGTAGAGATACCCCATGATGAGCAGGCATTTCTCGAGTACGTCCAGG
>DATGEH010000101.1:0-17392 GCA_035310325.1 Gaiellaceae bacterium
CTGGAAGTTCCGCGTCAAGGACTTCGGCCCGCTCACGGTCGGCATCGACGCGCACGGCAACTCGCTCTACCACGACGTCCAGGCTGCGGCCACGAAGAAGCTGGAGGAGCTCTATGCACGCTTTTAACGACGGTTTCCTGAACCTCCCATCGCGGCCCGGCAAGCCGCGCGCGGAAGGGCTCACGCACGTGATCGACAAGGGTCTCAACCTGCGCGACATCGAGGGGATGTTCGACACGGGCGGACAGTTCGTCGACATCGTCAAGCTCGGGTGGGGCACGAGCTACGTCACGAACAACCTCGAGAAGAAGATCGCGCTCTACCGCTCGTTCGACACGCCCGTCGTCTGCGGCGGCACCCTGTTCGAGGTCGTCTACGTGCGCGGTCGCATGGACGAGTTCAAGGCGTGGCTCCTCGAGCACCGCTTCTCGCACGTGGAGATCTCCGACGGCACGATCGACATTCCGCGCGACGAGAAGCTCGAGCTCATCGCCGACTTCGCCCGTGACTTCACCGTGCTGTCCGAGGTCGGCTCGAAAGATCCCGACGTCGTCTTCGCGCCGTACCAGTGGGTCGAGTGGATCAAGGAAGAGAAGGAGGCCGGCGCCTGGAAGGTGATCACCGAGGCGCGCGAGGGCGGCACCGCCGGCATCTTCCGCAAGGACGGCGACATGCGCACCGGCCTCATCGACGAGATCGCGCACGAGATCTCGATCGCCGACCTCATCTTCGAGGCGCCGACGAAGGGCTCGCAGGCGTGGTTCGTCCAGCACTTCGGCCCGAACGTCAACCTCGGGAACATCCCGCCCGACGAGGTGATCCCGCTCGAGACGCTCCGCCTCGGCCTGCGCGGCGACACACTGAAGGAGGTCTTGCTTGGCAACGAGTCTGCACCTGCCGGCTGACATCGAAAGCCTGAGGGCCGAGGACGTGCTCGCCTTCGTCCTCGAGTCTTTCCCGGGCCGCGTGTCGCTCGCCTGCTCCTTCCAGAAGGAGGAGTCGGTGCTGCTCGACATGCTCTTCGCGCTCGAGCCGAACGCGCGCGTCTTCGCGCTCGACACGCACTATCTCTTCCCGGAGACATACGAGCTGTGGCGCGAGGTCGAGCGGCGGTACGACACGAAGGTCGAGGTCTTCGCGGGCGCGCCGGTCGAGGACAAGCTCTGGGAGACGAACTCGGATCTCTACGTCGCGATCGCGAAGCTCGAGCCGCTGAACCGGGCGCTGCTCGACCTCGACTGCTGGATCACCGGGCTGCGCCGCGACCAGTCGCCAACCCGTGCCTCCGCGGCCAAGCTCGCCTGGGACGAGCAGCACGAGCTCTGGAAGGCGAACCCGCTCGCCGACTGGAGCGACGACGACTGCTGGGCGTACATCCGCGAGCGCGGGCTGCCCTACAACGCCCTCCACGACCGGGGCTACGCGTCCATCGGCGACATCCACTCAACACTGCCGGGCAGCGGCCGCGAGGGCCGGTGGGCCGGCAGCGACCGCACCGAGTGCGGGCTGCACACGGAGGAGGGCTCGTGAGCGGCTTCGTCGTCTGGTTCACCGGCCTCTCGGCCTCCGGCAAGACGACGATCGCGAACATCGTCGAGCCGGAGCTCGAGCGCCGGGGCTTCGTCGTCGACCATCTCGACGGCGACATCGTGCGAACCCATCTCTCGAAAGGCCTCGGCTACTCGAAGGAAGACCGCGATGCGAACATTGCGCGCATCGGCTGGGTCGCCGCGCGGCTCGCCCGGGCCGGCGCCGCCGTCGTCGTGTCCGCGATCTCACCCTATGAGGAGGAGCGAGGGCACGCGCGCTCCCTCGTCGAGCAGCACGCGCCGTTCGTCGAGGTGCATATCGCGACGCCGGTCGAGGAATGCGCCCGGCGCGACCCGAAGGGCCTCTACGCGGCGGCGTTCGCCGGCGAGCTCCAGGACTTCACGGGCGTCTCGGCGCCGTACGAAGAGCCACGCAATCCTGAGCTGCGGCTCGATACGACCGGGCAGACGCCGACTGAGTCGGCTGCGCTCGTGCTCGACCTACTGGCCGAACTGAACCTCATTCCGGCGGAAGTCGAGGCTTGAGCACCGTGGCGCGCACGCTGACGCACCTCGACGAGCTCGAGGCCGAGGCGATCCACATCTTCCGCGAGGTGGCCGCCGAGCTCGAGCGCCCCGTCGTCCTCTTCTCCGGCGGCAAGGACTCGATCGTCCTGCTGCGCCTCGCCGAGAAAGCGTTCCGCCCGGGCAAGTTCCCGTTCCCGATCATGCACGTCGACACGGGGCACAACTTCCCCGAGGCGATCGAGTTCCGCGACCGCCGCGTCGCCGAGCTCGGCGAGCGCCTGATCGTCGCGTCGGTGCAGGAGTCGATCGACAAGGGCCGCGTCGTCGACGAGACGGGGCCGCGCGCGTCGCGCAACCGCCTGCAGACGACGACGCTGCTCGACGCGATCGAGGAGCACGGCTTCGACGCCGCGATCGGGGGTGCGCGCCGCGACGAGGAGCGCAGCCGCGCGAAGGAGCGGATCTTCTCGTTCCGCGACGATTTCGGGCAATGGAATCCGCGCGCGCAGCGCCCCGAGCTGTGGAACCTCTACAACGCGCGCGTCCGCAAGGGCGAGCACGTGCGCGTCTTCCCGATCTCGAACTGGACCGAGCTCGACGTGTGGCAGTACGTCGCGCGCGAGCGGCTCGAGCTGCCGCTCATCTACTTCGCGCACGAGCGCGAGGTCTTCCACCGCGACGGGATGCTCTACGCGTCGTCGGACTTCGTCGAGCGGCTGCCCGGCGAGGAGCCGTTCACCGCGTCGGTGCGCTTCCGCACCGTCGGCGACATGTCGTGCACGGGCGGCGTCCTCTCCGAGGCGCGCACCATCGACGAGGTCGTCACCGAGATCGCGGCGACGCGCGTCACCGAGCGCGGCGAGACGCGCGCTGACGACCGGTTCAGCGAAGCGGCGATGGAGGACAGGAAGCGTGTCGGTTACTTCTAGGACCGAGCTGCTCCGGCTCGTGACGTGCGGCTCCGTCGACGACGGGAAGTCGACGCTGATCGGCCGCCTGCTCTACGACACGAAGCAGATCTTCGTCGACCAGATGGAGCACATCGAGGAGGCGTCGCGCCGCCGCGGCTACGACACGGTCGACCTCGCACTGCTCACCGACGGCCTGCGCGCAGAACGTGAGCAGGGGATCACGATCGACGTCGCGTACCGGTCGTTCGTCACGCCGTCGCGCCGCTTCCAGCTCGCCGACGCTCCCGGCCACGTGCAGTACACGCGCAACATGGTCACGGGCGCCTCGACCGCGGAGCTCGCGATCATCCTCGTGGACGCGCGCAGCGGCGTCGTCGAGCAGACCCGCCGCCACGCCTACATCGTCTCGATCCTCGGCATCCCGCACGTCGTCGTCGCCGTCAACAAGATGGATCTCGTCGACTGGTCGGAGGAGCGCTACGACGAGATCGCGCGCGAGCTGGAGACGCTTGGACTGCCCGATTTGCAGGTGATTCCCGTGTCGGCGCTGCACGGAGACAACGTCGTCGACGCCTCCGAGCACATGCCCTGGTACGACGGCCCGGCGCTGCTCGAGCACCTCGAGTCGGTCGAGATCGCGACCGATCGCGACTTCGAGCATCGCCGCTTCCCGGTGCAGTGGGTGATCCGGCCGGTCGGCAGCGACTATCGCGGGTACGCCGGCCAGGTCGCCGGCGGCGTGTGGCGCGAAGGCGACGAGGTCGTCGTCCTGCCGTCGGGTCTGCACACGCGCGTTGCCGCAGTCGAGCCCGGCGGCGAAGCGCTGCCGGGCGAGTCGGTCACGATTCGGCTCGCCGACGACGTCGACGCGAGCCGCGGCGAGATGCTCGCCGATCCCGATGCGCCGCCCGCGGTCGTGCGCGAGCTCGAGGCGCGCGTCTGCTGGATGAGCGAGCACCCGCTCGAGCCGCGCGCGAAGCTCGCCGTGAAGCACACGACGCGAACGGTGCGCGCCGTCGTCGACGAGCTCGTCTCCGTCACCGACATCGTCACGCTCGCTCACATTCCCGCACCGGAGCGGCTCGCGCTCAACGAGATCGGCGTCGTCCGGCTGCGGCTCGCCGAGCCCCTCTGCGTCGACGCGTACGTCGACAATCGCTCGACCGGCGCGTTCATCCTCCTCGACGAGGCGACGAACGAGACCGTCGCGGCCGGGATGGTTCTGTGACCTGGCAGTTCATGCTGACAGGTCTGCTGCTCGGCACGATCGTCGGCGTGACCGGCATGGGCGGCGGCTCGCTCATGACGCCCATCCTCGTCATCGCGTTCGGCTTCAAGCCGACGTATGCGGTCGGCACCGACATCTTCCACGGCGCGATCTTCAAGACCTTCGGTGCGATCCGGCATCGCCGCCTCGGCACCGTGCACGCGCGGCTCGCCCTCTGGATGTTCCTCGGGTCCGGCCCGCTGTCGCTGCTCGGCGTCGCAACCGCGACGTGGATCAAGCACCGCTACGGCGCGACAGCGCAGTCGTACGAGGGCTACGCGGTCGGCGCCGCCCTCGTCGCCGGCGGCCTCGGCTTCCTCGCCAAGGGCGTCATCAAGCGCGGCATCCAGCCCGACGACGCGCCGTTCCTGCTCTCCCGCCGCGACAAGATCATCGCGCTCACGATCGGCGCGGTCTTCGGATTCGTCGTCGGCCTCACGTCGGTCGGCAGCGGCACGTTCTTCGGCCTCGTGATGGTGCTCGTCTACCCGTTGACGCTCTCGAAGATCGTCGGCACCGACATCTTCCATGCGGCCGCGCTGCTCTGGGTCGCGGGCATCGGACACATCGTCGGCGGCAACGTCGACTTTCACGCGACGGCGTGGCTGCTCACCGGCTCGATCCCCGGCATCCTCATCTCGAGCCGGTTCAGCGTGAAGCTGCCGCAGGGCATCCTTCGCCTCGCGCTCGGCACGACCCTGACGCTCAGCGGCCTGAAGCTGCTCAACGTGCCGCAGGCGAACTGGATCCTCGGCATCGGCCTGAGCGCCCTGCTCGTCGGGCTCGCCGCCTACGGCGTGCGCGCGTGGGTGACGCCGCGGGTCGTCGCCAGACCCGCATAACACCGCGCACTAGACTCTTGCTGCTTTGCAGCGGCTTCTCTCGACGGGGACCCTCGTGGGCCTTCTCATCGCCACGGCCGCGGCCTTTGCGATCACCGAGCGCCTGAAGCTCGTCAAGAGCCCGATCACCGGGACGATCGTGACCAGGGTGTTCTCGCCGGCCCACAGCCAGGCGAGCATCCGCATCAAGCTCCGCCACAGCGACCGCGTGACCGTGACGGTGCTCAGCGCCGGGCAGCAGCTCGTACGGACGCTCGTCGCCGACAAGCCCCGGCCGCGTGGCCTGAACGTCTTCACGTGGGGCGGCCGCACCGACACCGGCACGCTCGCCCGGCAGGGGACGTACCGCGTCGAGATCCATCTTCGCAACCAGCACCGCACGATCCTGCTCCCGAACCCGATCGTGCTCGACTCGGTCGCGCCCGAGATCCGTACCGCAGCCCTGAGCCGTGACGCGTTCTCGCCCGACGGCGACCACCAGGCCGACTCGGTCGCGATTCGCTACACGTTGAGCGAGCGCGCGCGCGTCGTCGTCTACCTCCGCGGCCGCAAGATCCTCGGCCCGTCCCATTCCGGCAAGCCGCAGGGGAAGATCGCGTGGTACGGCCGCGACGGCTTCGCGCTGCTACCTCCCGGCGTGTACACCCTCGAGGTCGGCGCCGTCGATGCGGCCGGCAACGAGACGCCGGCGGCCGACCGGTGGTCGCTGCGCGTCCGCCTGCGCTACATCACGCTCGCGAACCACCGCATCACCGGCGTTCGCGCCGGCTCGAAGTTCGCCATCGGCGTCTCCACCGACGCGAAGCGGTACGGCTGGAGGCTGGGCTCGCGGCACGGCTTCGCGCGCGGGCCGGTGCTCACGCTGCGCGCGCCGGCCCGGCCGGGCACGTACGCGCTCGTCGTCACCGAGCACGGGCGCAGCGACGGGGCAGTGGTGGCGGTCCGGTGATCGGCATCGCGCGCCTCGGCGGCCCGATCGCGTGCCTCGGGCTCGCGCTCCTGCTCACGGGAAAGACGAGGCGCGACCGGCTCGCAGGGCTCGGCTTCACCGCGATCGGCGCATGCGTGCTCGCTGCCGCGCTCGCACCCGACAAGCCGGGTGAGATCGTCGGCGGATTCTTCGCCGCGCTGGCGATCGCCGTCGCCGTCGCCGGCATCTTCCGCCGCGAGCCGTGGCTTTTCCCGCTCGCCGCGCTCGCCTGCGTCCCCGTGCGTGTCGGCGCGCTCGGGCATCAGCTCCTCGTGCCGCTCTACGTGGTGATCCTCGCCGCCGCGATTCTGCTCGGATGGGAGCTCGTGCACGACGAGCTGCGCGTGCGCGAGCTCGGCCCCGTCGCTTGGCCGCTGGCGCTCTTCATCGGCTGGACCGGGCTGTCGCTCGGTTGGACGAAGGACGTACACGAGGGCGCAACCGAGATGCTCGCCTTCTACGTGCCGTTCACCATCATCGCGATCGCGGTCGCGCGCCTGCCGTGGAGTCGCATCGGCCTGCGTCTGCTGTACGCCGAGGTGACGCTGATGGGGCTCATCTTCGCGGCGGTCGGCTTCTACCAGTACGACACGCGCAACGTTTTCGAGAATCCGAAGGTCATCACCTCGAACGCGTACGCGGGCTTCTTCCGGGTCAACTCCGTGTTCTGGGATCCGTCCGTCTACGGACGATTCCTCGTCGTCGCGATGGTGCCGAGCGTCGTGCTCATCGTGCGCGGCCGCTCGGTGCGCCTGGCCTGGGCGGCTCTCGGTGTGCTCGTCGTCACCTGGCTCGGGCTCCTGATCTCCTTCTCCCAGTCGAGCTTCGCCGCGCTCCTCGTCGCGGTCGCAGGCGTCGCCTTTGTCGCCTGGCGCTGGCGCGCGCTGTTCGCGGTCGTGCTCGCTGCCCTCGTGCTCGGAGGGCTCGCGGTCGCGCAGCCACAGGTGCGCCGCTCCATCCAGCACCACACGTCGAGCGGCATCAACAGCGCGACGAGCGGGCGCTCGAGCCTCGTGGCGAACGGAATCCGGATCGCGGCGGCCCATCCCGCGCTCGGTGTCGGCGTCGGCGGCTTCAAGCATGCGTACGCTGCACGTGTGAAACGCCTGCACGGAAAGAAGAACCTGAGCACCGCCGCCTCGCACGATTCGCCGGTGACGGTCGCGGCCGAGACCGGCCTGCCCGGCCTCGCGCTTTTCGTCTGGATGCTCTGGGCGCTGGCGGGGGCTGCGTTCCGGTCGGGACGCAGCGTCTCCCTCGTCGCCGGGCTCACGCTGGCGGCCATCTTCTGCCACTCGCTCTTCTACAACGACTTCTTCGAGGATCCGACGACCTGGCTGCTCATCGGCCTCGTCGCGTTCGCGCGCCCGCCGCCGCGCGTCCGTGAAGAGGCGCAGATCGTCGAGCGAGAGCCGGTGCTCGCGTGATCGAGCAGTGGAAGAAGGCGCTCGTCCTCGCACCGCACACCGACGACGGCGAATTCGGCTGCGGCGGAACGATGGCGAGACTCGTCGACGCGGGTTGCGACGTGCGATACGTCGCGTTCTCGATCGCGACCCGGTCGCTGCCGGACGGGTTCGCGCCCGACACGCTCGCGCGCGAGGTGCGCGACGCGACGACGTCGCTCGGCATCCCCGATGACCGGCTCACCGTGCACGACTTCGACGTGCGGACCTTCCCCGAGCGCCGGCAGGACATCCTCGAGCACCTCGTCGCGCTGTGGGAGGAGTGGAGGCCGGACGTCGTCTTCCAGCCGAGCCTGCACGACATCCACCAGGATCATCAGACGATTGCGCAGGAAGGCCTGCGCGCGTTCAAGCGGACCACGATCCTCGGGTACGAGATCCCGTGGAACAACTTCGACTTCTCGTATCAGTGGTACGTGGCGCTGGAGAAGTCGCACATCGAGCGGAAGGTCGCTGCGCTCGAGAAATACGCCTCCCAGCAGCACCGCCGCTACGCGAACCCCGAATACGTCTGGAACGTCGCGCGAACCCACGGCGTCAACGTGAACCGCGAGTACGCCGAGGTGTTCCAGGTGTACCGCGTGATCGCCTGACGGCGGGGTCAGACACCCGGACATGTCCCGGTGTCTGACCCCGCCGTGGGTTAGCGACCGGCCGGAGGGGCAATGCCCCTGGGATGCGCGCCGGGGTTCTGGCCGTGGTTGCCGCCGCCCTCGCGATCGCCGTTCCTGCGTACGCGGACGACACCACGACCACGAGCACGAGCACGACCGACACGACGTCGACGCAGACCGTCACAACCGCACCGGTGACGACGGCAACGCTCCCCGTCACGACCGCTCTTCCGACCACCACCGCCCCGGTACCGGTGCGCTACGGGACGGTCGAGAGGGGCATGAGCATGCCCGGGGCGCACCCGCGCCGGAAGCACAAGCTGCACCAACCCCTGAAGCTGACACCGCCGCTCGGGCAACGCGGGTACATCTTCCCCGTCGCCGGGCCGGCGAGCTTCGGAGACACGTACGGCGCCCCGCGCACCGACATCAAGACTCACTGGCATCACGGCGACGACATCTTCGCCGCGCTCGGAACGCCGGTCGTCGCGGTTGCCTCGGGGTCCATAAACCGCGCAGAGTGGGGGGACATCGGCGGCTGGGCCATCTGGGTCCGCGACCACCTGGGCAACGAATTCTACTACGCGCACCTCTCCGGCTACGCGCCCGCGATCGTCCACTCGGACATCGTGCGTGCGGGAGAGGTGATCGGCTTCGTCGGCAACACGGGCGACGCGATCACGACGTCGCCGCATCTGCACTTCGAGATCCATCCGCGTTCGCTCCTCCACCTGCAGTACGACGGCGCCGTCGATCCGACGAAGTACCTCCAACGCTGGACGCACGTGCGGGCGCTGCACCCGCCCCATCCCGTCCACCTGCGTCTCCCTGCCGGCGCGAGCGGCGTCGAGGCCCGGCGCGTCTGTCGCATCGGCGCACGTCGCCGCTCACGATCGCGATCCTGATGGGCCTCGCCTCGCTCGGCGTCTACGGGATCGGCGTCGCCTTCAGATCCTTCCGCACGTACAGCGTGTTCGCGTCGGTCGCGAGAGCGATTGCCCGCGCGGGCGGGATGCCCGACACCGACCGGATGTTGACGTTCGCCGGCGGCGACCCGCAGCCCGACGCCACGCCGACGCCGATCGCGATGGACTGCACGAACGACGACGCCGCGCGCGCGGTGTAGATCCGGCCGCGGTACGCAATCGTCTTCGCGCACGGCTTCCCGCCCGACGAGCGGATTGCGACGGGAGCGACGAGGACGATCGCGAGCAGGACCGCGGCGGCAAGGCCGAGCATGATCCGGGCCCGTCGCGGCAGCCTTGACAACGGAGGCACGCCTCCATCATCGACAATTCGCGCATGGCGGCGGCCGCCCTCACCGGACAAACCGAAGGGACGAAGGAACACCCGACTCCGCTCAGGACATTCCTTCGCACGGAGACGGGCAGCGCCGCGCTCCTGCTCGGAGCAACGGTCGCCGCGCTCGTCTGGGTGAACGCGGCGGGCGCGAGCTACGCGCGCGTGTGGTCGACCGACCTCGCGATCAGCGTCGGCCACCAGGGCGTGACGCAGGATCTCCGTCTCTGGATCAACAACGGCCTGATGGTGTTCTTCTTCTTCGTCGTCGGGCTCGAGGCGCGGCGCGAGTACGACCTCGGTGAGCTGCGCGAGCGGCGCCGCGTCATCCTGCCGCTCGTCGCAGGGTCGATCGGCCTCGCGTTGCCGGTGCTGATCTACCTCGCATTCAACGCCGGCAAGCCGTCGGCGCACGGCTGGGGAACGACGATGTCGACCGACACGGCGTTCGCGCTCGGGATGCTCGCCCTCGTCGGCCCCAATCTCACCGGCCGCATCCGCGCCTTCATGCTGACGGTGCTCGTGGTCGACGACATCGCCGCGTTGCTCGTCATCGCGACGGCGTACACGAATCACCTCGAGGTGATGCCGCTGCTCGTCGGGCTTGCGCTCTTCGCGGTCGCCGTCACGCTTGTTCTCGTGCGCATGCGCTGGGGGCTCGTCTACTTCGGGATCGGCGTGGCCGTGTGGGTTGCCGTGCAGAAGTCGGGCGTCGATCCGATCATCGTCGGCCTCGCGATGGGGCTTCTGACGTGGGCGTATCCCGCGGAGCGCGGCGACCTCGAGCGGGCGAGCGACCTCTTCCGCCGCTTCAGAGAACAGCCGACGCCGGAGCTCGAGCGCGTCGCCCGCTTCGGGCTGAGGGCGGCGGTCTCGCCGAATGAGCGGCTGCAGGGTCAGTGGCACCCGTGGTCGAGCTACGCCATCGTGCCGCTCTTCGCGTTGGCGAACGCAGGCGTGCACATCAGCGGGAGCTTCCTCGCGCATGCCTTCACGTCGTCGATCACGCTCGGCATCGTGGTGGGCTACGTGGTCGGCAAGCCGGTCGCCGTCGTCGGCGGCTCGTGGCTCGTCTCCCGGGCGAGCAGGCAACGGCTGCGGCTTCCGGTCGGCTGGGGCGCCGCCGCCGGGACGGGCGCGGTCGCGGGCATCGGCTTCACGGTGGCGCTCCTGATCGCCTCGCTCGCCTTCACCGGGCAGCAGCTCGAGGAGGCGAAGCTCGGCATCCTCTCCGCCGCTCTGTGCGCGTCCGTGCTCGGCTACGCCGTGTTCCGGGCGATCCGTGCGCTGCCGAGACCGCTGCGGGCTCGCGCCCTATTGGGGACAGCCGAGTCGATCGTCGACCTCGCCGTGGCGGTCGATCCCGAGCACGACCACGTCCGCGGCGACGACGGTTTCCCCGTCACCCTGCTCGAATACGGCGACTTCGAGTGCCCATACTGCGGTCGGGCGGAGCCGGTCGTCCGCGAGCTGCTCGCCGAGGTCGGCGACCTCCGCTACGTTTGGCGCCACCTTCCGCTCACCGACGTCCATCCGAACGCCTTTCTCGCCGCGGAAGCGGCCGAGGCGGCCGGCGACCAGGGGAAGTTCTGGGAGATGCGCGAGCTCCTGTTCCAGCATCAGGACGCGCTGCAGGCGAAGGACCTCGTCGCCTACGCCGAGCAGCTCGGGCTCGACGTCGACCGCTTCGGCGACGACCTCAGGGAGCACCGGTTCGCGTCCCGGGTCGCCGACGACGTCGAAAGCGCCGATCTCAGCGGCGTCGCGGGGACGCCGACGTTCTTCGTCAACGACCGCCGCCACTACGGCGCCTACGACATCGATGCCCTCAAGCAGGCCGTCCACGTCGCCCGGGCGCGGACCCTGCTTGACAGGCCCGCGCCCGTGTGACAGATTCCCTCTTGCCAAGTCCCTGCGAGCCCTCGGGTTCGTGGGGACTAGGCATTTAAGGGGGCAAATCGCTGGAAGTGCTGCGGTGGGTTCGGCCTTCGCTAACGCTGCGCGTTGGCTCCGGCCTTCAGTTCGATGCGGTTGCCCCACGGGTCGGCCGTATAGAAGCGCCTGACGCCGGGAAGGGACTCGTCCCATTCGACGTTCGGGAGCGCGGCGGCGATTCGATCGAGCTCGTCAATGCCCACTCGAAGCGCGACGTGCGCTTTCCGGGCGGGCGCGAAGGGCTCCTCGACGCCGATGTGCAGCTGCTGATCGCCAAGCGCGAACCAAATGCCGCCGCGCGCCCGGAGCTGCTTGGGCTTCTCCACTTCATCGAGTCCGAGTAGACCACCGAAGAATCGACGCGCCTCCTCTTCGCATCCTCGCGGCGCAGCAAGCTGCACGTGATCGATGCTCGCCCTCACCTAGAGCACGAGCTCGGCGAGCACCTGCAGCGCTTCCGGCTGCGGCGAGCCGACCATGAGCGTCGTCACCGGCGACGCGCGCCACGCCTCGAGCCGGTCGCGGATCCGCTCCTTCGGCCCGACGAGCGAGACCGCGTCGACGAGCTCGTCCGGCACCGCCGCGATCGCCTCGCGCTGCTTGCCGCCGAGGTAGAGCTCCTGGATGCGCGTAGCCTCGGCCTCCCAGCCGTAGCGGCCCATGAGCGAGTTGTAGAAGTTCTTGCCCTTCGCGCCCATGCCGCCGACGTACAGGGCGAGGTGCGGCTTGAGCGAGTCGCGCAGCGCCTGCACGTCGTCGCCGACGAGCACCATCGCCGTCGCCGCTATCTCGAAGCCCGCGCGCGCGCCGGAGATGCTCGCGCCGAACGCATCGTCGAAGCGCTCGGGATGGACGAAGATCGGCAGCCAGCCGTCGGCGATCTCGGCCGCAAGCGCGACGTTCTTCGGCCCGATCGCCGCCAGATAGATCGGGACGTCGGCGCGCAGCGGCCGCAACATCATCTTCAGCGGCTTGCCGAGCCCCGTCGCGCCGGGCCCGTCGTACGGGATGCGGTAGTGCTCGCCCTGGTGCTCGACGACGTCGCGTCGCAATGCCGAGCGGACGATCTCGATGTACTCGCGCGTCTTGACGAGCGGCTTTCCCCACGGCTCGCCGTGCCAGCCCTCGACGACCTGCGGTCCCGACGTCCCGAGGCCGAGGATGAAGCGGCCGCCCGACATGAGATCGAGCGTCGCCGCCGTCATCGCCGTGTTTGCCGGCGTGCGTCCCGGGATCTGCATGATCGCCGAGCCGACCTTGATCCGGCTCGTCGACGCCGCCATCCACGCGAGCACGCTGACGGCATCGGTGCCCCACGCCTCGGCGGCCCACACGGAGTCGTATCCGAGCCGCTCCGCCTCTTTCACGAGCGGCGCGAGCTCCGCCGGATTCGTTCCGGGCGTCGCGTAGCCGAGATTGAGGCCGAGCTTCATTAGGCTGACTGTATGCCGCATCCGGAGCTGCAGCAGGAACAGGCGTTCGTCGACAACGCGTACTCCTGCCTCGATTCGATGCGCTCGAGCCTCGATCGCGTGCAGGACGCGATGGCTACGGGCGACGCCGCGGTTGCGATGGAGGCCTGGGCGAAGCGGCGGCGCAAGACGTTCGACGACGCCGAGCGCGGGCTCGTCTTCGGGCGCCTGACGCTCGACGGGACGCCGCGTCCGCTCTACATCGGGCGTCGCTGGGTGCACGACGACGAGCACGAGCCGCTCGTCGTCAACTGGCAGGCGCCCGCCGCGCGGCCCTTCTATACCGCGACCCCGCAGGAGCCGCAGCGCGTCACCGTGCGCCGCCGCTACCGCACCGAGCGGCGCCGGCTGCTCGACATCTCCGACGAGGCGCTGGACGGCTCCGCGGTCGACGGCGCATCCGTCTCCGACTTCCTGCTCGAGGAGCTCGACCGCCGCCGCGAAGGCCGGATGCGCGACATCGTCGCGACGATCCAGTCCGACCAGTACCGGCTCATCACCGCCGAGCCCGACGGCGCGCTCGTCATCCAAGGCGGACCGGGAACGGGCAAGACCGCCGTCGGCCTGCACCGTGCGTCGTGGCTTCTCTTCACGCACCGCGAGCAGCTGCGGCGCGTGCTCGTCGTCGGCCCGAACCCGACCTTCATGGACTACGTCTCGCACGTGCTGCCTGCGCTCGGCGAGGAGGCGGTCGAGCAGCGCGCCGTGACGGAGCTGCTCGACGGCATCGAGGTCGGTCGCGAGGACGCGCGCGACGTCGCGCTGCTCAAGTCGGACACGCGGCTGCGCGAAGCGATCGCGCGCGCGGTCGAGCTCTCCGTGAAGCCGGCGCCGGAGGAGCTCGTGCTGTACGCGGACGGCGTCTTCGTCTCGGTGCGCGAGCGCGACGTGCACGCGCTGCTCGAGGAGGCGCTCGACTCGGGTCTCGCCCTGCAGCGTGCGCGCGAGCGGTTCCGCATGAGCCTGCTCCGCCGCTCCTACGAGCGCTACGGCGAGCTGCTCGGGCCGCAGGCCTTCCGCACCTTCGACGATCTCGAGCGCGCGCTGCGGCGCAACGGCTTCCTCACGAAGTTCCTCGACCGCGTGCTTCCGCTGCCGCGCGCCGACAAGCTCGTCAGGCGCCTGCTCACGTCGCCTGCGGCGCTCGCGGAAGCGGCGGAGGGCGTCCTCGACCGCGACGAGCAGAAGCTGCTCCTCCGCGACCGGCCCAAGCGCGTCTCCGACCTACGGTGGAGCGAGCACGACCTGCCGCTGCTCGACGAGGCGCGCGTGCGGCTCGAAGGCCCGCCGCGCGCGTACGGGCACGTGATCGTCGATGAGGCGCAGGATCTCTCGCCGATGCAGCTGCTCGCGATCTCGCGCCGCGCGATCGACGGTTCGCTGACGATGCTCGGCGACGTCGCGCAGGCGACCGGGCCGGTGACGTACCGCCAGTGGGAGGAGCTCGAGCCGTACGTATGGGGTCAGACCCCGACGGGGTCTGACCCCGCCGTTCGCATCGAGGAGCTGCGGCACGCCTATCGCGTCCCGGCGGAGATCATGGACCTCGCACTGCCGCTGCTCGACCGCATCGCGCCCGACGTCGAACCGCCGATCGCGTACCGGCAGGGAGGCGAGCCGCCGAAGCTCGTGCAGGTCGAGGAAGACGAACTGATGCGCATCGCGTTGAGCGAAGCCGGAGCGTTCGACGGGTTGCTCGCGATCATCGCGCCGCGTTCGCTCGCAGCGCCGGTCGGCGACGTCTTCGACGAAGTGTCGGTCCCGATCCTCACGCCGCGGCAGGCGAAGGGCCTCGAGTTCGACCACGTCGTCGTCGTCGAGCCGGCGCTCATCGCCGAGGAGGGTGGCGAGCAGGGGTTGCGCGAGCTGTACGTTGCGCTCACGCGCCCGACGAAGACGCTCGTCGTCGTCCACTCGCGGCCGCTTCCGTGAAGTACTGGGAGGACTTCCAGCCGGGCGACGAGACGACGCACGGCACGTACGAGGTGACCGCCGAGGAGATCGTCGAGTTCGCGCGGCGGTACGACCCGCAGCCGTTCCACGTCGATCCGGAGGCGGCTGCGGAAGGGCCGTTCGGCGGGCTGATCGCGAGCGGCTGGCACAGCGCCGCGATCTACATGGGCCTCTTCGTGCGCAACGTCCTGCTCGACAGCGCGAGCCTCGGGTCGCCCGGCGTCGAGGAGCTCCGCTGGCTCGTTCCGGTGCGGCCCGGCGACGTCCTCACCGGGCGCAGCCGGATCGTCGAGACTTGGCCGTCGGAGAACAGCCCCGGCCGCGGCACGGTCATCGGCGAGCACGAGCTCGTGAACCAGAAGGGCGAGGTCGTCATGCGCTTCCGCGCCCGCGGCCACTTCGCGCGCAGACCGAACCCGGACGGGTAGCGTCCGGACCATGCGCACGCGCACACTCGGAAACGGTGGACCGGAGGTCACGGTCGTCGGGCTCGGGACGAACAACTTCGGCCCGCGGATCGACTACGACCAGACCAAGGCCGTGCTCGATGCCGCCCTCGACGCCGGCATCACGCTCATCGACACCGCCGACATCTACGGCCAGGGCGCGAGCGAGGACTTCATCGGCCGTGCGCTCGAAGGGCGCCGCGAGAAGTTCCTCATCGCGACGAAGTTCGGGATGGAGAAGAACGATGCTCCCGACGTCCCGCGCGGCTCGCGCGAGTACATCCGCTTCTCCATCGAGCACTCGCTTGCGCGGCTGCGCACCGACTACGTCGACGTGTACCAGATGCACCAGCCCGACGATCAGACGCCGATCGAGGAGACGCTCGGCGCACTGCACGAGCTCGTGCAGGAGGGGAAGGTGCGCTACATCGGCAACTCGAACTTCACGGCGCAGCAGATCGAAGACGCCGACCGCATCGCGCGCGAGCGCAGCCTGACGCGCTTCGTCTCCGCGCAGAACGAATACTCGTTCGTGAAGCGCGACGTCGAGGACGATGTTCTGCCCGCGTGCGAACGGCTCGGTCTCGGCATGCTCCCGTACTTCCCGCTCGCGAGCGGTCTGCTCACGGGCAAGTACACACGTGGCGAGGAGGCGACGGAAGGTCGGCTCGCCGGGCGCGAGATCGCCGAGGAGCGGTGGGACAAGGCGGAGGCGCTGCAGCGCTTCGCCGGCGAGCGCGGCGTCACGTTGCTCGACGTCGCGGTCGGCGGTCTCGCGGCCATGCCGGCGATCGCCTCGGTCATCGCGGGCGCGACGAAGCCGGAGCAGGTGTACGCGAACGTGAAGGCGGGCGAGTGGGAGCCGAGCGAGGACGACCTCGCGGCGCTCCGCGCATTGCGTTAGCGGACGACGTCGAGCTCGTTCGCACGCTCTTCCGCGAGTACGAGGCCGGGCTCGGAGTCTCGCTCTGCTTCCAGGACTTCGACGAGGAGGTCGCGCGGCTGCCGGCGGGTTACGACGCGCTGCTCGTCGCCTGGCTGGGAGACGAGCCGGCGGGCTGCATCGGCGTGCGTCGGCTGGACGACGGCGTGTGCGAGATGAAGCGGCTGTACGTGCGGCCGTCGGCGCGCGGCGCGGGCCTCGGCCGCGCGCTCGCGCTCGCTTCGATCGAGCACGCGCGCGCCCTTGGGTACGAGCGGATGCGCCTCGACAACCTGCCGTCGCACATGGCGGCGGCGTACGAGCTCTACCAGTCGCTCGGCTTCGTCGAGATCGAGCCGTACACGCACAACCCGTACGAAGGCGTCAAGTTCATGGAGCTGCAGCTCTGAGCACGCGCGCGACTCGCATGCGCTCCGCGGGCAGATAGAAGCCGAGCGCGGCCAGGACGAGGGGATACGCGAGCACGAGCAGTGCCGAGAGCGCGAGGCCGAGGTGCGCGGCGCGCGCCGCGACCGTCAGCCCGACCGCTGCGCAGACGGCGGTGACGACGCGCCGCCACTGGTACGGCACGGGATAGACGCGCTGCGCGTACAGCGTCATCCCGATGAAGAGGACGACGTACGAGATCACCATCGAGATCGCCGCGCCCACCATTCCCCAGCGTGGAATGAGCCAGAAGTTCAGGCCGATGCTCGCCGCCGCGCCGGTGCCGGTCACGACCCAGTTGAACTGCGTGCGCCGCGCTCGGCCGCTGCCGATCGCAAGCACCGTGTACCCGGCGTACAACGCGAACGCGAACACGAGCAGCGGCACGCCTTTCTCGGCGCGCTGGTACTGCGGAGCGGTCAGCAGGCGCACCCACCACGGTGCGAGCGCGCCGAGCACGAGGGCGACCCACGACGCGAACGCGAGCAGATACGTGAGCACGAACGAGTACGTGCGCCGCGCTTCGCCGTCGTCCTCGATCGAATACGCGAACGCGGGCCACGCAGTGCGGAACGCGACCATGACGAACGTGATCACGCCCGCGATCTTCAGCGCCGCGGAGTAGACGCCGACCTCGGCCGTGTTCTTGTACCAGACGATGAACTCGCGGTCGACGAAGCTGATCGCCCATAACGCGAGCGCCGACGGGACGAGCGGCATGCCGAACGTCTGCATCTTCCGCAGCAGCGGCCGGTCGAACTCGAGCCCCAGCTGCTCGGTGCGATAGATGA
>DATGEH010000102.1:0-9991 GCA_035310325.1 Gaiellaceae bacterium
GGGCTCGGCGCCGGCGGCGCCGCGATCGGCATCGCCGCAGGCGCCGTGCTGCTCTACGCCGGGTTCGTGACGCCCGTTGCAAGCGTTTCAAGACGGGCAACAGTCGGTACTCAAGCCCGAACCTGACACCAGCCAGCTACCGTGGCTGGCGCATAGACGCGCCGAGCGGTGCGCTCCTCGCCCAGGGGACTGCGCCCGTCCGGCCTCCGCCAGTGCAATCGATCCACCGGAGGTGGTTTCTTGCGGCGATTACTCGTGGCTTCGGCCATGCTCATAGCGCTGGGCTGCGTCCTCATCACAGCCGGAGCCCGCCAGGCTGCGGCCGGCCAGCAGAGCGCGGTGGTCTACTTCGGACACAAGATCGGCGCCTACCAGGAGGCGACGTGGCACTGGGAGCGCGTCATGGGAGCCCGGCGCACCGAGACGGCCGGGCGCGTGCTGACCGAGATGAGCTCCGGCGATCTCCGCAAGGCCGCCCTGCTCTGGGCCCGCCGGGCCGAGCAGGCGCGGCGGCTCGCCCAGCACCCGCCCCATCTGCGGGCCTGGCTGTGCATCCACCGGTACGAGGGCAGCTGGACGGACACCGGCGACCCGTACTGGGGCGGCCTGCAGATGAGCGTCACCTTCCAGCGCCACTACGGGGCCTGGCTCTTCCGGCACAAGGGAACCGCCGACCACTGGACGCCGCTCGAGCAGATCTGGACGGCGGAAAGAGCGCTCAGGAGCAGGGGTTTCTGGCCATGGCCGAACACTGCGAGGTTCTGCGGCCTACTCTGACGCCAACGTGACTTGACAATGACATCATTATGATGTCATACTGGCGCCATGCAGATCGAAGGATACGTCCAGGCGCTCCGCGAGGACCTCGTCCGGATCGCGGCAGTCGGCGACGAGTCGACCGCCCGGGCGGCCGAGCTGCTCGCCGTCGCGCTCGAATCGTCCGTCGGCCGGCGCTTCCAAGAGGCGCTCGGCGAGGCGGCGCTCGACCTCTCCGGCCAGCTCGAGAGCGGCCGGATCGAGGTGCGCATGGCCGGCGGCGACCCGGAGCTCGTCTACATCGCCGACGAGGACGCTCCGGCAGAGCCCGCCGACGAGGCGTTCACCGCCCGCATCACGCTTCGCCTGCCCGAGAGCCTGAAGAACCGGCTCGAGACGCTCGCGGGGGCGCACGGCCTCTCCGTCAACACCCTGATCGTGCAGGTCCTCTCGCGCGGCGCCGAGCCGCGCCCCACGTCCGGCGGTGGAAGCCGCCGCCGGCTGACCGGCTACGGCCGGAGCTGAAAGGAGCACAGATGATGACCGACCTCCTCATCCGCGCGACGATGCCCGCCGACGCGCACTGGAGCTACGACGACCCGTCCGGGGTCGCCGACACCACGCCGAAGCCCGACCGCCGGCCCGCCCGCCCGCTCAAGGCGCGGCCGGTGCGCCCCATCTTCCGGATCTCCTGACGATGGCCGAGCATCGCTTCAACACACCCGACCCGGTCGACCTCGTCGTCAAGGTCCCCGCCGGCGACATCGAAGTCGAGACCGTCGACAGCGGCGAGTCCGTCGTCACGCTCGAGGGCGGCGACCGCGTGCTCGAGCAGACGACGGTCGAGCTCCAGGGACGCAAGCTCGTCGTCGAGTACCACGGCCGCAAGCACGGCATCGTCGTCTCGATCGGCGACCTGACCTGGGGCAGCAACAAGCTGCGCGTTCGCGTGACTCTCCCGCACGGCAGCTCGGCGACCCTCGCGAACGCGGCGGCCGACATGGATCTCCGCGGCCGTTTCGCGTCGCTCGACACGAAGACGGCGTCGGGGGACCTCGTCCTCCGCGGCGACGTCGAGGGCAAGGCGGACCTGAAGACGGTGAGCGGCGACGTGCACGTCGACAACATCGGCGGCGACCTCGACGTGAAGTCCGTCTCCGGTGACACGTGGGCGGCGTCCGTCGGTGGCTCGCTCAGCGTGAAGTCGGTCTCCGGCGACGTCCGCGTCGAATCGGTCCGGGCCGGCACGGTCACGGTGCAGAGCGTCTCCGGCGACATCGAGGTCGGCATCGCGCCCGGCGCGAACCTCGACGTCGATGCCGGCTCGGTCAGCGGCGACCTCGCGTCGGAGGTCCCGCTCGGCAGCGAGCCCGCCGCCGTCGGCGACGGCCCCACGGTCGTCGTGCGCGGCCGCACCGTCAGCGGCGACTTCAAGGTCTTCCGCGCAGCATGATCCGGGGATGAGCGACAACCCGCTCATCCCCCTGCGCAGGAACCGCGACTTTCTCCTCCTTCAGTCCGGGCAAGTCCTGTCGACGATCGGCTCCGAGTCGACGGCGATCGCGTACCCGCTGCTCGTGCTCGCGCTCACGCACTCGCCTGCGAAGGCCGGCGTCGTCGGCTTCGCGCGCATCCTGCCGTGGGCGCTCTTCGGCTTCGCCGCCGGCGTCCTCACGGACCGCGTTCGGCGCAAGCGGGTGATGATCACCGGGGACGTCGTCCGCGTTCTCCTGATGGCGAGCCTCGTCGCTGCGATCGCGCTCGGTCACATCACGTTCGTGCAGATCGCGATGGTCGCGTTCGTCGAGGGAACGATGTACGTCTTCTTCAACATCGCCGAGGTCGGAGCGTTACGCTCCGTCGTCCCGATCGAGCAGCTCCCGGTGGCCGCGGCGGCGGAGCAAGCGCGCTACTCGACCGTCGGGCTCATCGCCCCCACGCTCGGCGGTGCCCTGTTCGGGGTCGGCCGCATATTCCCGTTCCTCGCCGCGTCGATCTCCCCGGCGTTCTCGCTCGGCAGCCTGCTTGCGATCCGCACGCCGTTCCAGCAGGAGCGGGACGCGGACGCGACGCCGTGGCGCACGCAGCTCGCCGAGGGCTTCCGCTTCCTCTGGAACAGGCCCTTCCTCCGCACGTGCGCGCTCATCTTCACCTGGTCGAACCTCGCGTTCGAAGGGATCATCCTCGCGTTCATCGTCGTCGCGAAGCGCCAGGGGCTGTCGAGCGCGTACATCGGGCTGCTGATCGCCGTGTTCGGCGCGTGCTCCCTGCTCGGCTCGGCCGCGTCCCCGTGGATCCAGAAGCGGCTGTCGATGCGCGCGATCGTCGTTGCGTCGCTGTGGCTGCAGGTCGGGACGGTCGGCTTCGTCGTCGACCCGAGCATCTGGGTCCTGTTCGGCTTCGGCCTGCCGATGACGGCGTTCTTCCCGACGGTGAACGCGGTCGTGATCGGCTATCGCGTGGCCGTGACGCCCGACCACCTGACGGGGCGGGTCAACTCGGTCGCGCGCACGATCGCCCTGTGCGGCGCGCCGCTCGGCCCGCTCGCCGCCGGGGTCATGCTCGGCTCGCTCTCCGCGCGCACGACGGTCGCGATCCTGACGGCCATGCTGTTCGTGATCGCGGTCGTCGCGTCGCTGCTGCCGTCCATCCGCAACGCGCCGAGCCTCGACGAGATCGCGACGCTCGTTCCTACCGAGCCAGTCGTTCCCGAACCAGTCGGTTGACGACCTTCGGGTCGGCTTTGCCGCCCGTTTCGCGCATCACCTGCCCGACGAGGAAGCCGAGCACACCCTCCTTGCCGCCGCGGTACGTCTCCACCTGCTTGGGATTCGCGGCGAGGACCGCGTCGACGACGGGGACGAGCGCCGCCTCGTCGCTCACCGCCGCCTGGGCGAGATAGTCGGCCGCTTCGATCGTCTTGGTCGCGGCGGCCGCAAACGCGGCGTCGAGCGCCTCGCGTGTGACGTTCGCCTTGACGACCGCGGCGAGCGCCGGCGCGTTCTCCGGCGGGAAGTCGCCGCGGTTCATCGCGATGTTCGCGGCCGTTTTCCACTCGACGCCCTCCGCCGCGAGCAGCTCCGCCTTTCGGTCGTTGCCGGTCGACACGAGCTCCGCTGCCGACGCGAAGTCGAGGTCGCGCTGGAGCCGGCGAATGCGCGCGGCCGGGAGCTCTGGGAGCTCGGCACGGAGCCGGTCGACGAGCTCGCGCGGCGGCTCGACCGGTACGAGGTCCGGCTCGGGGAAGTAGCGGTAGTCGTCCGCCTCCTCCTTCGAGCGGTGCACCGTGAGCACGTCGCTGTCGGCGTCGTAGTCGTAGGTCGACTGCAGCACCTCGACGCCGGCGTCGTATGCGGCGATCTGCTGACGCACTGCCGCCTCGATCGCGCGCCCGATGAACGTGAAGGAGTTCATGTTCTTGATCTCCCAGCGCGGGCGGAATCCCTCCTCCCCGCGCTTGCGGACGGAGACGTTCACGTCGGCGCGCAGCGTGCCCTTCTCCATCTCCGCATCGCTCACGCCGAGCTCGACGATCGTCTGCCGCAGCAGCCGGATGTAGCGCAACGCTTCGTCGCCGGAACGAAGATCAGGTGCGCTCACGATCTCCAGCAGCGGCGTGCCACCGCGGTTGAAGTCGACGAGGCTCGCGAGGGCGCCGACGGAGCGGCCGCTCGCGCCGCCTTCGTGCACCGTCTTCGCCGCGTCCTCCTCGAGGTGCGCGCGCACGATGCCGACCGTCTCGTCGCCGTCCGCTGTCGGGACGACGAGCGCACCGCGGCCGCACAGCGGCGACTCGTACTGGCTGATCTGGTAGCCCTTCGGCAGGTCGGGATAGAAGTAGTTCTTGCGCGCGAAGACGGCGTGCTCGGCGATCTCGCAGCCGAGCGCCAGCCCGAGCTTGATCGTGAGCTCGATCGCGCGCTCGTTCGCGACGGGCAGTGCGCCCGGATGCGCGAGGCATACCGGGCACGTGCGCGAGTTCTCCGGCGCGTTGTATTCGAGCGCGCAGCGGCAGAACATCTTCGTCTTCGTCTTCAGGTGCGCGTGCACCTCGAGGCCGATGACGGGCTCCCACTCAGCCACGATCGATCAGCTCTTTCGCAGCGCGGAGCGCGGTCTCGATGTCGTCTTCGACGTCGACCTTCGCGACCCAGTCCTCGAGCGCCGGCGGCAGGATGCGCACGAGCCACAGCTCGCGTTCGCCCGCTTCGAGCGAGAGCTTGAAGTCGCCGATGAGCACGGCGCGCGAGCCGTCGAGCACGTGCGGCGTCGTCCCGAAGACGCGCTCGACCGCCGGGATGAAGTCCGCCGCCGGATCCTCGAAGCGCATGCTCACCGCAGGCGCTCCGGGACGAAGTCGAAGCCGAGCGCCTGCTCGAGGGCGTGGCCCGCACGGAAGAGCGTGTTCTCGCCGAACTGCGGGCCGACGAGCTGCAAGCCGACCGGGAGCCCTTCCGAGAGGCCGCACGGCACGTTCAGGCCGGGCAGCCCGGCCATGCATGACGGGATCGTGAGCAGATCGCTGAGGTACATCGCGATCGGGTCAGCACTGCGCGCGCCGAGCTTGAACGCCACCGACGGCGACGTCGGCGAGACGAGGACGTCGAAGCGCTCGAACGCCTGGGCGTGCTCGCGCGCAAGAACCGTGCGCACCTTCTGCGCCTGACCGTAGTACGCGTCGTAGTAGCCGGCCGACAGCGCGTACGTCCCGATGAGGATGCGCCGCTTCGGCTCGTCGCCGAAGCCCTCGTCGCGCGTGCGCTTGTACATGTCGAGGCGATCGGCGATGTTCGACGCGCGATAGCCGTAGCGCACACCGTCGTAGCGCGCGAGATTCGACGATGCCTCCGCCGGCGCGATGAGGTAGTAGCACGGCATCCCGTAGTCGACGGAGAGCGGCAGCGAGCACTCCCCCACCTCGGCGCCTAGCTCGCGCAGCAACTCGATCGCACGCTGCACCGCGGCGCGCACGCCGGGCTCGATCGCCTCGTGGTCGTTGAGCTCGGTCGGTACGCCGACACGCAGTCCCTTCAGATCGGTGCCCTCGGGAAGCTCGACCTTCGGCAGGTCGACGCTCGTCGAGTCGCACGGGTCGCGGCCGGCGATGACGGAGTACAGGAACGCGCAGTCGCGTACCGTCTTCGCGACCGGGCCGACCTGGTCGAGGCTCGACGCGAACGCGACGATCCCGTAGCGGGACACGGTCCCGTACGTCGGCCGCAGCCCGACGTTGCCGCAAAGCGCGGACGGCTGCTTGATGGAGCCGCCGGTGTCGGAGCCGAGCGCCCACGGCGCCATGCCGGCGGAGACCGCCGACGCGGACCCGCCGCCCGAGCCTCCTGGAACGCGCTCGGGGTCCCACGGGTTGCGGCTCGGGCCATACGCGGAGTTCTCGGTCGACGAGCCCATCGCAAACTCGTCCGTGTTCGTCTTGCCGATGACGCGCAGCCCCTGCGCCTTGCAGCGCGCCGCGACCGTCGAGTCGTACACGGGGACGTAGCCCTGCAGGATCTTCGAGCCCGCCGTCGTCGGGATGCCGCGCGTGCCGATCACGTCCTTCAGCGCGAGCGGGATGCCGGCGCCCTCCGCTTCATCGCACACGTGCAGGAAGCAGTGCAGCTCGGGGTCGCGCTCGCCGATGGCGGCGAGGTACGCGGCGTACAGCTCGTCGCTCGAGACCTCCTTCGCGTCGAGCAGCTTCCAGGCCCCCTCGGCCGTCAGGCGGAGCGTGTCGACGGTCATTCGCCGCCCGGCGGAACCTTGAAGTAGTGCCCGTCGCGCTCCGGCGCATTCGCGAGCGCCTCGTCCGCCGTGAGGCACGGGCGCGGCTCGTCCGCCCCCCACACGTTGACGATGTCGAGCGGATGGGACGTCGGCGGGACGTCGGAAAGGTCGAGCTCCGACACCTTCGACACGGCGGCGAGGATGTCGTTCAGCTGCGCGCCGAGGCGCTCGAGCTCGTCGTCGCCGAGCTCGAGCCGCGCCAGGTGCGCAACGTGCAACAACTGTTCTCGACTGATCTCTGCCACGGCGAAATTCTCCCTCAAAACGGAAGAGGCCCCTGTCGGGGCCTCTTCACACTGGGTTCCGACAGTTCTCTAGATCGCCTGGACGTTCGCGGCCTGTGCGCCCTTCGGGCCCTGCACAACCTCGAACGACACGCGCTGGCCTTCGGTCAGCGACTTGTAGCCGTCCATTGTGATCGCCGAGAAGTGGACGAAGACGTCGTCTCCGCCCTCGCGCTCGATGAAGCCGAAGCCCTTCTCGTTCGAGAACCACTTTACGGTGCCCTCTGCCAACTGTTCCTCCTAACAACCAAACAACGACGACTTTCAGTCGCCGACCGATAATGAATCGGCCGGAGTTTAACTCAGCGAACGCGATTCGCAAGCCGTTCTTGAGCGGCGACGACCGAGTTCTTCAAGACCATCGCGATCGTCATCGGGCCGACGCCGCCGGGGACCGGCGTCAGGTAGCCCGCGCGGTCCGCGGCGGCCGGGTCGACGTCGCCCAGCAGCCCCTCGTCCGTGCGGGTCAGGCCGACGTCGATGACGGCGCCTCCCGGCTTCACCATGTCGGCCGAGATGACGTGCGGCCGGCCGGCCGCGGCGACGAGCACATCCGCCTCCAGCGTGTGCCGTGCGAGGTCCCGAGTGCGCGAGTGGCAGATCGTCACCGTCGCGTTCTCCTGCAGCAGCAGGTGCGCGACGGGCTTGCCGACGATCGCCGAGCGGCCGACGACGACGGCGCACGCACCGCTGAGCGGGATCTCGTACTCCTCGAGCATGCGCATGACGCCGAGTGGCGTCGCCGGCACGAGCGTCGGGCGGCCGAGATAGAGGCGGCCGGCGTTGTAGGGATGGATGCCGTCGACGTCCTTGGCCGGGTCGATCGCCACGATCGCGCGCGCCTCGTCGATCTGGTCCGGGAGCGGCAGCTGAACGAGGATGCCGTCCACCGCGTCGTCGGCGTTGAGGCCGGCGATGAGCGCGAGCAGCTCCTCCTCGGTCGTCTCGACCGGCAGGCGGACGTCCTGCGCGTGGATGCCGACGCTCTGCGCCGCCTTCTGCTTGAGGTTGATGTAGACGTGCGAGGCGGGATCGTCTCCGACAAGCACCGTCGTGAGCCCCACGCTTCCCATCCCCGCGACTTCGGCGGCGACCTCTGCGCGCACCTTCTCGGCGAGCGCCTTCCCGTCGATCATCGTGGCCGTCACGGGTCGAGGTTATAGCCTCCGTTCGATGCGGCTTCCGCGGAAGAACGACGCCGAGTCCATCCGCACGCGCCAAGAGGCGCTCGGGCTACCGCATGCCGACGTGACCGCGTATGCGGGGGCGGCCGAGTCGGTCACCGGCCTCGTGGAGATCCCCGTCTCCGTCGCGCAGCTCGCCGTCTCGCTCGGGCAGTACGAGCTCTCCGATGACGGCGAGGTCGTCGAGACCGGCCGCGCGCAGGAGGAGGTCGTCGTCCCCCTCGCGCACACCGAGGGCAGCCTCACGGCCTCGCTGCAGCGCGGCGCCCGTGCCGTCGAAGAGTCGGGCGGCTTCCGCACCTATGTGATCGCCGACCGCATCACCCGCGCCTCCTGCTTCGTGTGTCGCGACGCCGGCGACGCGCTTGCGCTCGCGCGGTGGATCGACGAGCGCGTCGCCGAGATGCGCGAGTGGCTGCGCGAGTCCGACATGAAGGAGCTCTCTCGCTACGCCGTCCTGCGCGAGGCGAAGACCCACGTCGTCGGACCGATGTGTCACGTGCTCTGGCGGTTCACGACGGGCGACGCCGTCGGCGCGAACATGATGACGCGCAACGCGTACGCGTTGAACATGGCGTTCGTCCAGCCGAACGCGCCGGTCGCCGTCGAGCGCGTGATGCTGGAGGCGAACATGGGCGGCGACAAGAAGCCGTCGTTCGAGTACTTCCAGACCGGCCACGGGAAGACCGTGATCGCCGACGCGACCCTGACGGACGAGGCGATCCGGCGCGTGCTGCGAACGACCGCGGAGGATCTCGAAGCCCTCACGTGGGCCGGCACGAACGGCGCGGTCGCGTCGGGGATGCAATCGGTCGCCTTCACCCCCGCGTCCGCGATCGCCGCCGTGTTCGCGGCGACGGGCCAGGACCTCGGGATGGTCGGCACGAGCTCGATGGCGCACGGCACGGGCCGGCGCGTCGAGGGCGGATTGCACGTCTCGATCCGCTTCCCCGGCCTCGAGGTCGGAACCGTCGGCGGCGGCACGACGCTGCCCACCGCGCGGCAGTGGCTCGCGCTCATGGGCTGCGACGGCGCCGGGAAGGTCTACCGGCTGGCGCAGATCACCGCGGCAGCCGCACTCGCGCTCGAGATCTCGGCGTCGTCCGCGATGGCGACGGCGGGGTCGGAGAACTTCTTCCGCGCGCACTTCGAGCGCGGCGGCCTGCGCTAGTTTTCGCCAAACCTCCTACTAGAAGGGGATCTGCACCTCGGACACGTCGAGGCCGAGCGACTTCGCGAGGCGGACGCCGTGGTCGAGCTCTTGCTTCAACCGTTCGCGGTCGCGCGCCTCCATGAGCTGCCCGATCATCTCGCGGGCCTTCGGCCGCCAGAGCGCGTGCGCGGCGAACTCGGGCAGCATCCGGTTGGCCGCATCGATGAGCGCCTGCTTCGTCTTCTTCGGCGCATCCGCGAGGAGGACGCGCTCGTAGGCCATCCCGGCCCCGTGGTGGATGCCGTCGTCGACCGCGAGCCGGTTGCACAGCTCCTCGAGCACGGTCCCGCGCGACCCGCGCGCGATCAGCCGGAAGCGCGGTATGATCAGCCGCTCGAAGAACACCTGCATGAGGAAGACCTTCTCCTCAAGCGTGTCCGCCTCGAGGAACATGTGCCCGAGGTTGTCGAGATGCGGGTCGCGCTCGCCCTCGCCGCCGACCTGTCCGATCAGCCGCAGCCACGCTTCCGTGTGGCGCGACTCGTCCTGCACCATCGTCGAGTAGTACAGGCGCGCCTCCGGGTCGGGCGCGGCGTTCAGGAGCTGCGCGGCCATCTCGCACGCGAGCACGTCCGCCTGCAGCTGCTGCATGACGACCGAGCGCCACACGTCGCGGCGCCGCGCTTTCCGCTCCGGCGAACCCTTCCCCTCGGGCACCGGCGGCTTCTCGCCCCAGGCCACGTCGCGCACCGCCCACTCCTGGTGCTTCGCGAGCTCGTAAAAGCGCAGGACGCCCGCGTACGCGGCGCGATCGTCCGGCTCGACTGCGG
>DATGEH010000103.1:0-5358 GCA_035310325.1 Gaiellaceae bacterium
AAGATCAAGAACGGCGGCTCGAGCCCATGCGACCTGACAATCACGAGCTTCCAGCTCCTCGACGCAAGCGGCGCCAATGTGCCGACGAACGTGCAGCCGCCGCCGGCCGCGAGCGTCGGTGCAGGCGAGTCGCTCGGCTACGACGCCCGCTTCTCACCTTCCGTCAACGGGACCGGCGACAACACGAGCGGCCAGTGCCAGCCGACGGCGGCGACGCTCCGCCTCACGCTCGCCGGCGGCGGGACCGTCGATGCCCCCATCCAGCCGGCGACACCGGTGTGCGAGAAGGGCTCGATGACGCTTACGACGGCCTAGCTCTACGCACGCTCCATCAGCCGCTCCCCCGGCTTGCCGAAGCCGATCTTCTCGTACAGGCGATGCATGTCGCGCGTATGCAGCAGCCACTTGACCTTCGGAAACGGCGCCTGCTCGACCATCTCGCGAACGAGCTCGATGCCGAGCCCTTTCCCGCGGTGCTCCGGCAGGACGTAGACGTCGGCGAGGTACGCGAACGAGGTCCCGTCGGTGACAGCTCGGCAGAACCCGACCTGTTCGCCGTCGTGGTAGAGACCGACGACACGCGACGCCTCGCAGACGAGCCGCTCGACCGTCTCGCGCGGACGCCCTTCGGCCCAGTACGCCTGCGTCAGAAAGGCGTGCGCTGCGTCGATGTCGATCCGCGCGCGGTCGTCGTCGAGCTCGTATCCATCGCCGAGGTCGCGCGTCACGCAGACAATGTTCTCAGGCGGAAGCCGCCGTGGTATGCATACGACGCTTGAATCACCTTCAGCGCGTCGCGTGCTGCGCGCTCCCCGAGCCCGAGCGATCCGGCCTCGGCAAGCGGGCTCGCGAGCAGCGCCTCGATCCCCCGGACGCCGTCCGCGCCCAGTGCGAGCGCTTCCGTCTGCGTCGCGCATGCTCGGCAGACCGCACCGCCTGCGCGTGGTGAGTACCCGGCGAGTGTCGCGTCGGTCGCGCCGCATTCGGCGCAGCTCGTCAGGTGCGGCAGGTAGCCGGAGAGCCAGAGCAGCTTCAGCTGGAACGACAGTGCGAGCGGATCGAGCGCCGGCCGCTCGACGAGATGTGGAGCGTCGTCGAGCGCGTCGAGAAACCGCGTGAGCGCCAAGAAGGCGCGCTCGTTCCGTTCCTGCTCGCTGAACAGGCGCAGCATCGCCTCGGCCCCGATGAGGCCGACCGACAACCGGTAATAGTCGGCGCGTGCGACGTCGTGCGAGCGGATGAGCGAGACGCCGGTCACCGTCTGCAACTCGCCCGAGCCCTGGTGGAGCATGAGCTCGACGTGTGAGAGCGGCTCCAGCCGCGCGCCGAACCGCGACTTCGTCTTCCGGACGCCCTTTGCCACTGCGCCGATGCGTCCGCGCTCGCTCGTGTACAGGTGCAGGACGCTGTCCGCCTCGCCGAAGCGGATCGACCGCAGGACGACCGCTTCAGTCTTGTATGCGCGACTAGCCACAGAGCGAGTCTAGGGACGACCTCGGACTTGCAGCAGCCCGGTTGGAGCGCGGAACGCATGTACGTAAGCTCACGGGGTGAAGCGCTGGCTTGCGCACCGCCGACAACGGCTCTCGTATGTCTTGATCGCCATCGCGATCGTGGCAGCGTTCGCGGCGACGGCCGCCGGTGCTCTCCGGCTGCATCACGCGGCGGTGCTCGAGCGCCAAGCGCTCCGGACACAGACGTTCGCGAGCGCCGCGTTCCGCATCGACGACATACGGTTCGCCGACCGTCGCGCGGATGAGTTCGCGGAGGCGAACGCCGCGCTTGCCAACGTCACTGCGCACGACGCAGCGGAAGGCGCACGCCTTCGCCCCGCGTACGAGGCGTACATCCGAAGTCCCTCGCGGCCGCATCTCGGCCGGCTCGAGGCCAGCATCTCGGCCGAGACGGCGCGGCTCGGGCACGAGATCAGCACATCGAACCCGCAAGCGAGGGTCGTGCTCATCGCAGCCGTGGTCGCCGCTGCATTTCTCGTAGCCGTGCTCATCTGGCAGTTCGACTACGAACGTCGCGCCGGCCGCCTCGACCGCGACTTCGCCGAGCGGGCGGCAGAGCTGATTCGACTGCGGGACGAGTTCGTCGCGGTCGTCTCCCACGAGCTCCGCACCCCACTGACGTCCATCATCGGCTACGTCGAGCTCTTGGCGGACAGACACGCAGGCGCGCTCACCGAGGCGCAGGCGACGTACCTGGCCGTCATCGAACGGAGCGCCTCACGTCTCGTCGACCTCGTCGGCGACCTGCTGCTTGTCGCCGCCGCTGACGAAGGCGTGCTGGCGCTCGAACGGAAAGAGGTCGACCTCGAGGCCTTGGCGAACGAAACGGTTGCTGCAGCACGTCCGGTCGCCGAGAGTGCCCGGATTCGTCTCACGGCGGAGCATCGTGGCGCCGAGCGCATCTTCGGCGACCCGGCGCGGCTCGCACAGCTGCTCGACAACCTCATCTCGAATGCGCTCAAGTTCACACCCGAAGGCGGGCAGGCGACGGTTCGCACTGCGAGCGGCGACGGCTATGCGACGTTCGAGGTCTCCGACAACGGCGACGGGATCGCGGCCGCCGACCAGGAGCACCTCTTCGAGCCGTTCTTCCGCGCGCGACACGGCGCGACGCGTTTCGTTTCCGGCACCGGGCTCGGGCTGACGATCACGAAGGCGATCGCCGAGGCGCACGGCGGCACGATCGAGGTCGAGAGCGCGCTCGGCGCCGGCACGACGTTCCGCGTGCGCTTCCCCGCAGTCGTCCCCGGAAGCGCCTCGGCGGATTCGGCTGCCGTGGGGAGCTATACCGGCTGAGACTCAGTAGTTCCGGCCGCTCGAGTAGGAAAAGCAACTGATGACGCCTCAAGGCGGTGGCGCGACACTTTGCACAACTGAACGGAGGCCCAATGGCCACGTTTTTCGAAGTGCTTGCGGTCGTGTTCGTCGTGGTGGTCCTGGCGTTCCTCGCATTTCCGCTCTTCGAGTCGAGCCCGTTTGCGCATCACGCCGACCAGTACCGCGATCCCAGGACAGGCAAGCGCCGGGAAGGGGCTCCGCGGCTCGATTGAGACCGCGGTAGACGGGGGCTGATCGGCGGTTACGCCGAGGGCCGGCCCGCCGCCTGACAGTTCGGGCAGAACCACGTGCCGCGACCGCCGGCGCGCGTCTTCACGAGGAGTGTCCCGCAGCGGTCGCATGGCTCGCCGTCGCGCCCGTACGCCTTGAGCTCCCGCTGCATCCGCCCGCCGGCGTACGTGCCGTCGCCGAGGTCGGCACCCTGGCGCCGGATCCCCAGCCGGAGCGCTTTGCGGATGCCCTCGTGCAGCGCGGCAACCTCGTCCGCCGCCAGGTCTCCCGCGGCCCGCAGCGGGTTGATCCGTGCGTGCCACAGCGCTTCGTCGGCGTAGATGTTCCCGAGGCCCGCGACCGTGCGCTGGTCGAGGATGGCGGCCTTCACCGGTGCGCGCCTGCCGGCGAAACGGCCGGCGAGGAACGCGGCCGTGAACTTCCGTCCGAGCGGCTCGGGGCCGTTCTTGATCGCGAGCTGCCGCTCGGCTTCGTCTTCGTCGACGAGGACCCACGTCCCGAAGCGACGCGTGTCGCGGTACGCGATGCGCGTGCCGTCGTCCAGCTCGAAGACGGCGCGTTCGTGCGTCGCCGGCTCGTAGCGGAAGCTCCCGGTCATGCGCAGGTGGACGAGCAGAACGTGACCGCTTGCGAAGCGCACGAAGATGTACTTGCCGCGCCGCTCGACGGCGGCCACGGTGTCGCCCTCGATCCGTGAGGCGACGAGTTGCGGGTCGTCGGGCCGCGTCAACCGTGCGTCGTCGATGCGCGCGGACGCGATGCGCCTGCCTTCGATCCGCGCGGCGAGCCGTCCCCGCTCGGTCTCGACCTCGGGAAGCTCAGGCACCGATGACGTCGAGGACGAGCGGATGGGCGGGCGGCGGCGCGTCGACGATCTCGTAGGCGGCGACCACCGCTTCGGCTAAAGCATCCGCCGACGTCTCGTCACGCGCGTGGATCTCGGCGAGGGCTTCGCCGCCGCCGACCTCGTCGCCGCGCTTCTTCACGCAGACGATGCCGACCGCGTGGTCGATCGGATCGTCCTTCTCGCGCCGTCCCGCACCGAGATCGAGCGCGGCGTTCCCGATCGGAAGCGCGGCGAGGCGCCTTACGTATCCACCGCGCGGCGCGAACACTTCGCGCACGAACGACGCCTTCGGCAGCGCGGCCTCGTCAGGATCTCCGCCCTGCGCCCGGATCCACCGCTCGTAGGCGGCGTAGGCGGAGCCGTCGGCGATCGCTCCTTCCGCCCGCCTGCGACCCTCGTCGCGGTCGAGCCCGAGATCGGAGAGCGCGAGCAGGTGCGCCGCCGCGCCGAGGACGAGCTCCGCGACATCCGGCGGCCCTTCGCCCCGGAGCGTCTGGAGCACTTCGCGCACCTCGAGCGCATTGCCGACGGCGCGGCCCAACGGCTGGTCCATGTCGGTGATCTCGCAGACGACCTTGCGGCCGGCGCGTTCGCCGAGCGCGATCATCGTGTTCGCGAGCACCTGCGCATCCTCGAGCGTCTTCATGAACGCGCCGTCACCCACCTTGACGTCGAGCACGATCGCGTTCGCGCCCGCCGCGATCTTCTTCGACATGATGCTCGCCGCGATGAGCGAGACCTGGTCGACCGTTGCGGTCACGTCGCGCAGGGCATAGAGCTTCTTGTCCGCCGGGACGAGATCGGCGGTCTGGCCGACGATCGCGAGCCCGATCTCGCGCACCTGCGCGACGAAGGCGTCGGTGGTGAGCTCGACGCGGAAGCCGGGAATCGCCTCGAGCTTGTCGAGCGTCCCGCCGGTGTGGCCGAGACCGCGGCCGCTCATCTTCCCGAACGGGACGCCGCAGGCGGCGACGACCGGCCCGAGCGCGAGCGAGATCTTGTCCCCCACGCCGCCGGTCGAGTGCTTGTCGACGACGCGCCGGCCGAGCGCCGCGCCGAGGTCGAGCGTCTCGCCGCTGCGCACCATCGCATCGGTGAGCGCGAAGGTCTCCTCGCTCGAGAGCCCCCGGAAGAAGACGGCCATGCAGAACGCGGCGAGCTGATAGTCCGGAACGTCGGCGAGGATCAGCTCGTCGATCTCGGAAGCGGTGAGCTCGCCGCCGTCGCGCTTGCGCTCGATCAGCTCTGCGACGCGGCTCATTTCGTCGCGACGAACACGGCTCCGGCCTTTGTGACGCGAATCCACTCGTCGGATTCCGGGACGTCGTCACCGCCCCAG
The DNA here is from genome assembly GCA_035310325.1 of Gaiellaceae bacterium. GTDB lineage: Bacteria > Actinomycetota > Thermoleophilia > Gaiellales > Gaiellaceae > Palsa-739. Next base: position 5,270 of record DATGEH010000103.1, read on the forward strand.
AGAGCAACCGACGCGCGCATGTATGCGACTGCCTGCTCGGGGCTCATGTCGACGAAGCCGTCGGCGTCGCGCCGCTCGACGGTGGAGAA
>DATGEH010000104.1:0-14224 GCA_035310325.1 Gaiellaceae bacterium
CCGCTCTCGAGCCGCGCCGCAACGTGGGCGCCGCCGCGTACGCGCTCGCGGAGGAAGCCGCCGCGGCAGGCGGCGATGACCGCGGAGCTCGCCTCTTTCGCGTATGCGCATGGAACGCGTTCGCGCTGCAGACGATTGCCGACACGCTGCTCGACGCGGACGCCGCGTACGACCCCGCGACCGCGGGCTACGTCCCCCGCTCGACGCACAGCTACGTCAGCGAGTGCCTCGACCTCGTGCCGACGTGGATAAAGCTCGCACGCGTTGCACGCGCCGATCCATCCTGGCGCGCCCCCGGCTTGCCGGAGCATCTGCCGAGATGGATGCACGACGAGCCGACGATGCTCGGCGAGCTGCACGGCATTCGCCTCGCATACGAGGCGCTGGCGCCGCGCGTCGAGAGCGACCTGGTCGCGCTCGAGCCGTCCGCGCCGCCGCAACTCGGCCAGCTTCGACGGCTGCACGCGGAGATGACGAACGCGGCCGAGCTCGCGGAGGCCGGCTGGTCGCCTCAAGCGAACGCAGGGACCCGTGGTGAGATCCGCTGGCGCCTGCTCGAAGCGCTCGGGCGCGCATTCATGCTCGGGCAGCTGATCGCCATGCCGTCGCTGTGCGAGCTGCAGCGAGAGGACGACTCGTGGCTGCAGATCTTCCGCGGCTGGCCCGTCCTCGACCGTGACGGCGCGAGCGTCGGGCCCGTCCACCGCGTGCTGGGCGACCGCGGCACAGGGGTCTTCGAGGGGATCGAGATCGACACAGGCATCGGCTCGCGGCCGCTCGTCGTGGCTGCCCATGCGGTCGCGACGATCGGCCTCGGCCAGGTCAAGCTGTCGGTCACGCGCGCCGAGCTCGCGCAATGAGCGAAGAGCTCGCCTTCACGCCGGCGCTCGAGCAGGCACGACTCGTGCGCGAACGCGTGGTGTCGTCGCAGGAGCTCGTCGATCTCTATCTCGAGCGCATCGCACGCCTCGATCCGCAGCTGAACGCGTACGTCACGGTCGTCGACAAGCCGGAGGCTCCGCGAGAGGGCCCGTTCCACGGCGTTCCGATCCCGATCAAGGATCTCACCGACACGGCAGGCATCCGCACGACGTTCTCGACGAAGGCGTACGCGAACAACGTGCCTGCCGCCGACGCCGCGGTCGTGCGACGCATCAAGGACGCGGGCTTCGTCGTCATCGGCAAGACGAACACGCCGGAGCTCGGGACGATCGCGATGACCGAGTCCGAGCTGAACGGCGACTGCCGCAACCCGTGGGACACGTCGCGCACGCCGGGCGGCTCGAGCGGAGGCGCGGCGGCGGCGACCGCGGCGGCCCTCTGCCCGATCGCGCACGGCAGCGACGGCGGCGGCTCGATCCGCATCCCCGCCTCGTGCTGCGGCCTCGTCGGCATCAAGGCGTCGCGCGGCCGCGTCTCGCCCGCTCCGTACAACGCCGGCTCGCTCGGGCTGAGCACGTCGGGGCCGCTCGCGCGCACGGTCCGCGACGCCGCCGCGCTCCTCGACGTGCTCGCGGGCTACGAGCCCGGCGACACGTTCGCGACCCCGCAGCCCGAGCGGCCGTTTCTCGCCGAGGCCGACATCGATCCAGGCCGGCTGCGCATCGCGGTCACGACGACGCCGCCGACGGCGGTGCCGGTCGACCCGACGTGCGCGCAGGCGGTGAGCTCGGCCGCCGAGCTGCTCGCCGAGCTCGGCCACGACGTCGTCGAGGCGACGCCGCCGTGGCAGAGCGACGAGATGATCCTGAACTTCATCCGCGTCTGGCAGGTCGGGCCTGCGCTGACCGGAATCGACGACGTGACGCTGCTCGAGCCGATCAACCGGATGCTTGCGCAGCAGGCCGCCGAGACGCCGAGCACGACGTTCGCCCTCGCGGTGATGCGGCTGCAGGCGATCGCACGCGGCGTCGTCGCGTTCTGGAACGACGTCGACGTCGTCGTCACCCCCACGCTGGCACACCCGCCGGTGCCGATCGGCTGGACCTGGGAGGAGACCGACGGCGACCCGCACGTGGCCTTCGCGCGCCAGACGCTCTTCACGCCGTTCACGGCGCTCGTGAACGTCACCGGCCAGCCGGCGATGTCGCTGCCGCTGCACTGGAGCGACGACGGGCTGCCGGTCGGCGTGCATTTCGTCGGCAAGCCCTTCGCCGAGGCGACCGTCGTGCGGCTCGCCGCCCAGCTCGAGCAGGCCAGGCCGTGGGCCGACCGCCGCCCGCCCGTACGATGAGCTCTGTGTTCAACCGGTTGACCGCCCCCAAGCTTGTCGCCGAACATGCGCGCGGATTCGTCCAGGCAGAGCTGAAGCTCGCTGCAGTCGAGCTGAAGAAGAAGGCGGCGGCGGTCGGCATCGGCATCGGTCTGCTCGTCGTCTCCATCGCGGCGGGCGTCCTCGCGCTGCTGCTCACGTTCGCGGCCGCGGTGGCCGCGCTCGCGATCGTGCTCGCGACGTGGCTCGCGCTGCTCGTCGCCGCCGGGACGGCGATCCTCGTGGCCGCGGCCCTCAGCATCGCCGGCGTCGTGCTCATCCGCCGCGGGACGCCGCCGAAGCCGGAGGAGGCAATCGCAGAGGCGCGGCTCGCACGGGAGCAGCTACGCGATGAGTGAGAAGGACGCACTGCGCGACGAGGTTCGGCAGGAGCGCGAGCAGCTCGTCGCCTCGGTCCGCCGCCTGCGCAGCGAGGTCGCGTCGGTGCGAAGGAAGCTGCCCTTCGTCGCCGGCCTCGGCCTCGTCGTCGCCGTCGCGAAGGCGATCCGCCGGATGAGGTAGCCGACGGGGACGGCCGAGAGGCCGCCCCCGTGGTGTGGTCGGCTAGGCGCTGCGGCGCCGGAGCAGGGCCCCGGACGCGATCAGCGCGAATGCGGCAAGCGCCGCGATCCAGAGCGGGAAGCCCGAGAACGGCAGGTTCCCACCGGAGATGCTGGCGACCGTCCCGAGCACGCCGGCGTTCGCGTGCTTGGGCGACGACGGCGTCAGCGCCTTGACCGTGCCGAGGACGCCGCTTTCGGCGCCCGGGCTCGTCGCCGGCGCTGCGCTCTGCGCAGGCGCCGCCGAGGTCTGCGCCATCGCTGCGGGCGTTTGCGTCGACTGCGTCGCCGACTGCGTCACGCTCGCCGAGGACGAGCTCTCACTCGCCGAGGACGAGCTCTGCGTCGAGGCCGACGACGAGACGGCCGCCGAGCTCGACGAGGTCGTCTGCGGCGCGCAGCTCGCCGTCGAATAGCTCTTCACCGCGTGGACGTCACGTCCGCCGCTCTTGTTCGTCTTGCCGGGGCAGACCGCGACCTTGTGCGGCTGGCTGTTGCCCGGTCCGGAGATGACCGTGCCCGCCGGCGCGCCGCGGCTGTTCGCGATCTGCGCCGCGGTCGTGCCGTTGCCGTAGCGCTTCGAGGCGTCGACCTTGGTCGTCTTCGGGTTCGACGACGTGCATGTGGCGCTCGCGCCGGTGCCGCCGCCGGTGGTGCACTTCGTGTTCTTGTCCGTCGTGTTGCTCGGCTTGATGCCCGGGGCCGTATCCGACTGGGCCACGGGCTGCGCGGCCTGCGGTTGCGGCTGCGCGGCCTGCGGTTGCGGCTGCGCGGCCTGCTGCTGCGCCGGCTCGCCGGCCTGCTTCACCTGGCCTGGAGCATTCGCCGAGTTGCCGTTATCCTTGCCGTTTCCGTTGTCGGCCAGGGCGGTCGTCGCGAACAGCGCCGCTGCGACCGCCAGGGCAAACACGCTCGCGATATGCGCGATCGAGCGGCTCATCCCGTCACTCCTTCAGTCGTGGACGAATGGAGGGGCACGCCTCGGCAACGCGGTTGAAACGCGTGGAGATACTGTTTGGAAAGGGTAAAAGGGCTCGAGCCCGGCTACTTGAGCCCGAAAGCCCCGTGCAGAGCGGCGTGCTTGTCCGACTTGAAGGTGTCCTCGACGTTCCCGATGTCGGTCGAGACGTCGACGCCGCCGGGGCCGAAGAGATGGAAGTTGTGGATGTCGGAGTGGTCGCGTGCGATCAGCGTGTACGTGCCCGGATCCACGTTCTTGATCGCCACGCCGTTCGCGTCGTGCAGCGAGATGGTGAACGCGCCGCCCAGCCCCACGTCACCGGTCAACGTCGGGTGTCGACACGGCCTGCACTGGCGCTTACCCCAGCCAGGAGCAGCAGGACGACGGGGAGGGCGACGCGCACACTTCCTGTACTCCCGCTCATCCGGACCGGATTGCGGCGCCGAACTCCTTGGACAGGGCATCGACGATCCGCTGCCTGACGGGAGCGACGTCCTCGTCGGTGAGCGTCCGCTCAGGTGACCCGAACGTGACGCGGAATGCGAGCGAGCGCTTCCCCTCACCGACCTGCACGCCGCGGTACTCGTCGAAGACCGCCACCTCGCGCAGCTCGGACCCGCCCGCCGCGCGGATCGCGGCGACGAGCGCAGCGGCAGGCGTCTCGTCGTCGACGATGAACGCGAGGTCCTGGCGCAGCTCCGGGAAGGGGCTGATCGCCCGGTATTCGACAGCCTCGGGTGCGGCTGCGACGAGCGCGTCGAGGTCGAGCTCGAACGCGCCCCATACGCCCTCGAGCAATGACGGGTGCAGCTCGCCGACCCAACCTTCCGCCGTGCGGGCCGCCTTCCCAGGATGCAGAAGCTCGCCGTCGGCTGCCCGCTCGAACGCCAGGTCGACCTTCAGCGCCGCGTAGAGCTGCTCGACCGCCCATTTCGCGTCGGCGAAGCCACCTTCGACGACCCCGGCGACGTGCCAGGTCTCGCGCGGAAGCTCACGGCGCCGCGCGCGGTAGACGCGCGCGATCTCGAACAGCGCGATCCCGGAGTTGCCGACCGCGACGTTGTGACGCGCGGCATCGAGCACGCTCTCGACGAGCGACGTCCGGAGTGCGGCCGCTTCGCTCGAGAGCGGCTCCGGCAGCGTGAGCTCTCCCCGCGCGACGAATGTAGGCGTGTACGCCTCGCTGAAGCCGCAGCCTGCGAGTGCGTCCTCGACGACGCGCCGCAGGCGCTGCATGCGGGTCAGCCGTCCGAACATCGCGTCGCGTTTCGGCAGCGTGAACGGAATGTCGCTCATCTTGAAGCGCGCGACCTCCTCGACGAGGTCGATCTCGCGCGTCACGTCGCGCGCGCGCCAGGTCGGGACGACGAACCTGCCGTTGCCGCCCTCGAAGCCGAAGCGGTTGAGGATCTCGTCCTGCTCGTAGCGCGGCACCTCGAGCCCGAGCACGGCGCTCGTCCGTTCGGCGCGCAGCTCGATCGTCTCCGCCTGCGGCAACCCGGACTGCACGTCGGTGTCCCCCGTCCAGCGGGCGTCCGCGAGCTCGACGAGCAGCTGCGTCGCGAGCGTCGCCGCCGGCCCGGCGAGATACGGGTCGACGCCCTTCTCCCAGCGATTCGAACCTTCCGTGCGCAGCGCGAGACGCTCGGAGCTGCGGAGGATCCCGACGGGCTCGAAGTTCGCCGCCTCGAGCAGGACGGACGTGGTCGTCTCCGAGACCTCGGTCTCGGCCCCGCCCATGATCCCGGCGAGCGCGATCGCTCGCTTCGAATCGGCGATGAGCAGATCGGAGCGATCGAGCTTGCGCAGCGTCCCGTCGAGCGTGCGGAGCTCCTCGCCCTTCCGTGCTCGGCGGACGACGACGCGGCTGCCCGTGAGCGTGTCGAAGTCGAAGGCGTGGAGTGGATTGCCGAGCGCGAGCATCACGTAGTTCGTCACATCGACGACATTCGAGATCGATCGCACGCCCGCGGTGCGAAGGCGCGCCCGCAACCAGAGCGGCGACGGGCCGATCGTCACGTCGCGGAACAGGCGCCCGATGTAGCGCGGGCAGCCGGCGGCGTCCTCGACGCGCACGTCGACGGGCTCGTCCCCGGCGCGCGGCGGCTCGACGCCCGGTAACGGCTGAAGCTCGCCGCCGAGCAGCGCCGCGACCTCGCGCGCGACGCCGTACACGGACAGCAGGTCCGGCCGGTTCCCGGTGGGCTCGATCTCGAGGACCTCCTCGACGAGCGGAAGCACGCCGACGAGCGGCGTCCCCGGCTCGAGCCCGTCGTCGAGCACGACGATTCCGTCGTGATCGGTGCCGAGGTCCATCTCGTCCTCGGCGAGGATCATCCCTTCCGACATCTCGCCGCGCAGCTCGCGCCGCTCCAGCGTGAGCCCGTTCGGCAGCGTCGCGCCCGGCATCGCGACCGCGACCTTGGCGCCGGCCTCGAAGTTCCACGCGCCGCACACGATCTGCAGCGGATTGCGCTCGCCCACGTCGACGCGGCAGAGCTGCAGCCGGTCCGCATTCGGATGCTTGCCCGCCTCGAGCACGTGCCCGACCCGGAAGAGCGCCGTGTCGACGGGACCACGGCGCTCGATGCCGTGTACCTCCGCGGTCGAGATCGAGAGCGCGTGCGCGATCTGCTCGGCCGTCGCGTCGACGGCCACGTACTCGCGCAGCCATGTCATCGGGACCTTCATCAGAACTGGCGCAGGAAGCGCAGGTCGTTCTCCCAGAAGGGGCGGAGCGAGTCGATGTTGTGCCGTAGCTGCGCCGTGCGCTCGATCCCGAGCCCGAACGCGAAGCCCGTGTACTCGTCCGGATCCCAGCCGACGAACTCGTAGAGGTACGGGTCGACCATCCCGGAGCCGCCGAGCTCGATCCAGCCGGAGTGCTTGCACGTCGCGCAGCCGGAGCCACCACAGACGAAGCACGACACGTCGGGCTCCATCGACGGCTCCGTGAACGGGAAGTAGTGCGTGCGGAAGCGCGCGTCGACCTCCTCGCCGAAGAGCGCGCGCATGACGTAGAGCAGCGTCCCTTTGAGGTCGGCCATCGTGATGCCCTTGTCGATGGCCAGGCCCTCGAACTGGTGGAAGATCGGGAAGTGCGTCGCGTCGATCGTGTCGCGCCGGTAGACGCGGCCGATCGACACCATGTAGATCGGCGGGGTCTGCGCCTCCATCTTGTGGATCTGCGCCGGCGAGGTCTCGGTGCGCAGGACGGTGTCGTCGTCGAGGAAGAGCGTCGCGCGCGGCGAGCGCGCGGGATGCCACGGCGGGAACCCGAGCGCGTCGAAGTTGTAGCGAACGGTCTCGACCTCGCGGTCGTCGACGACCTCGTAGCCGAGCCCGGTGAAGATGTCCTCGACGTCGCGCCGCGCCTGGGTCGACGGATGCAGCGAGCCGCGGCGGCGCAGGCGCAGCGGCCCGAGCAGCTCGGCGGGGAGCGTCACGTCGACGGGCTCGGTCTGGAGCTTCCGGTCGATCTCGGCGCGCTCGAGCTCGGCCTCGCGCGCCTCGACCGCCTGCTCGATCGCCTGGCGCGCCGCGTTGAGCGCCATGCCGGTCTCGCGGTCGCGGACGTCGCGGAGCGCGAGCTTCAGCTCCGACTTGCGTCCGAGGTACTTCACGCGCGCGTCGTCGAGCCCGCTGAGCGTCGAGGCGGCCGCGACGGCGGCGAGCGCCTCCTGCGTCAGCGCCTGCGAGTCCACGGCGGCGACTGTATCCGGTCTATCAGCCATTGCTTCCTCCTCTCACGGCACGGGTCGAAGGGCGTACGCCCCGGCTCGAGCTGCGTGGAGGATCGGCCTAGCTCAGCGCGCCGACCCGGCAGCGAGCCGGGGCGGCATAAAGGCGAACACGCGAGCGGACATTGCGCGCACTATAGCCCTGTGGCCGAGTACGACACGATCGCGCGCATCTACGACCCTTGGAGCGCCAGCGTCGTCGAGGACATCTCCTTCTACGTCGACGAGGCGCTCGCGTCCGGCGGCCCCGTCGTCGAGCTCGGCGTCGGCACGGGCCGGATCGCGATCCCGGTCGCAGCGGCGGGCGTCGACGTCATCGGCGTCGACGCGTCGGCCGAGATGCTCGCCGTCTGCCGCGCCCGCGCGCGCGAGGCGGGGCTCGAGGATCGCCTCGACCTCCGCCTCGGCGATCTTCGCCGCCCGCCGGTCGAGGGGCCGGTCCCCCTCGTCACGTGTCCCTTCCGGGCGTATCTGCACCTGACCACGGACGCGGAGCGCCTCGAGGCCCTGGGTGCGGCCAGGGCGCTACTGGAGCCGCAGGGGCGGCTCGTCTTCGACGTCTTCACCCCGTCGCAGGAGGACATCGACGAGACGGACGGCCGCTGGATCGAGCGCGAGCCCGGCATCTTCGAGCGCGCCGACTGGGATCTCCGCCTGCAGACGCTCACGCTCTCGGTCCGGGACGACGCGAGCGAGACGACGATGACGCTCTCGTGGCTCGCGCCCGAGCGCTGGCACGCGCTCATCGTCGAGGCCGGCTTCGACGTCGAAGCGTGCTACGAGTGGTTCGACCGGAAGCCGTACGCGGGCGGCGAAGACTCGATCTGGATCGCCCGAAAAAGATGATCGCCGCAAATTGCGACAAAAAAGATTCGGCGCCCCTTGTGCATGTCGTGCACTCCCTCTAGGTTGCCCCTTGCGCCGACCACGGAGCGCGACTAGGTCGAAACCCCGACCAAGCGGTTGTACGAGGAGGGGGCAACCCCGAGATCGGAAGGCCGGTTGGACGAGGTAGACGAAAGCGCTACCGGGTCGGCGAATCTATGGTCCCGTTCAGACGCCGCGAGACTTCGTAGAGCGCAACGGTGCCGGCCATCGCGACGTTGAGCGACTCTGCGTCGCCGCTCTGCGGGATCGAGGCACGCACGTCGCAGCGTGCGAGCACCTCGTCGGGCAGCCTTTCGCGCTCGGCGCCGAGCAAGAAGACGACCTCGCCGGAGAGGTCGACCTGGTCGAGCGGCTCGCCGCCGTGCGGGACGAGCGCGACCCGCCGTCCCGCCGCTTCCTCGAAGCCGGCCAGCGGGACGCGGAAGATCGCCCCCATCGACGCGCGCAGCGCCTTCGGCCCCGTGGGATCGGCACAGCCGGCCGAGAGCGCCACGCCGGCGCCGAACGCGTCGGCCGAGCGCAGGAGCGTCCCGACGTTCCCCGGGTCGGCCACGCGCCACAGGGCAAGCGTCACCGGCCGCGGGCCGCGCGGCAGATCCTCGCGCCGGTAGACGCCGATCACCCGCGGCGGATGCGCGAGGCTCGAGACCTCCGCCAGCAGCTCCGCCGCGACGTTCTCGCCGGCGACGAGCAGCTCGATCGGCGCGATGGCGCCTGCTGCCACGAGGTCTTCGCCCTCCGCGACGAAGAGCCCGAGCTTGTCGCGCCAGCGCCGGTCGCGGAGCTTGCGGACGAGCTTGAGCTTTTCGTTGTCGCGCGAGGTGATCAAGGCCGGTAGCAGCTACCTGTACGGAACGCACACGGAAGCGTCATGCCGACATCGTAGATACGCGCCCGTGCAGGCGTTTTTCACCGGAGCTGCGTGACGAAGCCGGCACAGAGCCGCGCGGGTAGCTGCTACCGGGCCGTCAGCGTCCGGCTGCGCGGGTAGCTGCTACCGGGCCGTCAGCGTCCGGCTTCGAGCGCGGCCTTCGCCTGCGCGGCGATGGCGCCGAACGCGGCCGGGTCGCTGACCGCGAGGTCGGCGAGCATCTTCCGGTCGAGCTCGATGCCGGCCTTCGAGCAGCCGTGCACGAACTGGTTGTACGAGAGCCCGTGGGCGCGCGCGCCCGCGTTGATCCGGGTGATCCAGAGGCGGCGGAAGTTCCGCTTCCGGACCTTGCGGTCGCGGTAGGCGTAGACGAGGGAGCGGTCGACCTGCTCCTTGGCGTAGCGGTAGTGGCTGCTCTTCCAGCCCCAGTACCCCTTCGCCTGCTCGAGGACCTTGCGGCGCTTCTTCTGCGCGTGGACCGATCGCTTGATCCGCGGCATGGCTAGCCCCGACCCAGCAGCTTCTTGACTTCGCGGACGTCGGCCCCGGTGACGGAGATCTCCTTGCGGAAGCGCCGCTTACGCTTCGCCGACTTCTTCTCCATCTTGTGCGCCCGCATCGTCGGTCGCCTCAGCAGGCGGCCGGTTCCCGTCACCTTGAACCGCTTCTTCGTTGCGCTGTGTGTCTTGACCTTCGGCATCTCGTTTCACCCCTGCGTTTTTCGTCGGGCCCAGCAGCATCACCATGTTGCGTCCGTCGAGGAGGGGCTGGGACTCGATCATCCCGACCTCCTTGACTTCCTCGGCGAGGCGCAGGAGCAAGTCGCGCCCACGTTCCGGATGGGTCGTCTCGCGACCGCGGAACATGATCGTGACCTTGACCTTCGCGCGCTGGTTCAGAAACCGCTCTACGTGACCTTTCTTCGTGTTGTAGTCGTGAATCCCGATCTTCGGGCGGAGCTTGATCTCCTTCACCTGAATCTGGCTCTGGTGCTTGCGGGCCTGCTTCGCCTTCTGTTCCTGCTCGTACTTGTACTTCCCGTAGTCCATGACCTTCGCGACCGGCGGATCCGCCTGGGCCGCCACCTCGACGAGGTCGAGGTTCTGGACGTAGGCGTGCTCGCGGGCTTCGTCGGTGGACTTGATCCCGAGCTGCGATCCGTCCGAGTCGATCAGACGAACCTTTGGAACGCGAATGGCGTCGTTGATGCGCGTCGTGTCACGGTTCTGCGGGCGGACGTGCTCTACCGGCCGGCGCCTCGGCCTCAAAGACAGATCACCAAGTGGGGCTTATTCCTCCTCCGAGTCGGTACATGCGGCGGCCCGTTTCCTCGTCGCGTTCGACTCGGTTGAACCCCGCGTGGGCTCTCTGGCCCAGGGGGTGAGGAACGGGTCCGCTCCTGCTTTTCAGGCTCAGAGGGTAGCAAGCTTTGCCACGAGATCCACGAGGCTGAGGGTCTCCTGGCCGCCTCCGTGGCTACGCACGGCGAGGGATTCCTCCGACTCGCGGTCGCCATAGACGACCACGTAGGGGATCTTCTCCATCTCGGCGTTCCTGATTCGCTTGCCGATCGTCTCCGTCGGCTCGTCCACCTCGACCCGGTAGCCCGCCTCGGCCAAGTGGAGCGCGATCGTCTGCGCCCCGTCATGGTGCTGCTCGCCGACCGGAAGGAGCCGCACCTGAACCGGCGCGAGCCAGAACGGGAACGCGCCTGCGTAGTGCTCGATGAGGATCCCGATGAAGCGCTCGAACGAGCCGAAGAGCGCGCGATGGATGACGAAGACCGGATGCTCTTGGTTGTCCGGCCCCATGTACGTGAGCCCGAAGCGGGCGGGCATCTGCCGGTCGAGCTGGATCGTCCCGAGCTGCCACGAGCGGCCGAGCACGTCGGTGATGTGCAGGTCGATCTTCGGCCCGTAGAACGAGCCCTCGCCCTCACCGATCACATACGGGATGTCGTTCCGCTCGAGCGCCGCCTCGAGCTCGCCTTCGGAGAAGTCCCACTCGGCGTCGGTCCCGAGCTTGTCGGCCGGGCGCGTCGAGAACTCGGCGCGCGGCTCGAGCCCGAACAGGCCCATGAGGAAGCGCAGGTAGTCGACGCAGGCGTCGAGCTCGGCCGGGATCTGCTCCTCCGTACAGAAGATGTGCGCGTCGTCCTGGGTGACGTAGCGGACGCGCGTGAGGCCGTGGAGCGCGCCGGCGAGCTCGTTCCGGTGCAGGGGCGCTGCCTCCGCGTAGCGGATCGGCAGATCCTTGTAGCTCCGCAGCCCGCTCCCGAACAGCAGCATGTGTCCCGGGCAGTTCATCGGCTTGATCCCGTACACCTGATCGTTGTCGAGCGGGATCAGGAACATGTTCTCGCGGAACTTGTCCCAGTGACCCGAGGTCTGCCACAGCGCCTTGTCGTAGATGAGCGGCGTCTTCACCTCCGAGTAGCCGCGCTTCAGGTTCTCCCGCCGGCGCACGTCCTCGAGCGTGTTGAGGATCACCATCCCCTTGGGGTGCCAGAACGGCGAACCGGGCGAGTGCTCGTCGAAGTGGAAGAGATCGAGCTGTTGCCCGATCACGCGATGGTCGCGCTTGCGCGCTTCCGCGAGCCGCTCGAGGTATGCGTCGAGATCCTTCTTCGCGTAGAACGCGGTGCCGTAGATGCGCGTGAGCTGCGGCTTCGTCGAATCGCCGCGCCAGTACGCGCCGGCGAGGCCGGTGAGCTTCACCGCCTTGATCGGCTGCGAGTTCTGCAGGTGCGGTCCGCGGCAGAGGTCGGTGAAGTCGCCCTGCGTGTACAGCGAGATGTCGCCCTCGGCGGTGTCGACGAGCTCGACCTTGAACTGCTCGCCCTCATGCGCGAAGCGCGCCTTCGCCTCGTCGCGAGTGATCTCCGCGCGCGACCACTCGCGCCCTTCCTTCAGCTCGCGGTCGATCTCCGCCTCGATCTTCTCGAGGTCTTCCTCGCGGATCGGCTCCGGGAAGAGGAAGTCGTAGTAGAAGCCGTTCTCGATCGGCGGGCCGATCGCGATCTTCACGCCGGGATAGAGGCGGCGCACGGCCTCGGCGAGCAGGTGCGCCGTGGAGTGGCGCAGGACGGCGAGCGCGTCGGGGTCCTGCGTGTCGCGCGTCGTCAGGATCTGGATCGGCTCGCCGTCGGCGAGCGGCGCACGCAGGTCCTGCACGTGCCCGTTCGACCGGATGAGCACCGCCTGCTCGGCGAGCTTCGGCCCGATCGCACGCGCGGCGTCGAGGCCGGTCGCGCCGTCGGGTAGCTCGAGCTCGGTGTTGTCGGGGAGGACGACCTTCACGCGAGAGACATTAGCCCCGGAACTCCATGAGCACCCACGGATGCACGTGCTCGTCATCGGGCTCGTGCTCGCTGACGGCGACGAACCCCGCACGCTCCCAGGCGCGTACTGCGCTCTCGTTCCAGCGGTACGGGTCGACGATCACGCGCGTCCACCCCTCCTCGTCGAGGAGGTGGCGGGCCGTCGCCCGGGCAATGTCCGGGCCGAGGCCGCGCCCTCGCGCATGTGGGACCAGGAACATGTCGAGCCCGGTCGCGTGCACCTGGAGGTACCCGATCGGCTCGCCTTCCGCCTCGACGATGAACGCCCGCACGCCGGGTCGGTCCAACCGCTCGCGCATCTCCTCGGGCGTGAATGTCTCGTCGTCCCAGTAGCGGCTCACATCGGGGTCCGCGTGCCACGCGACGAGCATCTCGACGTCGTCGTACGTCGCACGTCGACGTTTGCTCTTACTCGTTTGCATCATGAAAACGTCGGGCACTTATCCACAAGCACGATGAAGAGGGTTGCGTGCGAAACACCCGTCGAACGTGTTGACACGTGCGTTTTCGCGTCGTCGACGCGCTCTACAACACGCAATTTGCGTGCGAAATGCACTACAGTGGCATTTACGCAGACGCGCTCTAGTAGGAGGATGCGCAGCAGTTTCGCTGAATGACAGCCGATGCAGCGCGCATACTTTCCAGCGTTGCCTCGGAACGTTCTACCCCTCTCAAAGGAGGAGCTCCATGGCACCAGCGAGGAGAAGGTCGAGCGGGCGTACTCGTTCGACCGCTCGCCGGAAGCCGGCGGCGCGTAAGCCGGCGGCACGCAAGCCTGCAGCACGCCGCAAGCCCGCGGCACGGAAGCCGGCAGCACGGCGCAAGCCAGCACGCAAGCCCGCCCGCAAGCCCGCAGCACGGCGCAAGCCCGCTGCGCGCAAGCCCGCGGCACGGCGCAAGCCGGCAAGGCGCAAGCCCGCAGCGCGGCGCAAGCCCGCTGCACGCAAGCCCGCGGCACGGCGTAAGCCAGCCCGCAAGCCCGCACGGAAGCCCGCAGCGCGGCGCAAGCCCGCTGCACGCAAGCCCGCAGCGCGGAAGCCGGCAGCGCGCAAGCGCAAGCCAGCTCGCCGCAAGCCAGCTGCGAAGAAGTCAACAGCACGGACCGGCGCGACCCGCACGGGCACGCCGGAAGTGGTCGCTCCGTCGTTCGACTTCGGCGTGGAGACCATCGCGCCGACGTTCGAGCAGACGAGCGAAGAGTCGGAATAACTCCGTCTCAGCACGACACTCGGAGGGGCCCCGCAAGGGGCCCCTCCGTTTTGCAAGAAATCGGGCACTCTGGACACTTAGGTGTCGAGGGTCGTGTCAGGGGTCGCGGAGTACTCGGGGTCGTTCGGAGCCGCTCAGGCTGAGCGGCTGCTGTGGCGTGCCGGCTTCGGCCCGCGCAAGGGCGAAGCCGATGCGCTCGCGCAGCTCGGGCTCGAAGGCGCGGTGCATGCGCTCACGAACCCGGGGCGTGAGCAACTCGTCGGCGCTGCTCCCACCGACGAGAAGGGACGCCCGCTCGCTCCCTACGACGCCTGGGGCCAGGACCACGTGTGGTGGCTCGACCGCATGGTGCGCACGTCGCGCCCGCTCGTCGAGCGGATGACGCTCGTCTGGCACGACTGGTT
>DATGEH010000105.1:0-26147 GCA_035310325.1 Gaiellaceae bacterium
CTCCGCGCGTTCCACGACGGGGCGAGCGTCGGCGAGATCCCCGCGCGGCTGCTGACGGACGAGTGCCCGCGCTACGAGGTCGAGCAGGAGGAGCGCAAGGCCGACGGCTGGGAACGACCCCAGCCGCAGCCGGTCGACACCACGGCGATCGTCGAGCAGTACGACCAGCTCGTCGGCTCGCGCACGGTGCGCAGGCCGGGACTCGACGCCGCCGTGCTGCGGCTGCGACCGTCCCTGCGCGGCATCGCGGTCGCGCTCCAAGGCCCGCGCCCGGGCGAAGCGGACGGATTCGCAGCAGGCGTGCAGGCCGTGCTCGGCGCCGCCCGCAACGTCGCCTGCGCGGGCGGCGAGCCGATCGGTCTCACCGACTGCCTCAACTTCGGCAACCCCGAGAAGCCGGAGATCGCCTACGAGCTCGCGCAGGCGATCGAAGGGATCGCCCGGGCGGCCGAGGCGCTGAAGATCCCGGTCGTCTCCGGCAACGTGTCGCTCTACAACGAGACCGACGGGCGGCCGATCCCGCCGACGCCGGTCGTCGGCTGCGTCGGAATCGTGCCGGACGTGCGCCGCGTGCCCGGCGCCTGGCAGCAGGGCGACGTCGTGCTTCTGGCGACTGCGCCGGAGCAGAGCCTCGAGGCGGAGGCTGCGCTCATCCGGTTCCTCTGGAAGGCTGCACCTCTGCTCACGCTCTGCCACGACGTCGGGACCGGGGGAATCGAGCGCGCGCTCGCCGAGGCCGTGCGCTGGAGCGGGCGCTCCGCCGATGTCGCGCTTCCGCCCGAGCCGGCCACCGGCGCGGCGATTCTGGCCACGTCCCGCGACCAGGTCGCACGACTCGGCTCGAAGGGTTTCGTCAAGATCGGACGCGTGCGCTGATGTGCGGCGTGTTCGGCGTGTACGCACCCGACCGCGACGTCTCGCGCGTCACGTACTTCGGGCTGTTCTCGCTGCAGCATCGCGGCCAGGAGTCGGCCGGCATCGCCGTCTCGGAGCAGGGGCGGCTGACGGCGCTGCGCGACCTCGGGCTCGTGACGCAGGTCTTCGACGAACAGAAGCTGCACGGGCTGCAGGGCCAGACGGCGATCGGCCACACGCGCTACTCGACGACGGGCTCGTCGCAATGGTCGAATGCGCAGCCGCTCGTCCAGCACGGGCGCGCGCGCACGGTCGCGCTCGGGCACAACGGCAATCTCGTCAACACGGAGGCCTTGCGCGAGCGGCTGACGGCGTCGGGTGCGACGCTGCGCGCCACGTCGGACACCGAGGTCATCGCGGCATTGATCGCGAACGACGAGTCGCCGCTGCAGGAAGCCGTCGTACATGCGATGCAGCAGCTCGAAGGTGCGTACTCGATCGTCGCGCTGTCGGAGGGCACGCTGATCGCGTTCCGAGATGCACACGGCTTCCGCCCGCTCGTGCTCGGCCGCATCCACGACGACTGGGTCGTGGCATCCGAGACGTGCGCGCTCGACGTCGTCGGCGCAACGTTCGTGCGCGAGGTCGAGCGCGGCGAGGCCGTGCTCATCGACGACGACGGCCTGCGCAGCGTGCAGGCGATCGAGCCTGCCGACCCCGGAGCGCTGTGCATCTTCGAGTTCTTCTATCTCGCGCGGCCCGACTCGGCGCTCGCCGGCGTCGAGGTGCACGGGGCGCGCGTGCGCATGGGAGAGCAGCTCGCGCGCGAGGCGCCGGCCGACGCCGACCTCGTCCTGCCGATCCCGGACTCGGGCACGCCGGCGGCAATCGGGTTCTCCCGCGCCATGGGCATCCCGTTCAGCGAGGGCCTGATCAAGAACCGCTACATCCAGCGAACGTTCATCCAGCCCGACCAGGAGCTGCGCCGGCAGGGGATCCGCCTCAAGTTCAACCCGCTCGCCGAGGTCGCCGGCAAGCGCGTGGTAGCCGTCGACGACTCGATCGTGCGCGGCAACACGACGCGCCAGATCGTGCAGATGCTCTTCGACGCAGGCGCCGCCGAGGTGCACATCCGTGTCTCGGCGCCCCCGGTGATCGGGCAGTGCTTCTACGGCATCGACCTAGCCGACCCCGCAGAGATGATCGCTGCGGACAAGTCGGTCGAGGAGATCCGCCAGTACATCGGCGCGACGTCGCTCGCGTACCTGTCGCACGAGGGTCTCGTCGCGGCGACGAAGCGCCCGGAGTCGGAGCTCTGCCGCGCGTGCCTCACCGGCAAGTACCCGACCGAAGTTCCGCTCGAGCACGCGAAGCTGCGCTTCGAGCCGGCGCGCGCCTAGCCTGATTGCTGCGTCTGCTGACGCTTCTGTTCGCGTTCCCGGCGCAGGATCTCGAGGATCCGATCCGCGTTCGCTCGCTGCTCTGCGTCGCGACGGAGGAATTCAGGCGTCAGTCTCGGTGTCTTCTTCTTCTTCTTCGCCATCTTCCCTCAGCATCTCCATGATGAGGTCGAGCTTGACGTGGGCATTCTGAACAGAGGCGAGGATAGCGTCGAGCACTTCACGCTCATCGAGCTCGTCCACAGCGACACGGTCTCAAGAGGAACGCGACCGCGCAAGATGGCGAAACGAGTCGGTGTCTGACACCGCCGCCGCGGTGTCAGACACCGTGCACGCCTGACTACTGCTCGAGGACGCGCGACGCCTTCGCGATGCCGCGCGAGAGGATGTAGAACGCCGTCAGCACCGTCATGAGGGTCGCGAAGAGATGGCCGCTGATGCTGTTCGCCGCCCACATGATGATGAGGAACACGAGGATGAACAGGAAGACGGCCAGCTCGGCATTGCCGGGCACGGGCAGGATCGCGCCGGTGATCGGGGTGCGGCCTATACCGCTGTAGCCGCCCTCGGGTGGCGTGGTCGACATGCTGCTCCTTTCAGGCCGCGAGGGCCGGGACGGTGAGGATCTCCAACTTGATTCCATCCGGGTCGTAGAAGAACACCGCGTAATACCCCGGCATGTACGTGTATTCCTGCGGTTCGCTCTCGAGCTCGGCGCCGGCCGAGCGCAGCCACTCGGCACGCTCGTCGACGACCGCGCGCGAGGGAACTCCGAACGCGAGATGGTGCAGGCCCGGCGCGTAGCGGTCGACCCCGCCCTCGCTCTGCGCCTGCCGTAGCCCGATCGACGTCTCGCGCCCGCTCAAGTACCAGATCGTCTCGCCCCGCTCGCCTTCGACCTCGCCGATTCCGTGCCAGCCCAGCGGGCCGAGCAGCTCGCGGTAGAAGGGCAGGCTCCGCTCGATCGAGGAGACGACGAGATCGACGTGATGCACGCCGCCGGAACGCATGAATAAGCCGAGTTCTCCGCGTCTAGAGTGAGTCCTCCGTTGCATCTGTTCCACTACCACCTCGTGACGAGCCGGGTTCGCGAGGTCGAGGCGCGCTACATCGGCAAGCTCGGCTTCAACCTGGTCGCGCGCCACGGCCGCATCGGCGACGACCTGACGTCCTACGAGCCCGGCGTGTCGTGGAGCGACCTCGATGCCGTCGGCTTCAAGCTCCGCCTCACCGAGCTGGAGCGCGGCGCCGTGAACGTCGTCGTGCAGCCCGGGCAGTGGGAGCTTCCGCGGGTCGACCATCTCGGCTTCGCGCTCGACGAGGACGAGTTCGAGCGGGTGCTCGACCGCGCCGACGCCGGCGGCCTGCGCGTGCAGGAGCACGGCGGCCGGCGCACCTTCGTCTCGACGAACGCCGGCTATCGCCTCGAGCTCCATCCCCCGCGTGACTGGATCGACGAGCTGCTCGCGAACGCGAACGAGCTGATTCTCGCCGAGCTCCA
The DNA here is from genome assembly GCA_035310325.1 of Gaiellaceae bacterium. Taxonomy (GTDB): domain Bacteria; phylum Actinomycetota; class Thermoleophilia; order Gaiellales; family Gaiellaceae; genus Palsa-739. The sequence continues at coordinate 3,757 of DATGEH010000105.1, forward strand.
CCTGAAGGCGGACGATCCGGAGGCGAAGGCCGAGGCGCTCGCGACCCTGCTCGACTGCGAGCGCGACGGCGCCGACGTCGACGTCGGCGAGACGCTCGTGCGCTTCACGCCGGCGGGTCCGCCGGGGCGGCCGGAGCTGCAGGGAGAATTGTTCGTATGACGAGCCCCAGCTACGACGCGGCGGGCGTTTCGCTCGCAACGGCGAACGCCGTCGTCGATCGGCTGCGGGCCGCCGTCGAGTCGACAGGGACGACCGGCTTCGGCCAATTTGCGGGCGTCTTCCCGCTCGACGACAGGCGTCTGCTCGCCGCGTCGACCGACAGCGTCGGCTCCAAGCTCATGCTCCACCGCCGCGCAGGAACACTGCGCTGGGGCGGGATGGACCTCGCCGCGCACTGCATCGACGACGTCATCTGCTCCGGTGCGGAACCGCTGTTCATGCTCGACTATGTCGCCGCCGCGCACATCGAGCTCGAACAAGTCACGGAGCTCGTCGAAGGCGCAGCGGAGGTCTGCCGCGCGGCGGGCTGCATGCTCATCGGCGGCGAGACGGCGGAGCTGCCCGGCGTCTACCGCGACTCGGAGCTCGACTTCGCGGGCACGTGCGTCGGGATCGTCGACCGCGACAAGCTCATCGACGGCTTGCGCTGCGAGGCCGGCGACGTCGTCGTCGGCCTCCCCTCGGACGGGTTGCACACGAACGGGTTCTCGCTCGTGCGCACGCTCGGCGACATTCCGCGCGAGTTCCTCGCCCCGCATCGCCTCTATCTCGACGACGTGCGCGCGTTGCGCGCGCACGCGGATGTGAAGGCGCTCGCGCACGTGACGGGCGGCGGCATCCTCGGGAACCTCTCGCGCGTGCTCCCCGAGCGGGTGCGGGCGCGCATCGACTGGGACGTGTGGGAGCGGCCGCCAGTGTTCACCTGGCTCGCGGAGCGCGGCGTGGCGGAGGAGGAGGCACGGCGTGTCTTCAACCTCGGCATCGGGATGTGCGCGGTCGTGCCGGAGGCGCCCCCCGGCGCGCTCGTGATCGGCGCGCTCGAGTGATCGGCGTCCTCGTCAGCGGCGGCGGCACGAATCTCCAGGCGTTGCTCGACGCGGGGCTGCCCGTCGTCGCCGTCGCGAGCAACAGGCGCGACGCGCCCGCGCTTGCGCGCGCGGGCGCGCTGGCGACCGCTGCGTTCGAGCTCGACGACTACGCGAGCCGCGATGCGCGCGATGCGGCGATGGCGGCGTGGCTCGAGGAGCACGGTGCGAGGCTCGTCGTCCTCGCCGGGTTCATGCAACTGCTCACGCCCGCATTCCTCCAACGCTTCCCGGACCGGATCGTGAACGTCCATCCGTCGCTGCTGCCCGACTTCCCCGGCGCGCACCCCGTCGAGGACCAGCTCGCGGCGGGCGTCCGCGAGTCGGGCGCGACCGTGCACCTCGTCGACGAGGGGGTCGACAGCGGCCCGATCCTCGCGCAGGAACGTGTCCCGGTCCTGCCGGGCGACACGCCAGAGACGCTGCACGAGCGGATCAAGACCGTCGAGCACCGCCTGCTGCCGCAGGTCGTGAGGGAACTGTGCGCGCGCTGATCTCGACCTACGACAAGACGGGCCTCGACGTCTTCGCGCGCGGACTCGCCGAGCTCGGCTGGCAGCTGGTCGCGAGTGGCGGAACGGCGACGTATCTCGAGGAGCTCGGCCTCCACGTCGAGCACGTCGACGCGCTCACCGAGTCGCCGGAGATGCTCGGCGGCCGCGTGAAGACGCTGCACCCGCGCATCCACGCGGCGATCCTTGCGCGGCGCGACCGCGGCGACGACGTCGCGACACTCGAGGAGCACGACATCGAGCCGTTCGACCTCGTCTGCGTCAACCTCTACCCGTTCGAGGAGGCGGTTGCGAGACAGGGCGTGACTGAGGCGGAAGCCGTCGAGAAGATCGACGTCGGTGGGCCGTCGATGCTGCGCGGCGCGGCGAAGAACTTCGCTCATGTCATCGCGGTGTGCCGCTTCGACCGCTACGGCTTCGTCCTCGACGAGCTGCGCGCGCATGGCTGGCTCTCGCTCGAGACGCGCCGCGAGCTCGCGGCCGAGGCGTTCGCGACGACGGCGGCATACGACGCCGCGATCGCGGCCTGGTTCACCGACCTCGAGCCGTTCCCGGAGACACTCGTCCTCCCGCTCGAGAAGGTGCTCGATCTCTCGTACGGCGAGAACCCGCACCAGCGTGCTGCGTACTACGCCGAGCGCGGCGGCCGCTCGCATCTGTTGTCGCGTGTCGGACAGGTGCACGGCAAAGCACTCTCGTTCAACAACCTCAACGACCTCTCCGCCGCGCGCCTGCTCGCGCGCGAGTTCGCAGTGCCGGCCTGCGTGATCGTCAAGCACGCCAACCCGTGCGGCGCCGCGCTCGGCGCAAGTGCCGAGGAGGCGTACGACAAGGCTCTCGCGTCCGATCCGACGTCGGCGTACGGAGGGATCGTCGTCCTCAACCGCGAGGTGAAGGGGCCGCTCGGCGCGAAGCTCGCGGAGCAATTCGTCGAGGTGTTGTTCGCGCCCGGCTACACCGACGAGGCGATGGCGGCGCTGCGCAAGCGGCAGAACACGCGCGTCCTCGTCGACGCCGAGCGCCGCCGCGCCGACACCGTCGAGCGCCACTACAAGCGCGTGCTCGGCGGGATGCTCGTCCAGAATGCGGACTCGGAGATCGACGACCGCGAGACGTGGCAGGTCGTCTGCGGCGAGCCGGACGAGCGGCAGTGGGGCGACCTCCTCTTCGCCTGGCGCGTCTGCAAGCACGTGTCGTCGAATGCCATCGTCCTGGCGAAGGACCTCGCGACGATCGGGATCGGCGCCGGCCAGATGAGCCGGGTCGACTCGGTGCGGATCGCGGTCGAGAAGGCGCACACGTTCGGCCACAGCGTCTCGGAGTCGGCGCTCGCGTCCGATGCGTTCTTCCCGTTTCCCGACGGCCCACGGATCGCGCTCGACGCGGGCGCGACCTCGATCGTCCAGCCCGGCGGCTCGAAGCGCGATCAGGACGTGATCGACGCCGTCGCGGGCGCCGGCGCCGCGATGGTGTTCACGGGCCGCCGCCACTTCAGGCACTGATGGCTGCGCCGCACTTCCGCCTCGTTGCGCGCGCCGACCAGCGCGCATTCCTCGCACTGCCGTGGGACCTGCCGCTCGAGGAGTGGCCGGCCGAGCTGCTCGTCGAGGCCGACCGCGGCATCGGCCGCCACGTCGTGCGCTTCGTCGACGCGGGCGACACGCTGTACGCGCTGAAAGAGCTCCCGCCGCGCGTCGCCGAGCGCGAGTACACACTGCTGACGGAGCTGGAGGAGGCTGCCGTGCCCATCGTCGAGGCGGCGGGGATCGTCTCCGAGCGCACTGCCGCGGACGGCGAGGAGCTCGAGGCGGTGCTCATCACGCGCTATCTCGAGTACTCCCTCCCGTACCGTCTGCTGCTCGGCCGGCGCACGCTGCCCGCCTCGGAGACGTCGATGCGCGCCGCGCTCGCCGAGCTGCTCGTGCGCCTGCATCTCGCAGGCTTCTTCTGGGGCGACTGCTCGCTCTCGAACGCGTTGTTCCGCCGCGACGCGGGCGCGCTCGCCGCGTACGCCGTCGACGCGGAGACGGGCGAGCTCCACGACCGGCTCTCCGACGGGCAGCGCCTGCACGACCTCGAGATCGCGGAGGAGAACCTCGCCGGAGAGCTGCACGACCTCGCGGCCGAGCTCGAGCGCGAGATCGTCGCCGACCCGTGGGAGTTCGCGGCAGACGTGCGGGCTCGGTACGAGCAGCTCTGGTCCGAGCTGACGCGCGAGGAGGTGTTCGCCCCCGGCGACAGCACGCGCCTCGAGGAACGGCTGCGGCGGCTGAACGAGCTCGGCTTCGACGTGGAGGAGGTGGAGCTCGTCAGCAGCGGCGACGAGGTGCGGCTGCGCCTCCGCTCCAAGGTGGTCGAGCCCGGCCATCATCGCCGCCGCCTGCTGCGCCTCACCGGCCTCGATGCGCAGGAGAACCAGGCACGCCGGTTGCTGAACAGCGTCACGCGCCACCGCGCCCGTCTCGAGAGCGAGGGTCATCCAGCCGTCTCCGAGGCGGCAGCTGCGGGCAGCTGGCTGAGCGAGATCTTCGAGCCGGCGATCGCAGCCGTGCCGCGCGAGCTATCCGCGAAGCGCGCCCCCGCGGAGATCTTCCACGAGATCCTCGAGCACCGCTGGTTCCTGTCCGAGCGCGCGGGACGAGATGTCGGGATGGAGGCGGCGACGCAGGCGTACATCGAGCAGGTGCTTTCGCAGGCGGCCGACGAGCGGTTACCGTTAGGCCAGTGACGCCCGACCCGCGGAGATGGCAGGCGCTCGCGATCGTCTGCGTCGCGTTCTTCATGACGGTGCTCGACGTCTCGATCGTCAACGTCGCGCTGCCGTCGATCGCGCGGAACCTGCACTTCTCGGCGACCGGCCTGCAGTGGGTGATCACCGCGTACGCGATCACGTTCGGCGGCTTCCTGCTGCTCGGCGGCCGCGCCGGCGACATCCTCGGCCGCAAACGGATGTTCCTCGTGGGCGTCGTTCTCTTCTCCACCGCGTCGCTCGTGTGTGGCCTTTCCTCGTCCGCGGGCGTGCTCGTGGCCGCGCGCGCAGTGCAGGGGCTCGGCGCCGCAGTCGTGTCACCGGCGACGCTGTCGATCATCACGACGACGTTCGACGAGGGCGCCGAGCGGAACAAGGCCCTCGGCATCTGGGGTGCAATGGGCGGCAGCGGCGCCGCGGCCGGCGTGCTCTTCGGCGGGATCCTCACGAAGTACCTCGGCTGGGAGTGGATCTTCTTCGTCAACGTGCCGGTCGGCGCGCTGGTGCTCGCATTCGCCCCGAGGATCGTGCGCGAGAGCCGCGCACCCGAGCGGCACGGCTTCGACATCGTCGGCGCGAGCTCGGTCACGGGCGGCCTCGCGCTGCTCGTCTACGCGATCTCGAAAGCGCCCGTCGACGGCTGGGGATCGACGCAGACCGTCTCGCTGCTCGTCGCCGCCTCCGTTGTGCTCGCCTTCTTCCTCGTCTGGGAGACGCGCGTATCGAGGCCGATCATGCCGCTGTCGATCTTCCGCATCCGGACGCTCGCCGGCGCCAACATCGTCGGCGTCCTGCTCGGCGCGTCGATCTTCGCGGACTTCTTCCTCTTGACGCTCTACGTGCAGAACGTCCTCCATTACTCCGCGCTGAAGACGGGGATCACGTTCCTTGCGACGGCGGGCACGACCGTTGTTGTCGCCGGGCTCGCGCAGTGGTTGACGACGCAGATCGGGCCGCGGCCGGTCATGGCTGCGGGGCTGGCGCTGAACACGGGCGGCCTCATCTGGTACGCGCAGATCCCCGTGCACGGCACGTATGCACACGACCTGCTCGGCGGCTACGTGCTGTTCGGCTTCGGGCTCGCGCTCGCGTTCATCCCGGTCTCGATCGCAGCGCTCGCGGGAGTCGGCCCGCAGGAAGCGGGGCTCGCGTCCGGCCTCCTCAACACGTCGCAGCAGGTCGGCGGTGCGATCGGAGTCGCCATCGCGTCGACCATCGCGGTCTCGCACGCGAACCACCTCCTCTCCATCGGCCGCTCGCCGGCCGCCGCGCTGACGGGCGGCTATTCGCTCGCGTTCTGGGTCGTCGCCGGCATCTCCGCCGCAGGCGTCGTCGCCGCTCTCGCGCTCATCCGCGACACGCAGCCCGCCGCGGAGCCTGTCTTCGCTGCGGACTGACGTAGTCTTCCGCGCGATGTCTCGCGAGTACCCAACGATCCTCGAGCTCGTCGGGGCGACACCGATCGTCCGCCTCGACAAGCTCTCGCCGCGCGGCGGCGCGCAGATCCTCGCGAAGCTCGAGTACCTGAACCCGGGCGGCTCGGTGAAGGATCGCATCGGCCTGCCGATGATCGAGGCGGCCGAGCGGGAAGGAAAGCTCAAGCCGGGCGGCACGATCGTCGAGCCGACCTCCGGCAACACCGGCGTCGGGCTCGCGATCGCGGCGGCGATCAAGGGCTACCGCTGCATCTTCGTCATGCCCGACAAGATGAGCCAGGAGAAGATCGCCCTCCTGCGCGCATACGGCGCGGAGGTCGTGATCACGCCGACTGCCGTCGACCACGACTCGCCGGAGAGCTACTACTCCGTCTCCGACCGCCTCGCCGAGGAGATTCCGGGCGGCTACAAGCCCGACCAGTACTCGAACATGAACAACCCCGAGGCGCACTACAGGATCACGGGGCCGGAGATCTTCGAGCAGACGAACGGCGGCGAGATCGACGCGATCGTCATCTCGGTCGGAACCGGCGGCACGATCAGCGGCGTCGGCCGCTACTTCAAGGAGCACAGGCCGGAGGTGCTCATCGTCGGGGCCGATCCCGAGGGCTCGGTCTACACGGCGACGAGCGATTCCGACGTGCACCCGTACCTCGTCGAGGGGATCGGCAAGGACACGTGGCCGGAGACGATGGACCCGAAGGTCGTCGACGAGTGGATCCGCGTGAGCGACCGCGAGTCGTTCCGCTGGGCGCGTCGGCTTGCGCGCGAGGAGGGGATCCTCGCCGGCGGATCGGCAGGCACGACGATGTACGCGGCCGACGTCGTTGCCCGCCGGCTCGGCAAGGGAAAGCGCGTGCTCACGATGATCCCCGACTCCGGGCGCAACTACCTCTCGAAGCTCTACGACGACAACTGGATGCTCGAGCACGGCTTCATCGAGCGCCAGGCGCCGCTGCCGACCGTCGACGAAGTGCTGCTCGCGAAGCACGAGGGCGAAGAGCTCCCCGAGCTCGTCACCATCTCGTCGCACCAGAAGGTCGGCGAGGGCATCGACACCATGCAGCGCTACGGGATCTCGCAGCTGCCCGTCGTCCGCGACGGCGAGTGCGACTCGCTCGCGGACGTCGTCGGCTCGCTGCAGGACCGCGCGCTCCTCGAGCGCGTGTTTGTTCATCCCGACGTGTTGCACGAGGACGTCGCAACCGCGATGCAGCCGCCGCTCGCCGCGGTCGAGACGACGGCGACGCTCGACGAGGTGTTCGCCACCCTCACCGGCGGCATGAACGCAGTCGTCGTCGCGAAGGACGGCAAGCCGGTCGGCGTGCTGACGCGCTCAGACCTGCTCGAGTTCCTCGCGCGCCGCCGCTAGCTCAGCCGTGAGCCGTTGCGCTTTGCGCGCTCGCCGAGCTGGCGGGTCGCGATCAGCACGGCGCGCGCGGCATCGAGCAGCTCCGCGACGAGCTCGAGCCTTTGCTGCTCGGAGCGCAGCTCGAGCAAGCCCTGCTTCGCATCGGGTGCGAGCTCGACCTGTGCGGCGAGCTCGAACGCGAGCCGCGGCGAATGCTCGTCGATCTCCCCTGTCTCGGCCTCTGCGAGCGCGGCGAGCGCGCGAAACGCGCCCGCTGCGCGGGCAGCCGTCTCCTCCTTCACGTCGTCGTCGCCCTCGTCCTCGACCGGCTCGACGATCGCAGTCATGAAGGAGCGGCCCTGCGTCATCCGTTCGACGCGAAAGCGCTCCTGACCCTCGACCACGATGTCGATCCGGCCGTCGTCGAAGCGCTCGAGCACGTCGGTGACGAGCGCGCGCGTTCCGAGCTCGCGCAACCCGTTCTCGTCTGCGAAGAGGAGCCCGAACTCGATCTCGTCGTCGATGCACTCGTTGATCAGCTCGCGGTAGCGCGGCTCGAAGATGTGCAGAGGGATGCGCTCCGTCGGGAGCAGGACGATGCCGAGCGGAAACAGGCCGAGCTCGTCGATCCAGCCAGGTTAGAGAACTACGGACCGACCGTGAACTGCGCGGTCGCGAGCGCGCTGTGGCGCTGGAGCACGTCCTGTGTCCAGACCGCGGCGCAGTACTGCCCGGGTGTGAGCACCACTGTCGTGTACGTGTTGAGCAGGCCGGGCTTCACCGCGAGCCGCGCGACGAAGCCATCCTTGGTCGGGTCGGCCGGGCAGTGACCGGTCCCGATCGCGACGACGTCCTCGGGGTTCGGATGCACGGCTTCGAGCCCGGGGATGAGTGCCTTCGTCGCGGCGCCGTCGTGCCACTGGATGAGCGTGCCGGTGACGCTCAACCCGGTCGGCGCGCCGAGCGGGGTCCAGGCCTCGCACGCCGGGTGCGTGACCTTGCGCGCGTGCCCGCCGTAGAGCGCGATCGCGCCCGCGATGTCGTCGGGCTGGAGCGGGTCGCAGAGGTATTGCGAGAACGAGAGCGGCGCGAGGTGGTGACAGAGCCCGAGCACGCCGCCGATCGCATTCATCAGTGCGCACTTGTGCGTCTCGTGGCCGAGCCCGAGGATATGGCCGAGCTCGTGCGCGATGATCTCGACGGAGATCGCGCCGATCCCGCAGACGCCCGCCTTCGTCAGGTTGACGTGCGCGCCGCCCTGGTCGCCGTACGTGCCGAAGCCGCACGCTCCGGTCGGCACCGGCCCGAGCTGGATGCGCACCTCCGCCGCTCCGGCGGCCGACGGCACGAAGCGAACGTCGGCGCCGCTCGTGTTCCACGCGGCGACCGCTTTCTGCACCGCCCAGTTCTCCGACGCGACCGTGTTGTAGTACGTCACCCGGTGGTTGGGCCACGGCCGGCCGACGAAGACGTACGCGTTCGCCGTTTCGGGGACGACGAGCACGAGCGTGGCGAGGAGGAGAAGTCGACGCATGCGTGGTCCCTATCATGGAAACCGTGGCAGCCGAAATCCTCGAATCGCTTCTCCGCAGCGCGTTTCCGGACGCGGGCGAGCTGAGCGTCGAGGACCGCACGGGCGGCGGCGACCACTTCCAGGTGACGGTCGCGAGCCCGCGGTTCGACGGGCTCTCGCTGCTCGACCAGCATCGCCTCGTGAACGAGGCGCTCGCCGAGCCGCTGCGCGACGGCACCATCCACGAACTGCGTATCAAGACGAGGGGGACCCAGTGAGCGACCTGTCCGACCGCATCAAGGACGTCATCGAGAACGAGCCGGTTGCGCTCTTCATGAAGGGCACGCCGCAGTTCGTGATGTGCGGCAACTCCGATCGCGCGCTGAAGGCGCTGCGCGCCGCCGGCGCGCCGGTGACGACGATCGACGTCCTCCCCGATCCCGCTATCCGGCAGGAGCTATCGGCGCTCTCGGGCTGGCCGACCATTCCGCAGCTCTTCGTCAAGGGCGAGCTCGTCGGCGGAGCCGATATCGCGCAGGAGCTCGCCGAGTCGGGCGAGCTGACGCAGATCCTCGAGGAGAAGCTCGGCGCGGGCTACCGCGACGGCGCCGAGGAGCGCGTCGTCGTCGTCACTTCGTCGTGATGAAGGCGACGAGGGCGTCGAGCTGCGCCTTCGTCAGCGAGCTGCCGAACGTCGTCGGCATCAAGCCCTTCTGATAGCCGGGCGCGATGAACGCGTCGGGCTTCACGATCGACTCGCGCACGAACGCTGCGAGCGGCATGTTCGCCTTCTTCGCGTCCGCTGCGGGCGCCTTATCGAGATCCGGGCCGATCTTGCCGGTGGTTCCCGCGGGCTGGAACGTGTGGCAGCTGCCGCAGCCGTTCGCCGCGAAGACGGTCTTGCCTTCCGCCGTCGGTGACGCCGCGGCGGTCGTCGTCGGTGCGGCGGCCGCGGTCGTCGTCGGCGTCGCTGCCGTCGTGGTGGCGCCCGCCGTCACGGTGACCGTGTTGTGCCCGGTGTAGTGGCCGATCGCCCACCCGACGGCGCCGGCGGGAACCAGCAGCGCGGTGAAGAGCAGCCACAGCATGATCTCGCCCGTCGTGATGAGCGGGTTCTTCTTCTTCAGTCGCGCCACGGCGAGAACCTACCGGAACCCGGCCCAGCGCCAGCCGGTTGCCTGAAAGGCATGCGCGTCGATCAGCGACTGCTCGAGCGCCTCGCTCGCCGGGCCGCCGAGCCAGCGGTGGAGGTACGGCAGCCATTCGAACGCCGATTCGCGGTAGCGGATCCTCAGCCCGTCGAGCAGAGCCTGATGCGGATGGAGGTCGGGATGCCGCGTCCGCCACTCGTCGAGCGACGCGGGGCCGGGCGGGTCGGCGCCCGCGGCGACGAGCATCCGGCGCTGCCCTTCGTACCAGCCCTGCGCGGCCGCGTCGATGCGGTCCCAGGCGAACTCGTCGACGACGAGCACCGGCGCGTATGCGACCACACGGTCGAGCGCCTCGTCGAGCGGGTGGACGTGGTGCAGCACGCGCCCCGCGACGACCGCGTCGAACTCGCCCTCCAGGGCACGAAAGTCCGTCTGCCGAAAGCGCTCGCCCGCGGGGGCGCGCGGGTCGACCCCGAGCGCGTCGTAGCCGGCGGCGACAAGCATGGGAACGACGCCGCCTTCGGTGCCGCAGCCGATCTCGAGCACGCGCCGTGGAGGCGGCGGTAGCTGCGACAGTACGAAGGTGGCGAAGTCGGACATGGAAGTGAGCGTTGCACAGGCACGGCGCATCGCGGTGCGGTCTCAGCTGCTCGACGGCTCCGCGACGAGCGTGCTCGAGACCGTGCGCAGGCTCGGCTTCCTGCAGCTCGATCCGATCTCGTCGGTCGCCCCGCCGCAGTACCTCGTCCTGTGGAGCCGCCTCGGCCCTTACGACCGCGAACAGCTCGACCGCCTCCTGTGGGAGGAGCGCAGGCTCGTCGAATGGCGGGCGTTTCTCTGGCCGATCGAGGATCTCCCGTTCCTGCGGGCGCGCATGCATCACACCGTCAGCCGGCGCCGCAGCGAGTACCTGCAGGGAAACAAGGCGTTCCGCCGCTACGTCCTGCGCGAGCTCGAGAAGCGCGGCCCGCTGCTCTCGCGCGACATCGAGACGCATCAAACGAGGAAGGGCGCGGATCGCCACGACTGGTGGGGCGCGCGCCAGATGGGATTGATGCTCGAGGTCCTCGCCGCGCGCGGCGAGGTCGCGGTTGCCGGCCGGCGCGGCAAGCAGCGCGTGTGGGATCTCGCGGAACGCGTCTATCCGCCGACGGACCGGGCATCGCTTGCCGAAGCCGAGGCGCACTTCGCGGAGAAACGTTTCCGGTCCCTCGGCGTGCGGCTCGACAAGGGCAAGTGGATCGCGCATACCGACGCAGTCGACGGCTCCGTCCCCGCGCGCACGACGTTCCTGTCGCCGTTCGACCGGCTCATCCACGACCGCGCCCGCACGGAAGCGCTGTGGGACTTCTATTACCGCCTCGAGATGTACGTCCCGAAGGCGAAGAGGGAGTACGGGTACTACGTCCTGCCCATCCTCCGTGGCGACCGGATCGTCGGCCGCATCGAGCCTGTGTGGGATCGCAAGGCGGGCGAGCTCCAGGTCAACGGCGTCTGGTGGGAGCCCGGCGTGAAGCCGCTCTCCCTGGCCAAGCCGCTGCGTGAGCTCACGCGCTGGTTGAGTGGACACGGCCGCGAGTAGCGGTCAGGTCTGCGCGGTCGTGTCCACTAGCATCGCACTGATGGACTTCGAGACCCGCGCGATCCACGAGGGGCAGGAGCCGGACCCGGCGACCGGGGCGATCATCACGCCGATCTACCAGACGTCGACGTTCGTGCAGGAGGCGGTCGGCGAGCACAAGGGCTTCGACTATGCGCGCGTCAACAACCCGACGCGCTCGGCGCTGCAGGCGTGCCTCGCGTCGCTCGAGTCGGCGCAGCACGGGATCGCGTTCTCGTCCGGCCTCGGCGCGGTGACGACGCTCATGCACCTCGTCGATCCGGGCCAGCGCGTCGTGCTCATCGCCGACGTCTACGGCGGCGTCTACCGCATGACGTCGCAGGTGTACGAGCCGAAGGGCTACGTCTTCGACTACGTGCCCGCAGCCGAGTTCCCGAACCTGAGCGAGCACCTCGACGACAACACGCGCATCGTCTGGATCGAGACGCCGTCGAATCCGATGCTGAACATCGTCGACATCCGCGCGGCCGCCGACGCAGCGCATAAGGCCGGCGCGCTGCTGGTCGTCGACAACACGTTCGCGACGCCGTACCTGCAGCGCCCGCTCGAGCTCGGCGCCGACGTCGTCGTCCACTCGACGACGAAGTACCTCGGCGGCCACTCCGACGTCATCGGCGGCTTCGCCGCGACGAACGATCCGTCGATCGCGGAACGCTTGTACTTCCTGCAGAAGTCGCTCGGCGCGGTGCCGGGCCCGTTCGACTGCTGGCTCGTGCTGCGCGGGATCAAGACGCTCGCGCTGCGCATGCACAGGCACTGCGAGAACGCGATGGAAGTCGCCGTCTGGCTCGAGCGCCGCGGGAATGTCGAGCAGGTGTTCTATCCCGGCCTGCCGACGCATCCGGGGCACGCGATCGCCGCGCGGCAGATGCGCGACTTCGGCGGGATGGTCTCCTTCCTCGCTCCGTCCACGGAGGAGGCGGAGGCGATCGCCGCCCGGACGAAGATCTTCCAGCTCGCCGAGTCGCTCGGCGGCGTCGAAAGCCTCATCGAGGTGCCGGCGCGGATGACGCACGCGGCGACCGCGAACGCGCCGTTCGCCGCGCCGCCGAACCTCGTGCGCCTTTCGGTGGGCATCGAGTCCGCGACGGATCTCATCGCGGATCTCGAGCACGCGCTCGTGCGCACCGCAGCGCACGCTTGACCGACCGCTGACAGAAGTCCATAGTCGCAGCACGATGAGTGCCGACAGGATCTTGCGCTGGCAGGTCGCCATCAGCGAGGAGCTGGAGGAGGCGTTCAAGAGCGGAGACGCCGAAGCGCAGCGGCGCACCGCCGAGAAGCACGCGATCCAGTCGCTCGAGGCCGCCTACGCCGCAATGCGGGAAGCGGCCGGAACCGACAAGCTCAAGCTGCTCTACGCGGAGGAGATCGACGACATCCTGCGGCGTATCCGAGGGGGTCACAGCGGCGCTTAGCGCTGTCATCCGGTCGGTGATCGGAATGGTCGCTCCGCAGGCAGCCGAGCAACGGCAGAAGGCGGCGAGCACGGAGGACGCGAAGCCTGCGCCCGGACCTGCGCCCGCGGGCGTCGATCCGAACGCCGAGAGCAAGGTGCTCGCGCAGAACTTCAAGGATCTCCGCGGCGACGTCCAGCGTTGGGGCGCCGCGGTCGGACTCGTCGCGACGACTGTTCTCACCGGCGTCGGGTGGACCCAGCTGAACAAGCTCTTCCCCTTACCGCCACATGTCTGGTGGATCGCGCCGGTGGCGATCGCATCTACGGTTGCTGCAATCGGGGGATCGGCATTCATCTTCCTTCGGCTCTACGCGGCGCAGCGCCGCATCCTCGTCGGAACCGAGAATCCGCCACCGTCGGGACGTGGCCTCAAGAGATATGAGCGGCGCCGCCTCGAGGTCATTCTCGACGAGCAAGCCCGCGTGGAAGAAGCCGTGCATCTACAAGACCTCGACGCACGCTCGATACGCATACAGCGGATCGCCACGCGGCTCGATCAGTCCTCCAGCGATCTCGCCCCGTTCGCCCGCAGCGAGTCCGAACGCCTCCAGAACTATGTCGGGCTCGCCCTGGATCGTTCGATCCTCGCCCTGCTCGAGAACCGCACTCGGAAAGCAATCAGCGGCGTCGGCACATGGATCGCATTCGGCCTGGCCGCATTCGGCATCGCCGGACTGTTCGCAGTTTCGAACTACTCGGACGGGAAGCGCCAGCAGACGCCCGCCGAAAAGGCCATCGCGTGCCTGAAGACCGTCGACTCGAGCGGCACAGCCGCGGGCTTCGAGCAGATCACCCTCGACGAGGGGTGCGCGAAGCTCGTCTCCCCGTAGGATCCCGGGCGTGGCAGCGCCCGAGCCGATCGACCTCCACCACCAAGGCGTCGAGCGCCTCGTCGGCTGCTACCTGCTCGACACCGACGACGGGCCGGCGCTCTTCGACTGCGGTCCGAGCACGACGATTGGCGCGCTGAAGGCCGGGCTCGACAACGCCGGGCTGAAGCTGACCGACGTCCGCCATCTCTTGCTCAGCCACATCCATCTCGACCATGCGGGCGCGGCGGGCAGCCTCGTGCGCGAGCACCCGGACTTGCTCGTGCACGTGTCGTCGATCGGCGCGCCGCATCTCATCGACCCCGAGCGGCTCGAGCGCAGCGCGCGCCGCCTGTACGGCGAAACGTTCGACACGCTGTGGGGCGCGCTCGAGGCCGTGCCCGAGGAGAACGTGCGCATCGTCGGCGACACCGTCCTCGGCCTGGCCTGCTTCCCCACTCCCGGACACGCATCGCATCACGTCTGCTACCTCGACCGCGACGGCACGCTCTACGCCGGCGACGCGGCCGGCGTGCGCGTGCAGCCGGGCCGCTACGTCATGCCGCCGACTCCTCCCCCGGAGTTCGACCTCGAGATCTGGCAGACGACGCTCGACGAGATCGAGCGCCGCAACCCAGAGCGGCTCGCGCTGATCCACTTCGGCGTCGCCGACGATCCCGTGCGTCATCTCGCCGAGCTTCATCTCGAGCTATACGACTGGGCCGAGTTCGTGCAGGGCGGAGCAACAGAGGAAGAGTTCATCGCCTACTGCCGGACCGAGTTGAAGGACGCCGGCGAGGACGTAGCGCACTACGACCGCGCCATGCCGCTGTGGCAGTCGTACCGCGGCCTCGCACGCTGGGCGGAGAAAGCCGCCGCCTGATGCCTCGGGTTCCGGTCCCGCCCGAGATCGACGCATTCCTCGCCAAGGCGAACCCGGCCGTCGTCGCGACGATCCGTGCCGACGGCTCGCCGCACACGGCGGCGACATGGTACGACTGGGAGGACGGCCGCGTCCTCTTGAACATGAAGGACACGCGCAAGCGCCTCGAGCACATGCGCCGCGATCCGCGCGTCGCGCTCACCGTTCTCGGAGCACAGAGCTGGTACGACCACGTGAGCCTGCTCGGACGCATCGTCTCGATCGAGGAGGACGCCGACCTGAGCGACATCGACCGCCTCGCCCTCCGCTACACACGCAAACCGTTCGGCTCCCGTGACGAACGCCGCATCAGCGCGTGGATGGAGCCGGACCATTGGCACGCCTGGCCGCTCCGGTAGTGGCCCACTCGTGAACCCGCTCCGCGACACGAACTTCCGGCTGCTCTTCGCCGGCCGGGCGGTGTCGTACGTCGGCACGTATCTCGCGCCGATCGCGGTGTCGTTCGGCGTGCTCGATCTCGGCGGGAGCGCGACGGACGTCGGGCTCTCGTTCGCGGCCTGGACGTTCGCGCAGGTTTCGACGCTCGCGATCGGAGGCGTCGTCGGCGACCGTCTGCCGCGGCGGCTCGTGATGATTGGCTCCGACCTTGCGAGCACGACGGTCCGCACCGCGATGGGCGTGCTCCTCATCACCGGGCACGCGCACATCTGGGAGCTCATCGCGCTGCAGGCGTGCGGCGGCGCCGCCGTCGCGTTCTACAACCCGGCGATCTACGGGCTCGTGCGCGAGATCGTCCCGCCGGAGAACATGCAGCAGGCGAACGGCTACCTCGCGATCGCCCGCTACGCCGCGTTTCCGCTCGGCGCGGCGATCGGTGGCGCGATCGTGGCGACCGTCGGCTCGGGCACCGCGCTCGTCTTCGACGGCGGCACGTACGCGGTGAGCGCGCTCCTGCTCGCATTCGTGCGCGTGGACTCGCTCGTGCAAGCCGGCACCGGCTTCATCCGGCAGTTGCGCGAAGGCTGGAGCGCGTTCGTCGAGCACGCATGGGTGCCGATCCTCACCGTATGGATCGCGCTCTACTTCCTCATCACGTACGCCCCCTTCTTCGTGCTCGGGCCCGTCGTGTCGAAGCACTCGATGAACGGCGCCGGCTCATGGGCGGCGATCGTCACCGGGGAAGGCGTCGGCGCATTGCTCGGCGGTCTCGCCGGGCTGCGCGTCCGCCCGCGGCGGCCGCTTGCGTTCGTCGGCCTCCTGTTCATGACCACCTCGATCCAGAACGTCCTGCTCGCGTATCACCCGGTCGTCGCGTTGCTTGCACCCGCCGCGCTCCTTGCGGGCTTCGCGTTCGCGCTCGGCTCCGTGGTGTGGGACAGCTCGATCCAGCGGACGATCGCGCCGGACAAGCTCGCGCGCGTCGCGGCCTACGGCTGGATGGGCGCAATGGTGTTCCTGCCCGCGGGCTACGCGCTCGCAGGCCCTGTGTCGTCGCTGATCGGGCTGAAGGCCGACCTGCTGCTCGCCGCCGGATGGGTGATCGCGAGCACGCTCGTCGTCGTCCGCATGCGGAGCGTGCGCGACTTCACGCTCGACGATCAGGCCGAGGCGACCGCCTCGCCCGCCGTCGCCTGAACGTCTGCCGGCTCGGTCTGCACGAGCCACAACGGGCCGTCGCCGCACTCGACGCGTTGCGCACCTTCGACCTCGACCAATGACGACGCGAGCACGCGCACCGTCTCACCGTCGATCTTCGCGAGCGCGCCCCGCAGCTCGCCGCGCGACATCGCGTAGCGCCATGCCCACACGATGCGATGCAGCTCTTCGGCAGGGCGCAAGACGTCGAGCCACGCGTCCTCGTCGGTGAAGAACGACTCGTACTCGCCGCCTTCCTGTACGACCCCCTCCTCCCCCGCCCCGAGCTTTGCGAGCGCCTCACCCATGAGCCCCATCACGAGCGGGCCCACGCGCGGATAGAACTCGTCAGGCCCGACGTACTCGCCGATCTCGATCGTCGTCTGCGCGAGGATCGGGCCGGTGTCGAGCTCGGGATCCATGCGGTGCACCGTCAGCCCGATCGCCGGATCGCCGTTGCGGATCGCCCATGCGACCGGAATGGGGCCGCGGTGGCGCGGCAGCAGCGAGGGATGCCCGTTCAGCCAGCCGAGCCTCGGCACCGCGAGCGCGTCGGCGGGGATCTTCCACGGGAAGCCCATGCACACGACGACGTCCGGCCGCACGGACGCGAGCAGCGGCGCGATCGAGGAGCGGCGCGCGGGCAACAGCACGTCGAGCTCCTGCGGCACACCGTTCAGCAATGCGTCGAGCGTGAACTCGTCTCCGTAGCGGTTCTCCGCGCGGATCGTCAGCAGCGCGACCGGCTCGTGCCCTGCGCTGCGCACCGTTTCGATCAGGCCGAGCGCGACCGGCAGGATCCGCGTGACGATCACCACGCGCCAGCTAGTCACGGACGATGCGGCCTCCCGACGACTGATTGCGCGCTTTGATCACCATCTCGTCGACGTTCACGTGGAACGGGCGCGTGAGCACGAACATGATGCACTCGGCGACGTCCTCCGCCTGCAGCGGATCGACACCCTTGTAGACCGAGGCTGCCTTCTCGGTGTCGCCCTTGAAGCGCACGATCGAGAACTCCGTCTCCGACAGGCCGGGGTCGACTGTGCTGATGCGGATCGGCCGGCCGAGCAGGTCCTCGCGCAGCGCGTACGTGAAGCCGCGCACGGCGAACTTCGAGGCGACATAGCTCGCCGCTCCTTCGTACGCCTGCCGTCCTGCGATGGAGCCGAGGTTGACGATGTGGCCTCCGTCACGGATGTGCGGCAGGCAGAGCCGCGTCATGCGGACGAGACCGTTCACGTTCGTCCCGAAGACGGTCTCCTCGTCCTCCTCGCTCGACTGGTCGAACGGCGCGCGGCCGAGCGCAAGCCCTGCGTTGTTGATCAGGATGTCTAGCCCACCGAGCTGCTCGACCGCGGAGGCGACGAAGCGCGCACTGCTGTCGGCGTCGCGCACGTCGAGCTCGAGCGCGATCTCCGTCTCGAGGCGCTCGACGCGCCGCGCGCCGCCTGCGACACGCACGCCGGCGTCCGCGAGCGCGCGCGCCGTCGCCCGTCCGAAGCCGGACGACGCACCGGTGACGATCGCCGTCTTACCGCGTAGGTCCACGGTCCAAGCTAATCATCTGCTCGCGCCGCGCGACGTGATCGACCTGCAAGGTGGTGTGCTGCAGGCCGAAGCGCTCCTCGAGCAGCCGCTGCAGCCGCCGCCGCGCGTCGTGGCAGTCGGCCTCGGGCTCGACGAGCACGTGTGCCGCGAGCGCAGGGAAGCCGCTCGTCACCGTCCACACGTGCAGGTCGTGTACCTCGACGACGTCGTCTGCGCCGGCGAGCGCGCGCGCCACCGCATCGGGATCGATGCCCGCCGGTGCCGCCTCGAGGAAGATGCGCCCCGAGTCGCGCAAGAGCGACCAGCTCGAGCGGAGCATGAGGGCTGCGACGACGAGGCCGGCAAGCGGGTCGAAGCGGCTCCAGCCCGTGGCGAGCACGAGCCCGCCGGCAACCGCGGTCGACGCGAACGCGGCGAGATCGGTGGCGATGTGCAGGAACGCGCCGCGAACGTTCAGGCTGCGGCGGTCGGCCCGTGACAGGACGAGCGTGGCCGCGAGGTTGACCGCCACGCCGGCGAGGGCGACCCCGAGCACGATGCCGCCGTGCACGTGCGGCGGCGAGACGAGCCGCCGCACCGCCGAGTAGACGACGAGCACTGCGACGACGAGAAGCGTGACGCCGTTCGCCTGGGCGGCGAGGATCTCGCTGCGGCCGAAGCCGAACGTCCACGCGCCGCGCGCCGGCTTCGTCGCGAGCCGCGACGCGACGAGCGCGGCGGCGAGGGCGGCGGCGTCGGTGAGCATGTGGCCGGCGTCGGCGAGGAGCGCGAGCGACCCGGCGACGAGCGCGGCCACGACCTCCCCCGCCATGAAGGCGACGATGAGACCGAGCGCGATTGCGAGCGCGCGGCGGTCCCCGGACCGCCCGTGATCATGAGAGAAATCTAAGTCGTGCATTTTCGACTAACTGAGGGTAGAACCTGGGCGTCTACACTGCGAGCGACCGAATGGCGACTGCCGAAATAGCTCCAAAAACCCTCCGCTCGAGCGAGGAGTCGGTCGCGCTCGCAGCGCAACTCCGCAAGCTCGCCCGGATCGCGACCGTCATCGCGCTTCTCACGAGCCCGGCCGCCTTCTTCTGGTTCCACCACTCGACGCACCTGTCGATCCTCAAGGCGATCCTCGCGACCGCCGGCGTCGTCATCGGGTTCCGCGGCTTCGTCGACCTTGTCGTCCGCCGGCTCATTCCCTGGCCGAGCCTTTTCGGCACCGAGGAGACGCGCCTGCGCGAGGAGGACGTCGTCAACCGGCGCCGGGCCTGGACCTGGCGCTTCTACTTCCGCTTCGGCGTCTTCTTCTTCGGGTTCATCACGCTCGTCTGGCTCATTCGAGTGCTCAAGCACAAGCCGAACACGACCTGGACGGGCACGGCGGGCCACCTCGCGCACTTCATCAACCACGTCCTGAGCACGCCACAGCTCTGGCTCCAGATCATCTTCGTCGTGTTCCTCTTCATGGCGAACTTCCTCATCTTCATGGGGCCGATGATGCTGATGGGCATCTCGCAGATCCGCGGCTACGAGCCCGGCGACGCGCAGTGGGGCGTGAAGCTCGAGGACGTCCGCGGCCAGGCCGAGGCGAAGGAAGAGGTGCGCCGCATCGTCACGCTGTGGCAGTCGGGCGAGGCCTTCGAGCTGGCCGGCGGCAAGCGGGAACGCGGACTGCTCTTCCTCGGCGCGCCCGGCACGGGCAAGACGATGCTCGCGAAGGCGATCGCGACCGGGTTCAACTCGCCGTTCGTCTCCATTCCGGGCTCGGGCTTCGCGCAGACGTTCATCGGCATCGACGCGCTCATCGTGCGCTTCCTCGCACGGAAGGCGAAGAAGCTCGCGCGCAAGTGGGGCGGCCAGTGCATCGTCTTCATCGACGAGATCGACGCCGTCGGCATGCGCAGGCAGGCGCTGCAGGGCCAGCAGATGATGCCGCCCGGCGAGCTGCCGCTCTTCGGGCCGTTCGGCGCGCTCAACCCGAGCGGCGATCTCATCGTCGAGACGCGCGCATGGCGTGAGCGGATGTTCGAGCAGCGCGCCCCCGAGCGCCGGTCGCCGTATCCGCCGTGGGCGACGAAGATCGGCAACCTCGTCAACCAGGGGATCTTCCCCGGGATGATGGGTGGACAGGGCCAGCTCGCGCTCAACCAGCTGCTCGTGACGATGGACGGCATCGACAACCCGCCGTTCATGCGGCGCTTCCTGACGAACAGGATCAACACGTTCCTGGACGCGATCTACATCGTCCCGCGGCGCTTCGGCCGAATGAGCCTCCGTCTTCCCCCGCCGCGCCCGCTCGGCGCGCAGATCTACTTCATCGGCGCGACGAACGTCCCGTTCGAACGGCTCGACCCTGCGCTCACACGTCCTGGACGCATGGGCCGCCACGTCTGGTTCCGCACGCCGACGAAGGAAGACCGCAAGGACATCTTCGAGCTCTACCTCGATCGCGTGAATCACGATCCCGACCTCGACACGCCCGAGCGGCGCGACGAGATCGCGCGGATCACGAACGGTTACTCGCCGGCGATGATCGAGCAGATCTGCTCGATGGCGCTGACGAACGCGCACCACGAGGGGATCCTCGCGTTCAACTGGCAGCACCTTGTCGACGCGATGACCGCGATCGAGTCGGGTACCGCGATCGGCGTGCGCTATGTCGAGCACGAGACGCGCGCGGTGGCCATCCACGAGGCCGGCCACGCGACGACCGCGCACATCTACCGGCCCGACCTCGAGTCGAGCCGGCTCTCGATCCGGATGCGCGGCGGCTCGCTCGGTCATCACCAGGCGTTCCAGAAGGAGGAGCGCTTCAGCGAGTGGCATAGCGAGGCGATGGGCGACCTCGTCCATGTTCTCGGGGCGATGGCGGCGGAGCAGGTTTTCTACGGGCAGACGTCGAGCGGCGTCGGCGGCGACCTCCAGTACGCGACCGCGCGCGCCGCGTCGATGGTCGGCGCGGCGGGCATGGGGCCGCAGCGCATCGAGCTGAACGGCCACCGCTTCGCCAAGGGCGAGAGCGAGGAGCAGACGCGTGAGGAGATCATGCGGCGCTTCGAGCACATCGGGTTGCAGTTGATGAACCGCACGCGCGGCAGCGCCGACTTCGGCGGCGACCCGATTGCGTCGGTCCTCCAGGACCGCGCGAAGCGCGCGTACGCCGCGCAGATCCTCGGCCAGGCTTTCGTGACGGCGCAGAACTTCGTCGCCGCGAACAAGCCCGCGGTCGAGAAGATCGCAGACGCGGTGATCGAGAAGCAGGAGCTCTACGGAGACGACCTCAACCGGCTGCTCAACTCCGTCGATCTCAAGAAGCCGGAGATCGACTGGACCAAGGAGGAAACGTGGCCGAAGATGTGACGACGACCACCGAGCCGGCAGCGGCTTCGCCGCGCCCGGTCGCGCCGCACAAGTTCCGCTTCGGGCTCATCTACGGCGGCCTCGGCGCCGTGCTCGCAGGCGCGATCGTCATCTTCGTGCTCTACGCGGGCCGCTCGATCAGCCCGGCCCCGACGTGGTCGTCGTGGAAGCCGAGCGGCGGCGGAGAAGGGGCCGCGAAGCAGATCGCCGAGCACGTCGCCCAGGCGTACCGGCTGTCGAGCGGCGCCCAGCTCGTCGACGTCATCGCGAAGGCGCCCGCCGTCTCACCGGCGAGCACTGTCTCGATCCCGATCCACTACGTCGCGATTCGCGGCACGAAGGGCAAGGGCGACCAGATCTTCCCGATCTCGTCGTCGAACAGCATCATGTACGCGCTCTGCGGCCTTGGCAGCTCGTGCGCGATCGCGACCGGCAAGCCGAGCGTCGAGCGCGGCACGCTCGTGCGCCGCGAGATACTCGAGCTCGCGCTGTACACGTTCAAGTACGTCGGTGGGATCAAGAGCGTAATCGCGTTCATGCCGCCCGCGCTCGGCACGCAGCCGAAGTACGTCGTGTACCTGCAGAAGGGCGACGTGAAGCCGCAGCTGCACGCACCGCTCAGGGAGACGCTCGGCCCGAAGGTGCCGCTGCCGACAACGATTCCGGCCCGCGAGGTGCACACGGTCGACGCGGTCACCGAGTCGCGCGTCTACAGCTTCAGCCTCTCGCAGGCGCAACAGGGTGATGCGATCCTCGTGCTCGCCCCGCTCGCCGCGTAACCGGGCGCATCCCTCCTTCGTTCTCCCGCAAAGGAGGCAATGCGCATGCTCTTACTCGTTGTCCTGGCGATCCTCGCCATCGTTGCGTTCGGCGCCGGATTCGTCATCCACTGGCTGTTCATCGTGGCCGCGGTCGTCGCACTGATCTGGCTCATCAGTCTCTTCACCGGAGGCGTCGGGCGGCGGCCCGGCTACCGCCGCTGGTAGCGCGGGAATCCGGTTCCACATAGGACCGCCGGGCGGTGAGGTTGAGCCGCCCGGCCCATTGCCGGTGCGGGAAGGCTGCCCTACGTTGAGCGTGTGTCCCGAACCGAGATCCTCGCCTGGATCGTCGCGCTCTTCCTGCTCGAGCTGAACCATCTCAAGTGGATCTGGTGGGAGCACTGGGACTGCCACCGCTGCGCCGCCAAGCACAAGGACTGTGGTTGCGGCGCGACAGCGCGTTGGATGATGTTCCTGTAGAGGAATGGGATCGCCGCATGAAGCGGCTCGCCCTCGTTGCACT
>DATGEH010000106.1:0-12461 GCA_035310325.1 Gaiellaceae bacterium
TGCTCGTCGTCGCCGCCACCGAGCGGGAGCTTGCGTTCGTGCAGGGCGCTGACACGTTCTGCTGCGGCATCGGTCCCGTTGAAGCCGCAGTGCAGACTGCGCGTGCGCTTGCCGAGCATCGACCGGGCGCGGTACTGCACATCGGGATTGCGGGCGCCCGCGGGATCGCGCCGCCCGCGCTCGTGCTCGGCTCGGAGGCGATCTATTGCGACGTGCTCGACCCGTCCAACACGATTCCGCGCGTCGAGCGTCTCGAACCGGACGCCGGATTGCTGGAGCGCGCTCGTATCGCTCTCCCCGATGCACTCGTCCGGCCCATCGCGACCTGTGCCAAGGTCGGTGACGCCGCCCACTTCGAAGTCGAGGCGATGGAGGGCTTCGGCGTCCTGCGCGCGTGTGAGCTGGCCGGGGTCCCGGCGCTGGAGGTACGCGCGATCTCGAACGCACCGAACGAGGCCGACCGGGGCGCGTGGCGCTTCGAGGAGGCGTTCGAGGCGCTCGCCGAGGCCGTGCCGAAGCTCGTCGCCGCACTCGCTTGATGCACGAGCACGAGCACGAGCACGAGCACGGGCACGGCGAGCACGGGCACTCGCACGGGCTCGTCGATCCGTCGATCGTCCGCTCGCGCGCAGGAGTGCGAGCCGTCTCGGTGAGTCTTGCGATTCTGGGCGTCACTGCGGGGGCTCAGCTCGCGATCTTCATCCTCTCGAACTCGGTCGCGTTGCTCGCCGACCTCATCCACAATTTCGGCGACGCGCTCACCGCGGTGCCGCTCGGAATCGCGTTCTTGCTGCGCAGCGCGCGTGGCGAGCAGCTTGCGGGTCTCGCGGTGGTGCTCGCGATCTTCGTGTCCGCGTGCGTCGCGCTCTACGAGACGATCATGCGGCTCGTACATCCGCAGAACCTCTCCCATCTGTGGGTGCTCGCGGCCGCAGGGGCGATCGGCTTCGTCGGCAACGAGATCGCGGCGCAGGTGCGACTGCGGGCTGGTGAGCGACTGTCGAGCCCGGCACTCGTCGCGGACGGAAAGCACGCGCGCGTCGACGGCTTCGTCTCGCTCGGCGTCGTGATGAGCGCGCTCGTCGTCTCGCTCGGCTTCCGCGTCGGCGACCCGATCGTCGGCCTCGCGATCACCCTCGTGATCCTCAAGATCACGTGGGATTCGTGGTGGATCGTGCGCGCGCGCTAGATCTGCGCGACGTCGTCGACGAACTCGGCCTTGCCGGCCACGGGCGGAGCTCCGTAGGCGAAGAAGACGATCTCGTCGTCACTCTCGTTGCGCGCCTGCATTGCCGTGCCGATGTGCACGACGACAAGCCCGCCGGGCTCGACGTCGACGCGCTCGGGCGGTTCGCCGAGCATCATCGTGAGTGTGCCGCTGATGGGAACGAACACTTCTTCCTGGCCGTGATCGATGTGCCTCTTGCCGCGCACGTGCGCGGGATACCGCCACATGCGCGCACGCGACTCCGTCATCTGCGCGGCATCGGTCATGCCCGCGGCGTGGCGCGGCGCCTCGCCGTCGTGGCCGGGCCGCTCCTCCCACTCGATGTCCGCAGCGCGGACGACGTCGTATCCCATGGGCGCGACGATACCCTGCGCGCCGTGCCAGAGGCGCGCCCAGCAGCACTGCCGCCGGGCGAGCGCACCGTGGGCCAGCTCGTCGCCGAGTCGATCCACTTTTACGGGCAGTCGTTCTGGCGCGTGCTGCCGCTCGGGCTCGTGCTCGCCGCGGTCGACCAGGCGAGCGTGCACGAACCGCTCGCCGTCCAGGCGGTCGTCTACTGGCTGGCGACGCCGCTCTTCGTCGCCGCCTACCTGTGGGCCTGCCGCCTCGTGCTGGACGTGCCGGTGACGAGAAGCGCCGCGGTCGTCGCGATCCTGATCTGGCTTCCGTTCCCGGCACTGCGGGCGCTCTTCGTGCTGCCCGCGGTCGCCTGGCTCGCCTTCGTCGGCCTGGCCGTTCCGGCGGCGATGGTGGAGCGCCTCGGCGTCCGCGCCGCGCTTCAGCGCGGGCGGCAGCTCGGCCGCGCCGACTACGTCCATGCGCTCGGCTCGCTCGCGACGCTCGTCATCGTCGTCGGTCTCGCGTCGAACACGCTCAGCGTCCTGCTGCACACGCAGGGAAGCAACAGCGCCCGCGTGGCGCTCGGCCTCGCCGATCTCGTGCTGTCGCCGCTGCTCTTCGTCGGGGCGGCGCTGCTCTATGCCGACCAGGCCGCGCGGGTGCAGTAGGTTCCCGGCATGCCCATCTACATCCTGCTCTCGCGGTTGTCGCAGCAGGGCGTGGCGACGCTCAAGTCCAATCCCGACCGCCTGCACGAGGTGAACCGTGACGTCGAAGAGCTCGGCGCCAAGGTGCTGCACCAGTGGGCGACGCTCGGCGAGTGGGACTTCATCAGCATCGTCGAGGCGCCCGACACGGCGACGATCGCGCGCGTGTCGGTCACGCTCGGAGCGCGCGGGTCGACGAAGATCCAGACGCTCTCCGCGCTGACGATCGACGAGTTCGTGAAGACGATCAGCTAGTCGTTCGCAGCGGCGACGCGGCGAACGGTCACGCCCCAGGCCTTCCCCGACGCGAAGAGCTCGTCGGGGTCGACCTCGTTGCGCCAGCCGAGGAAGTGCGGCGACGGATCGTCTTCGGTCGAGCCGTACACGGCCGGATAGACGATCGCCTTCGGCTGCACGTGCTTGACTCGCGCAGCCTCTTCCGCGATCCGCTCCGCCTCTTCCGCCGCAGGGCCTTCCATGTAACCGCGAGGCACGCGCCTCACACTACTAGGCTGCTGCCGTGCCTGCCGCTCTCGTCGTCCGCGGACTCGCGAAGCACTACGGGTCGGTGCATGCGCTGAAGGGCGTCGATCTCGAAGTCGGCGAAGGTGAGCTCGTCGGTCTGCTCGGTCCGAACGGCGCAGGCAAGTCGACGCTCGTCAAGATCGCCGTCGGGCTCGTCCGCGCGAGCGGCGGCACGGCCGAGCTGGCCGGCGCCCGCGCCGGGTCGCGGCCGGCGCGCGCCGCACTCGGGTATCTCGCAGAGCTGTTCCGCTTCCCCGGCTGGTACACGGCCGACGAGGTGCTCGAGCTGCACCAGCGTCTCTCCGGCTCCCGCGGCGGCGAGGCGGAGCGCGCGCGACTGCTCGAGCTCGTCGCGCTGTCGGATGCGGCGAAGCGTCGCGTCGACGGAATGTCGAAGGGCATGCAGCAACGCCTCGGCGTTGCACAGGCGCTCGTCGGCGAGCCGCGCGTGCTGCTCCTCGACGAACCGACCTCCGCGCTCGACCCGGTCGGCCGGCGCACGATCCGCCTGCTGCTCGAGGAGCTGCGCGGGCGCGGCGTGTCGGTGCTCCTCAACTCGCATCTGCTCTCCGAGGTCGAGCTCGTGTGCGACCGCGTCGCGATCCTGCTCGCCGGCGAGGTCGTCGCCGCCGGCACGCCGGCCGAGCTCGCCCAGCCGCGCGGCGTCGAGCTGGAGACCGACGAAGGAATGCGCACGATCGTGCGCGCAACGCGCGACGACGTCCCGCGTCTCGTCGCCGACGCAGTCGCCGCCGGCCGCCAGGTCTACGGCGTGCGCGTGCTCACGTCGACGCTCGAGGACGTCTACCTCGAAGCGGTGGGAGGGGAGACGTCGTGATCTCGGTCTGGGCGATCGTCGAGTACGGCTTCCGCGAGGCGGTGCGCAGGAAGGTGTTCGCGGTGGTGCTCGTGCTCACTGCGGCGTTCCTCGTTCTCTTCTGGCTCGCGAACCACTTCGTCTTCCGCGACCTCGCGTCGATCACGCCGCCGCAGGACGTGAACGTCGACACGCGCACGTTCGCCGGCGCGTTCCTCACCGGGCTTGCGATGTTCGCGACGCTCTTCCTCGGCGTCGTGCTCGCCGTCTTCCTCACGCTCGGCGTCGTCTCGGGCGACGCGGAGCGCGGCCTGCTCCAGCCGCTCGTCGTGCGCCCGATCGGGCGTTCGACGCTCCTGCTCTCTCGCTTTCTCGGCGCCGCCGTCGTCTGCATCGCGTACGTGCTCACCGTCTACTTCAGCGCGCTGCTCATCGTCGATCTCACCGGGCACTGGCATCCGCAGCGCGTGGTCGAGCCGGGGCTCGAGCTGGCGGGCGCAGTCGTGCTCGTCATCACGCTGTCGCTGCTCGGCTCGGTCGTTCTCTCCGGGACGGCGAACGGCATCGCGGTCTTCATGCTCTTCGGCGCGGGCCTCGTGGCCGGGCTGCTCGGCTCGATCGGGCACGCGCTCAACTCGCACGCGATCAAGCACGCATCGACGATCGCGTCGTGGGCGCTGCCTTTCGAGGCGCTCTACCAGGACGGCTTGCGGATGATCACCGAGGGCGCGTCCGGGCTCACCGGGTTCCTCCTCCAGCTCGGGCCGTTCGGCGGCGCGTACGTGCACGGCTGGGGGATCCGCCTCTGGGCGGTCGCCTACCTCGTGATCGTCGGCGGCGTCGCGCTGGTCAGCTTTTCGCGGCGAAACTTGTAGCCACTTCGCCGGCGAGGTACGCGTTCTGCGCAACGAGCGCCTTGTTCGCGCGCTGCGTCGCGCCGCCGCTCTCGCAATGGAGATACGACAGGACGAACGGCGTCACGGCCTGGCCGCTGACGCTGCGCGCGTGCGCTTCGAGCAGCGCCTGCTCGATGAGCGGCTCGACGTCGTCGAGCGACTCGTCGGGCGGACGGCCGAGCAGGATGCCGCCGCCGTCGATGTTCCAATGTCTACGCGCGACCTGCGCCGCTTCCGCCGCCGACTCGACGCGTGCGGACACGGGCGGTCCGCCGGCTGCGGCGTAGAAGAGCGGGAGCGTGTCGGTGCGGTAGCCGAGCACCGGCACGCCGAGCGTTTCGAGATATTCCATCGTCGCCGGTACGTCGAGCAGCGACTTCACGCCCGCCGACACGACGAGCGCCGGCGTGCGTGCGAGCTGCATGAGGTCGGCCGAGACGTCGGGCGGGTCGGGATAGCCGCGGTGCACGCCGCCGAGCCCGCCGGTCGCCATGAACGTGATTCCCACCGAGCGCGCGACCGCGAGCGTCCCGCCGACGGTTGTCGCGCCGACCGCCCGCTGCACGACCGCGGCTGCGAGGTCGCGCGGGCCGACCTTGCGCGCCGACTCGTCGAAGCGCGCGAGCTCGTCCTCGTTCAGCCCGACGACGATCTCGCCGCCGAGCACGCCGATCGTCGCCGGCACCGCGCCGGCGGCACGTACCTGCCGCTCCGATTCGAGCCCGACCTCGACGCCTTCGCCGGGCGGGAAGCCGTGCGCGACGAGCGTCGTCTCGAGCGCGACGACCGCCTTCGCCTCGCGCACCTCGTCGGCGATGCGGATCACGGCAGCGCTCCGACCTGCGACACACAGCGTGCGGCCGCCTCGAGCCCGCGCCGCGCAGCCTCCTCGAGCGAGCCGCCGAGCAGGAAGCCGGCGGCGAGCGCGTCGCCTGCGCCGGTCGTGTCGACGACGTCGGTCTCGACGGGGGAGAGCTCGAGCCGCGCGTCGTCCTCGATCACGGTGATGCCGCGCGGCCCACGCTTGATCACGCCGGCCGGCGCGGTCAGGTACGCACCGCCGAGCATCTCCCACTCCGCTTCGGTCGCAAAGAGCACGTCGGGCCCGACGGTATCGAGCAGCTCGCGGAAGCGCACCGGGCCGAAGGCGCGCAACTCGGTCCAGGCGGCGACGTCGACCGACACCCGCGCCCCGTGCGCATGGGCGTAACGCGCGGCGAGCAGCGCAGCAGCGGAGACCGGTTCGCGCAGGAGCGCGTAACCGGAGAGGTGCAGGACGTCGCAGTCGAGCCATGCCTCCTCCATCTCGTCGGGTGTGAGTTCCGGAGCGACGCCGCGGTCCGACGCGAGCGCGCGGTCGCGGTCGGCGCCGACGATGGACACGACGACGCCGGTCGCGCCCTCGACGACCGGGCCGACCAGCTCGACGCCGTGCTCGGCGAGCTCGCGCGCCACGAGCTCGCCCGCGTCGTCGGCTCCCCGTTTCGCGATGCAGCGGGCTTCCGCCCCGAGCGATGCCGCCCAAGCCGCGACATTCGCCGCTTGCCCGCCTGCACCGGTACGCGTCTTTGCGCGCACGTCGCCGCCGGGAACGAGCGGCTCGTCGAGCCGAACGATCACGTCGAGCATCACGTCGCCGAGAGTCACGATCCGCATTCGTACAATCGTCCCATGGATGACGAGGATCGTCTTGCGCGTGCGAAGACGTTCCTGATCGGCGGCCTCGTCGGTGCCTCAGCGGCGCTCGCCACTGCCCGCCGCCGCCGCGACGTCGCGCGCCGCGAGCGCGAGCGCCGGCTCCATCCCGCCGGGCTCGCCGCCTTCGAGGAGGCGCCGTGCTTCCAGGAGCTGCTCGCGGACGAGGCGAACGAGGAGGGCTAGTGGCTGGGGATGGGCCGGCCGCTCGGCGGCCGCTCCTGCCGTTCCTCGGGCGTGAGTGACGGAACCCACTCGAGCCAGCGCGGCATGTACCAGTTCCACTCGCCGAGCAGCTTCATCGTCGCCGGCAGCAGCACGCCGCGGATGACGGTCGCGTCGATGAGCACCGCGATCGCGAGGCCGACGCCCATCTGCTTCATCATGATCAGCCGCAGCGTCCCGAAGATCGCGAAGACGGCGACCATGATGATCGCGGCGCTCGTCACCGTTCCAGCGGTGCGCCGGATCCCGCGCGACACCGCCTGCTCGGTCGACAACCCGCCGTCCCGCAGCTCCTTGATCCGGCTGACGATGAAGACGTGGTAGTCCATCGACAGGCCGAAGAGCACGACGAACAAGAACAGCGGTAACCACGATGTGATCGCATGGTTGGAGTCGAAGCGGAGGATTCCCTGCGCCCAGTCGTGCTGGAAGATGAGCACGAGCAGTCCGTAGGCCGCACCGACCGAGAGCAGGTTGAGCACGATCGCGGTCAACGGGATCACGATCGAGCGGAACGTGGCGAGTAGCAGCGCGAACGCGAGTGCGAGCACGAACGCAATCACCCACGGCATGCGCGACTTCATCTGCTGGTTCCAGTCTGCGGTGCCCGCCGTGTCGCCCGCGACCGCGTACTGCACGCCCGGCACGTCGCCGACCGTTTGCGGAAGGACGTCGCCGCGGAGGGTCTGTAGCGCTGCGAGCGACGCCGCGTTGTCGCCGTTGCCCGCGAGCGGAATCTGCACGTCCGCGACGGTGTTGTCGGGACTGATCGTCTCGAGGAACGGCGGGAACATCTGGCCGGTCTTGACCGCCGCAGCCTCGACGCGAGTGATCGCCGCCGCGACGATGGGGTCGCGCACGTTTGGAGCCTTGATCACGACGCGCGCCGGCGTCGGCGCGCCGGGGAACGCGGCAATGACGCTCTTGTAGGTCTGCACGATCGGGATGTCGCGCGGCATGTCGGTGAAGCTGGGCAGCTTCGTGTGCATGTTGAGCGTCGGCGACGCGGCGAGGAGCAACAAGCCGCCTGCGAGGACAATCGCGAGGACGGGCCGCCGCAGCACGCGATCGAGCACGAACGCCCAGAAGCGCGAGTCGCCTGCTGCGTGCTTCTTGCGGCCGATGAACGGGATGCGACCCTTGTCGACGCGGTCGCCGAGCTTCGCGAGCGCGGCGGGGAGCACAGTCACCGAGCCGATCACGGCGCAGAGGACGACGAGCATCGTCCCGATCGCGAACGACGTGAAGATCCGGTTTCCGGCGATGAACATCCCGGCCATGGCGATCAGCACGGTCGCGCCGGAGATGACGACCGCCTGTCCTGACGTCGACGCCGCGCGGAAGAGCGCAGGGCGCGGAGGGGTTCCGGCTGCGCGCTCCTCGCGCTCGCGGCGGAGGTAGAAGAGCGAATAGTCGACGCCGACGGCCATGCCGATGAGGAGGACGACGGCCGAGGTCGACTGGTAGTCGCCCGCGTAGGCGTGTGTGATGACCGCGTAGATGCCGAGCGACGCGAGCACGGCGGAGAACGCGAGCAGCACAGGAAGGCCCGCCGCGACGAGCGCACCGAAGGCGACGAGCAGGATGATCAGCGTGATCGGAATGGTCAGCCGCTCGGCGTTCGCGAAGTCCTTGTTGAAGCGCTTGCCGAGCTCGTAGTTCGCGCTCGCCAGCCCGACTTCGCGCACAGAGATGTCCGGGTTCGCCTGCTGCACGCTCGCCATCGCGTCGAGGATCGGCTTGATCTTGTCCTTCGCCTTGTCCTGGTCGCCCGCGATCGTGAACTGGATGAGCACGGAGTGGCGGTCGGAGGAGATCTGCCCGCCGCCGCCCCTCTTGATGAGCGGGTTCTGGATGTTCTGCACGTTCTTCAGGCCGCTCAGGGTCTGCGCGACGCTGCCCATCGCCACCTGCATCACCGGGTCGTCGGCGGTGTAGCGGCGGCTCTGGACGAGGACGCTCTCGGTCGCGGGCGGCTTGAGGCCGGCCTGCTCGAGCATCGAGAGCGCGCGGGCGGTCTCGCCGGCGGCGGCCTGCGAGTCGCGCATCTGCACGTGGCCGGCGAAGTTGCCGAGGCCCATCGCGAGGAGTGCGAGGACGAGCCAGCCGAACAGCGCGCGCTTCCAGTGCTCTGCGCTCCAGCGTCCGGCGCGTCCGGCGAGGTTCAACCGGTCCATGCACCGGACCTTGTCGCACCGGTTGTGTGGCGACATCGGGGCGCCCTCGTATCCACGATGCGGGGAAAGGCGCAGGCGGCTACCGTGCCCGCAATGCGAGGCGCGCGCGGACCGATCGACTGGCTCACGTTTCCCGCGCCGGGCGAGCCGGACAAACGGTTTCGCGTCAACGTCTCGTTCCTGCTCTCGAACTACCAGTGCATCTGGGGACGCGGTTGCCCCGGCCTGCTCAACCACAGCGCCGATCCCGAAGCCGCCTGCTGCGAGCGCGGCGTCACGTTCGTGGACTCTGACGACTTCGCGCACGTCGCCGAGATGGTCGGGCAGTTGACGGCCGCGGATTGCGACAACATCGAGCACGTGCGCGAGCGCGGTTGGTTCATGCGCTCGCGCTCGGGCGCGCCGTACAAGACGCGCAAGCTCGGCGGGAGCTGCATCTTCACGAACCGCGCAGGCGGAGCCGCAGGCAAGCCCGGCTGCGCGTTCCATCACCTCGCACAGCGCACCGGCGTGTCCGCGTCCGAGACGAAGCCGTTCATCTGCTGGACCTTGCCGCTCAACTTCAGCCACGAGCCGCCGGAGGAGACGGGCGGCCCGAGCACGATGATCGTCTCCGCCTTCAGCGCCGACGCGTGGGGCGGCACGAACGACGACGAGGAGGACGACGGCCGCGGGCACATGGGTTACTGGTGCATCGACACGCCCGACGCGTACGGCGGCGCGCAGCCCGTGTACCGCTCGCTCGAGACCGAGCTGCGCAAGGGGATGGGCGACGCCGGGTACGAGCGCATGGTCGAGCTGCTCGAGGAAGTCGGGCGGCGCCGCTTCCCGATGCCGGGCGAGCTCATCAACCGCGGGCGGCCGCTCATCCCGCTCATCGCTGCCCAGCGCTTTCCGAGTCAATAGGTAGCCTCGAAGCGCAGTGCCGACGTACGAATACCGCTGCCCGAACGGCCATCTCTTCGAGCGCTTCCAGTCGATGACAGCGCCTGCTCCCGAGAAGTGCGACGTCTGCGGTGGCGCCCCGGTCGAGCTCGTTCTCTATCCGGTCGCGGTCCACTACAAGGGCTCGGGCTTCTATTCGACCGACTACGGCAAGGGCAAGGCGAAGAAGGACGGCGGCGAGTCGAAGACCGAGAAGTCCGAGTCGAAGCCGGCGGAGAAGAAGACGGCTACGAGTGGTGGCGATTCGTAACGGCAGGTGCCAGGCACCCGGCGTTCGCCCTTTGGCTACGAAGGGCGAAAGACTGGTGCCTGGCACCGGCGTTACTTGAAAGTCTGATTCCCGGTGACGCAGCCCGGCCCGTACAGGCCGGTGCCGGGCGCGGGCGGCTGTGGCGCCGAGTGGCCGAGCACTTCCTGGACGACCTGGATGTTCTCCTGCGTGCTCGTGATGTAGCCGTTCCCCGTCGCTGAGCCGCCGAGCCGGCAGTGGATCGTCGAGCCGGCGCGGAACTTCACCCAGCCGAGCTGGAGGAAGTCCCATGTGGAGAGATCGGTCGAGATCGGCGCGAGGAGGCTGCTGCCGTCGAACGGGAGCCGGAAGAACATCGACGCGCTCGCCATCTTGTTCAGCGTCGCCTGCATCACCTGCTGCTGGCTCTGGCTGCGCTTGAAGTCCGTCCACGATGGGTCGAGGCGGTTCTCGCGCACGCGCGAGTAGATGAGCGCCTGGTGCCCGTTCAGATGCTGCACGCCCTTGTGGAAGCGCCAGCCCGGCCATTGCTGGCAGCGCGCCTGCGTGTTGTATGGGCAGTCGAAGCGGTTCGAGAGGATGTTCTCCGGCACGTTCACGTCGATGCCGCCGACGGCGTTGATGAGCTTCTCGAACGAGCCGAAATCGACGATGACGACGTGGTTGATCTGCAGCTGCGATCCGAAGAGATTGTCGACCGTCTTGATCGCGAGCTTCGGCCCGCCGAGCTGCATCGCCGAGTTGATCTTCGAGTAGACGCCCTCGATGGTCACTCCGAGGTCGCGCGGGATCGAGAGGTACACGAGGCGGTGCCTGCCGGGATCGGTGCGCAGCAGCATCATCGAGTCCGAGTGGTGGTCGGAGCTGCGCCCCGCCTGGCCGTTCTCCGCGTGATCGGTGCCGAGCAGGAGGATGTTCGTCGGCGAGGAGAGGATGAGCCCGTTCTGCTTCTGCAGCACTGACCGCGCGCTCGGCGGGAGGCGCTTGTTCGCCGCCGAGACGCCGCTGCGCACGGAGAGATAGCCCGCGACAGACCAGATGACGAGCAGGATGACGAGCGCGAGGAGCGTGACCCACGTCCACCGCTTCCACGTCCACGAGCTGCGGCGGCGCGGCCTGGAGCCGTCGCCGCGATACGTGCTGCGCTCTTCGCGGCGCGCCTGGCGCTCGCGGCCGGGCAGCGGGACCTTGCCCTTGTGCCTGCCGCCCTTGTAGACGCGATACGGCTTCTCCTCAGAGGCGGCCATTCGCCGGGTTACGGTAGCGGCTCGCCATGACTGCAACCCATGCGATCGGCCTCGACCTCGGAGGAACGAAGATCCTCGCCGGAGTGGTCACGCGAGACGGCGAGATCGTGCGGAGACACGAGCGCGCGACGTCGCTCGAGTCGCAGGAGGGGCTCGTCGTCGAGCTCGAGGCGGCGATCTCCGAGTTGCTGGACGACGATGTCGCGGCGATTGGGCTCGGCGTGCCCGGCCCGCTCGATCTCATGGCCGGCCGGACGTACGACATGGTCAACCTTCCGTTTCACGACTTTCCGCTTCGCGACCACATGACGGACCGGTTCGGCCTCCCTGTCGGGCTCGACAACGACGCGAATGCGGCCACGATCGCGGAGTGGCGCACCGGCGCCGGGCGCGGAGTCGACGACCTCGTCATGCTCACGCTCGGCACCGGCCTCGGCGGGGGCGTCATCTCGAGAGGGCGGCCGTTCCGCGGCGCGCAGGGCGCCGGCCTCGAGCTGGGGCACGTCGTCATCGTCCACGACGGCCGTCCGTGCCAGGGACGGTGCACGGGTTGCGGTCACCTCGAGCCGTACGTCACCGGGCTCGCGGCAACGCGGGCGGCGCTGGACGCCTTCGGGCCGGCCGTCGACGCGCACCGGCTCGTGCGGCTCGCGAACGAAGGAGACGTGCGGGCACGAGAGATCCTCGCCGACATCGGCCGTCATCTCGGCTCCGGCATGGGCTCGTTCGCGAACATCTTCGAGCCGGGGCTGATCGTCGTCGGGGGCGGTTTCGGCGTCGCCGCGTGGGAGCACCTGATCGGCCCGGCCGAGGAGGTGCTCCGGCGGGAGGCGCTGCGGCCGATGCGCGACGAGGTGCGCGTCGTTCGGGCAGAGCTCGGAACGTCCGCGGGACTGATCGGCGCCGGCTTCGTCGCGTTCGAAGCGCTCGAAGGGTCGCAACCGTGAGGACGTTCCTGGGCTGCCGAGCGAAAACCGAGCAGCCCAAGGACGCAGGGAGCGCGAATAGCCGTAGCTATTCGCGCGACCGAGGACGCCGGGATGCGACGGTTTGCAGCCGGCAGACCGGACAACCGTTGTCGCGGTTGCGACCCTCCGCGTGACGCGGCATGGGCTGATCGTCCCGTTCGACGATCTCGCCGCAGCGGTCGACGAGTGGCGCGAGCGCACGTGTGCCGCGAAACCGTCGCACGGCGTGCCGCCGCACGTAACGCTGCTCCTTCCGTGTCCGGGCGACGCGGAAGGAATCGCGCACGCGCTCGAGCCGTTCCCCGCGTTCGACGTCGCGTTCCGCGACGTCGACACGTTTCCCGGCGCGCTTTGGCTCGCCCCCGATCCGGGCGACGTCTTCCGCGCCATCACTGCGGCGCTCGTCGAGGCGTTTCCGGACTTTCAGCCGTACGAGGGGCAA
>DATGEH010000107.1:0-8439 GCA_035310325.1 Gaiellaceae bacterium
AGGCGACGAGGAAGTCGTCGGCCCGTTCGTGCTCCTGCCACCAGGTCACGCGCTCGGCCTCCGCCTCGAGGCGCTCCTGCACGCGCGCGAGCTGCATGGCGTACTCGGTCGTGAATGCGCGGTCGAGGTCGTCGTCCGTCAGCTCGGAGAGGAGCGCGGTCGGGTTGTGCCCGAGCTCGCCGAAGCGCACGGGATCGAGGTCGGCGAACAGGGTTCGCGCCCCCGGCGTCCAGCTGAACGAGAAGTTCCCCGCGATCTCTGCGAGCGCAGCACGAAGCTCCGCCCCCTTGCGCACCTCGGACATCGGGCGGCACCCTACAGCACGCCGCATTGCTACCTTTCGGTACCCGGAGAGCTTTGAACGGCAGCTTGGCGACCGGGTTACCAAACGCCTAAAGAGCCCGCGAGCGGAGCCGCCGCTCCCGGAACCCTTAGGCGGGAGCGAGGCGGATGACGGACACGATCGACAGATTGGAAGCACTTCTTCGCGAGCGCGTCGTGCTGCTCGACGGATCGTGGGGCGTGCTCATCCAGCGCCAGGTGCGCGGCGAAGAGGCCTACCGCGGCGAACGCTTCAGCGATCACCCGCGCGACGTCGCCGGTGACCCGGACCTGCTCAACCTCACGCATCCGGAGACGATCCGCGAGATTCACCGCGCGTATTTCGAGGCCGGTGCCGACATCGCGACGACGAACACGTTCACTGCGACGCGGATCGGCCAGGCCGACTACGCGCTGGAGGATGCGGTCTGGGAGATGAACGTCGAGGGTGCGCGCATCGCGCGCGCGGTCGCCGACGAGTTCGGAGGCTTCGTCGCCGGCTCCGTCGGCCCCTTGAACGTCACGCTCTCGCTCTCGCCGCGGGTCGACGATCCCGCGTACCGCGCGGTCACGTTCGACCAGGTCGTCGAGACCTACACCGAGCAGATGAGGGCGCTACGGGAGGGCGGCGTCGACCTGCTGCTCATCGAGACGATCTTCGACACGCTGAACGCGAAGGCGGCGATCGTGGCCGCGCAGCAAGCGGCTCCCGACCTGCCGCTGTGGCTGTCGTTCACTGCCGTCGACCGCAGCGGACGCAACCTCTCCGGGCAGACGGTCGAGGCGTTCTGGCAGTCGGTCGAGCACGCACGGCCGCTCGTCGTCGGCGTGAACTGCTCGCTCGGCGCGACCGAGATGCGGCCGTACGTCGAGGATCTCGCGCGGATCGCGCCGACCTGGGTCGCGTGCTATCCGAACGCCGGCCTTCCGAACGAGTTCGGGACGCACGACGAGCAGCCCGCGGATACGAGCCGCTTCCTCGGCGAGTTCGCACGCGACGGGCTCGTGAACATCGTGGGCGGTTGCTGCGGCACGACGCCGGACCATGTACGCGCGATCAAGGCGGCGATCGACGGCGCGCCTCCGCGCCGCGTCCCTGCGGCGTCGCATGTCACCACCTTCAGCGGGCTCGAGCCGTTCGCGATCACGGAGGACACGAACTTCGTGATGGTCGGCGAGCGGACGAACGTCACCGGTTCGGCCCGCTTTCGCCGGCTGATCGAGGCGGGCGAATATCAGGAGGCGGTCGAGGTCGCGCTCGAGCAAGTGCGCGGCGGCGCGAACCTCATCGACGTGAACATGGACGCCGACCTGCTCGACGGCGAGCAGGCAATGACGACGTTCCTCAAGCTGCTCGCAACGGAACCGGAGGTCGCACGGCTGCCGATCATGATCGACAGCTCGCGCTGGTCCGTGCTCGCTGCCGGGCTCGAGTGCATTCAGGGCAAGGGCGTCGTGAACTCGCTCAGCCTCAAGGAGGGCGAAGAGCAGTTCCTCGAGCAGGCGCGACATGTGCGCCGGTACGGCTGCGGCGTCGTCGTGATGGCGTTCGACGAGCAGGGTCAGGCGGACACGGTCGAACGCAAGGTGTCGATCTGCGAGCGCGCGTACCGGTTGCTCGTGGACGAGGTCGGCTTCCCGCCGGAGGACATCGTGTTCGACCCGAACGTGCTCGCGGTCGCAACGGGGATCGAGGAGCACGCCGAGTTCGCGAAGGCGTTCATCGAGTCGTTGCCGCTCATCAAGGAGCGCTGTCCCGGCGTGAAGACGAGCGGCGGCATCTCGAACCTCAGCTTCTCGTTCCGCGGCAACGACGCGGTGCGCGAAGCGATGCACTCGGCATTCCTGTACCACGCGATCTCGGCGGGCCTCGACATGGGCATCGTCAACGCCGGCCAGCTCGTTGTGTACTCGGACATCGAGCTGGAGCTGCTCGAGCGCGTCGAAGACGTGCTCTTCAACCGTCGCGACGACGCGACCGAGCGGCTGGTCGAATACGCCGAGGTCGCGCGCGGCGAGGGAACGCGGCGCGAGCGCGATCTCTCGTGGCGCGAAGCGCCGGTCGAGGAGCGTCTCAAGCACGCGCTCGTGCACGGCATCGTCGACTTCATCGAGGACGACGCGGAGGAGGCGCGGCAGACGCTCGCGCGACCGCTCGACGTCATCGAGGGCCCGCTGATGGACGGTATGCAAGTGGTCGGCGACCTCTTCGGCGCGGGGAAGATGTTCCTGCCGCAGGTGGTGAAGAGCGCGCGCGCGATGAAGCGCGCGGTCGCCTACCTCGAGCCGTTCATGGAGGACGAGAAGGACTCCGGGCGCATCCAGGGCAAGGTCGTGCTCGCGACCGTCAAGGGAGACGTGCACGACATCGGCAAGAACATCGTCGGCGTCGTGCTCGGCTGCAACAACTACGAGGTGCTCGACCTCGGCGTGATGGTCGCCGGGGACACGATCCTCGACACCGCCCTCGACGTCGGGGCGGACATCGTCGGCCTCTCCGGGCTCATCACCCCGTCACTCGACCAGATGGTCGACGTCGCCCACGAGATGGAGCGCCGGGGTCTGACCCTCCCGCTCCTGATCGGCGGTGCGACGACGTCACGACAGCACACGGCCGTGAAGATCGCGCCGGAGTACGAGCAGCCGGTCGTGCACGTGCACGATGCGTCACGCGTCGTCGGCGTCGTCGCCGACCTGCTCGACCCGGTCCGCCGCACGCGGCTCGACGGCGAGAACCGCGAGCTGCAGGACCGCCTGCGCGAGCAACACGCGGAGAAAGAGCGCAAGCCTCTGCTCTCGCTCGAGGACGCACGTACGAACCGCGAGCGCGTCGCGTTCGACGATCTCGCAGTTCCGGCGTTCACCGGCACGCGTCTCGTCGAGCCTGATCTCGCGACGTTGCGCGAGTACGTCGACTGGCAGTTCTTCTTCCACGCCTGGGAGCTGAAGGGAAAGTTCCCGGCGATCCTCGACGAGCCCGCTGCGCGCGAGCTGTACGACGACGCCCAGAAGCTCCTCGACGAGATCGAGCGCGGGAAGCTCCTGCGCGCTCGCGGCGTGTACGGGTTCTGGCCGGCCGCTGCGCAGGGCGACGACGTCCTCGTCGGCGACACGCGGTTCTGCTTCCTCCGCCAGCAGGCCGCGCACGGCGACTCCCGCCCCAACCGCTGCCTCGCCGACTTCGTGTCGCCGGCAGGCGACCATCTCGGCGCGTTCGCCGTCACCGCGGGCATCGGCGCCGACGAGCTCGCGGCGCGCTTCGAGGCGGAGCACGACGACTACAACGCCATCATGGCCAAGGCACTCGCGGACCGGCTCGCGGAAGCCTTTGCGGAGTACCTGCACGAGGTTGCGCGGCGGGACTGGTACGAATCGGGACCGCCGCTCCCGAAAGAGGACATCGTCGCCGAGTGCTACCGCGGCATCCGGCCCGCGTTCGGCTATCCCGCCTGCCCGGACCACAGCGAGAAGCGCAAGCTGTTCGCGCTGCTGGGAGCGGAAGACATCGGAATCAGCCTGACCGAGACGTTCGCGATGCAGCCGGCCGCAAGCGTGAGCGGCGTCTACTTCGCGAGCCCGGCGGCCCGCTACTTCGCCGTGGGCCGCGTCGGCCGCGATCAGGTCGAGGACTACGCCGCGCGCAAGGGCGTCTCGATCGCGGAGGCGGAACGGTGGCTCCGGCCGAACCTCGGCTACGAGCCTGCGCCGGATGTGACGAAGGTCACTGCCTAGCCGCGGCGAACGAGCGGCTATTCTCGATTCCGGCGCCCGCAGGCGCGCCGGCCCTACGCATGCGGACGACGCTCAAGAGAGGAATCGGTCGTGCAGCGACCGTCAACGGCAATGGGCGCGCCGTTCTTCCTCCGGGCGCCTTCGAGCCGGTGCGGCGCTACAAGCAGCCCCCGCCTCCGCCGCGCTCACGCCGCGGTCTCGCTGCACGCATCTTCGGGTGGATACTGCTCGTGCTGCTCGTCATCGCGGCGGGTCTCGCGGGCGGCCTGTATCTGTACGGGCACGAAACGCTGAATGCGCTCGCGCCGCATTCGAAGCAGCTGATCGTTTCCGAGAAAGACCTGTCGTCTGTGCCGTCGCCCTCGTTCCCGGCGACAGCGCTCGTGATCGGCTACGACGCGCGCGCCGGCTCGCAGGGTTTCGATGCGGCCCAGTCGCGCTCGGACACGATCATGCTGATGCGGGCCGACCCGCAGCTGAAGACGTTGTCGCTGCTCTCCTTGCCGCGCGACCTGGTCGTTCCCATCTATTGCAATCCGACGACACCGACGACGACCGACCGCATCAACACTGCTTGGACGATCTGCGGCCCGCGCGGAACGCTCGACACGGTCGAGAAGCTGACCGGGATCACCGTCAACTACCTGATCACGGTCAATTTCCACGGGTTCAAGCTGCTCGTGAACAAGCTGAACGGCGTCTACGTCGACGTCGACCGCCGCTACCTGAACACGCATGGCGGCCCGAGCGGCTTCGCGACCATCGACCTCGAGCCCGGCTACCAAAAGCTCGACGGCCAGCAGGCGCTCGACTTCGTGCGCTACCGCCACACCGACTCGGACCTCTATCGCGTCGCACGCCAGCAGCTCTTCATCGAGGCATTGAAGGACCGGCTCGCAAGCGGGTTCTCGATCTTCGACATTCCGAAGATCATCGGGGCGATGAAGAACAATCTCCAGGTCGTGCGGGCATCGGGCGGCGCGCCGACGTTCTCGGAGGTCGAGTCGTACGCCGGGCTCGGCTATCACCTGCCGCCCAGCCACCTCTTCCGCGACAGCATCCAGAATCTGCAGCCCTATGGAGCGTTCAACGCGGAGCTCACCGCCGCGCCGTCCGACGTTCAGGCCGCGGTCGACCAGTTCCAGCACCCCGACGTGACGCTGGCGGCGCGCGCCGACGCGGTCGCGCTCGGACGGAAGCCGAAGCTGCCGAAGCAGGCAAAGCATCTCGACGTGAGCCAGATCACGACGCTCGTCCTCAACGGGACGACGATCGCCGGCCTCGCGCGCGACACCTCGTACAAGCTTGCGCTCGCCGGCTACCACACCGTGCAGCTCCCCTCGACCGTCCTCGCCGACGCGCCGTCGCAGACGTACTACACGACGAACGTCTACTACGACGCCGTGCAGCCGAACGCGAAGCAGGCGGCGATCCAGCTGAAAGCTGCGTTCGGGCCGCACACGGTGATCGAGCCGCTGCCGGCCGCGATCGCGGCGATCTCGCAGCAGGCTGGGAACCCGCTCACCGTCGTCACGGTGGGGACGAGCTTCGGCGGCGAGCTCGTGAATCCGACGGCGCACGTGGTGCAGACGCCGGTGCACACGCTACCCGCGGTGCGCACCGATCCGAACACGACGCTCTACTCGCTCCAGCAGGTCGAAAAGCAGGTGCCGTTCAAGATCATGCTCCCGACCGTCGTCGAAAGCAGCTCACGCTTGACGTCGCTCACGCCCGTGCGCGTGTTCCCGGTCGCGCCGCACAAGCGTGAGGTCGCGATCACGTATGTCCGGGGCAATGTCTACTGGCAGGTCATCGAGACGAACTGGACCGACGCGCCGATCCTGCGGCACACGACCGGCCGCTACAAGGTCGGGGGCCGTACCTACGATCTCTTCACGACCGGCGGAACCATCCACATGGTCGTGCTCCGCCAGGGCGGGGTCACCTACTGGGTGCTGAACACGCTCCGCGACGAGCTCTCGAACGAGACGATGCTCGCGATCGCCAAAGGCCTCCGGCCGCTGTCGAAGTAACCTACGCGCGTGTCCAGGATCGGCATCTTCGGGGCCGGGTACGTCGGCCTCGTCACCGGCGCCTGCTTTGCCGATCTCGGGCACGACGTCGTGATCCGCGACGTCGTCCCTGAGCGGATCGAGCGGCTGCGCGCGGGAGAGGTGCCGATCTACGAGCCGGGCCTCGACCAGGTGATCGCGCGCAACAATGACCGTCTCCGCTTCACGCTCGACATCGACGAGGCCGTCGACGGAGCGGAGTTCCTGTACGTCGCCGTCGGCACGCCTCCGACGTATTCGGGCGACGCCGATCTCACCGCGGTCTGGTCGGTTGTCGACGAACTGCCCCCGGAGCTCGAGACCAGGCCTGTGCTCGTGATGAAGAGCACGGTTCCGGTCGGAACGGGCGAGCACGTGCGTGCGCGCCTCGACTCTCGCGGCCTCACCGGGGTCGGCTACGTCTCGAACCCGGAGTTCCTCGCCGAAGGCAGCGCGATCGCCGACTTCATGAGCCCCGACCGCATCGTCGTCGGCTCGTTCGACGAGGCCGACGGGGAACGGGTCGTCGAGCTGCACAAGGACGTTGCCACCGAGATCGTCCGCACCGACGTCCCGTCGGCCGAGCTCGTCAAGCTCGCTGCGAACGCGTTCCTCTCCACGCGCATCAGCTTCATCAACGAGATCGCGAACGTGTGCGACCTCGTTGGCGCCGATGTCGTCGACGTCGCGCGCGGTGTCGGGCTCGACCATCGGCTCGGGCCGCATTTCCTGCGCGCAGGCATCGGCTTCGGCGGCTCCTGCTTCCCGAAGGACGTGACCGCGCTGAAGCAGCTCGCCGGAAACTCCGGCTACCCGTTCCTGCTGCTGCAGGCGGTGTGGGAGGTGAACGAGCTTCAGAAGCGGCGTGTCGTCTCGAAGCTCGAGAAGCATCTCGGCTCGCTCCGCGGCAAGACGATTGCGTTGCTCGGCCTCGCGTTCAAGCCGAACACGGACGACATGCGCGAGGCGCCGAGCCGCGTGATCGCGTACCGGTTGCTCGCAGAGGGCGCGGACGTGCGTGCATGGGATCCGGTCGCGCGCCCGGACGACCTCGCCGGCGTCGAGTTCTGCGACACGGTGCTCGACGCCGTCCGCGGCGCCGACGCTGCGGTCATCGTCACCGAGTGGCCGGAGCTGCGCGAGATCGCGACGGCCGAGCTCCGCGATGCGATGACGACGCCGCTCGTCATCGACGGTCGCAATCTTCTCGATCCGGTGGCCGCTCGGGCCGCGGGCTTCATCTACGAGGGCGTGGGCCGCCCCCGCCATGCATCGCCCGCCGATCCCGGTCGTCGCATGCTCGACCGGGAGCTGAAAGCCTGATGGAGGCGCTGCTCCTCGCGGGCGGGTCGGCCGAGCGCCTGGGCGAGGCTGCACAGGGGCTTCCGAAGCCGCTCGTCCCGGTCGCGGGGTATCCGCTGGCGGAGTACACGGTCGGGCGGCTCGTCGAGGCCGGTGTGACGCGCGTGATCGTGGCGTGCCGTGCCGGCCAGGAAGAGGCGTTCGTCAATGCGCTCGGCGGCCTCGGGGCGGAGATCGAGCCGGTCGGCGAGCCGGAGCCGCTCGGACGCGGCGGCGGACTGCGCTTCGCCGCGGCGCGGCGGCGTGAGGAAGGGCCAGTGCTCGCGCTCAACGGGGACGAGTTGCTCGACGTCGACTTCGCCGGGCTCGTCGCCGAGCACGAGCGCTCCGGTGCGGCCGCGACGATCGTCGTGACCCAGGTTCGCTCGCCCTTCGGCGTCGTCGATCTGCAGTCCGACGACACGATCGCCGGTTTCCGCGAGGCGCCGCTGCTCGACGACTGGGTGAACTCCGGCGTCTACGCGCTGGGCGAAGAGGCGATCGCGCGCTTGCCCGAGCGCGGCGACCACGAGCAGAGCACGTTTCCCGAGCTCGCGCAGGAAGGCAAGCTGCGCGGGCAGCGGCACACCGGCGTGTGGCTGACGGTGAACACACCGAAGGACCTGCGCCGTGCGGAGGAGTTCATGAACGCACACCCCGAGTGGCGGCCGCGACGGCGCGTCGCGTGAGCATCGACTCGACCAACTTCGAGGGGCTCGACCGGTGGGCGTTCGAGCCGCGCCGCGTCGAGAAGCCCTGGGGCCACGAGCTCATCTGGGCGGTCGCCGACGACTACGTCGGCAAGATCCTCTTCGTTCGCGCCGGCCATTCGCTCAGCCTGCAGTTCCACAACGAGAAGGACGAGAGCTGGTACGTGCACAGCGGGCGTGCCCAGCTCGAGCTCGGCGACGCGGGGGACGGTCTCCTCAACACCGAGGTGATCGTCGCCGGCGCCTCGTTCCGCTTCCGGCCGGGCACGGTCCACCGCGTCACC
>DATGEH010000108.1:0-4455 GCA_035310325.1 Gaiellaceae bacterium
CGCGTGAGAACGCTCTCGCGCTCGGCACCGGTGCCGATCAGCGTGACGTCGACCTCGAGCTCTCGCTCGACGAAGTCGACGTAGGCGCGCGCGGCCGCCGGCAGCTCCGCCACCGAGCTGCACCCGTCGAGCGGCTCGTCCCAGCCGGCAAGCGTCTCGTAGACGGGTTGCGCGGCGTGGAAGTCGCTCTGGTGCGCGGGAAAGTGCTCCGTCTCGGTTCCGTCCGGCAAGCGGTAGCGGACGCACACCGGCAGCTCTGCGAAGTGCGAGAGCACGTCGAGCTTCGTCAGCGCGAGCCGGTCGAGCCCGTTGACGCGGACCGCGTAGCGCAGCGCGACCAGGTCGAGCCAGCCGCACCGGCGGCTTCGCCCCGTCACCGTGCCGTACTCGCCGCCGAGGTCGCGCACGCGCTCCTGCTCCGGCCCGTCGATCTCGGACGGGAACGGGCCCTCGCCCACGCGCGTGACATACGCCTTCGCGACGCCGATCACCGTGTCGATGCGCGTCGGGCCGATGCCGCTGCCGACGGCTGCGCCGCCGGCGGTCGGGTTCGACGACGTGACGAATGGATACGTGCCGTGGTCGAGGTCGAGCAGCGTCGCCTGTGCGCCTTCGAACAGCACGTCGCGGCCGGCGCGCAGCGCCTCGTCGACGATCAACGACGTGTCGCGCACGTGCGCGCGCAAGCGTTGCGCATACACCTCGTACGTGCTTGCCACGTCCTCGAGCTCGAATGGCTCGACCTCGTAGATGCGCTCGAGCCAGAGGTTCTTCTCGGCGAGCGCCACCTCGACCTTCTGTCGGAGGATCTTCGCGTCGAGCACGTCCTGCACGCGAATGCCGATGCGCGACGCCTTGTCCGCGTACGCGGGCCCGACACCGCGCTTCGTCGTGCCGATCTGGAGGTTGCCGAGGCGCCGCTCGCTCGCCTGGTCGATGGCGACGTGCCACGGCATGATCAGGTGCGCGTTCCCGGAGACGAAGACTTCGTCCGTCGGGTATCCGAGCTCCGCGAACATGTCGAGCTCGCCGATCAAGACTTCGGGATCGATGACGCAGCCGTTGCCGATCACCGACGGCTTACGGGCGATGATCCCCGTCGGCACCTGGCGGATCTTGAAGGTCTCCTCGCCGACGACGATCGTGTGCCCGGTGTTCGGGCCGCCCTGGTAGCGGCAGACGAGATCGGACTGCTGAGCGAGCAGGTCGACGATCTTGCCCTTGCCTTCGTCGCCCCACTGCGCCCCGACGACAACGGTCGCAGGCACGGCTCGAAGTGTGCCCTATGTAGCGGCCGTCCCGGCGATGAGCGTGTACAGGCCCCAGCCGGCGAGCCCGGAGGCGACGGCGGCACCGGCGAGCGCGAGTAGGCCGCGGCGAAAGCGGGGGAATACGAGGAACACGATGAGCTGCGAGACGAAGAGCGCGCCGAGCGACGGCTTCAGCAGCTTGTCGTAGAAGCCGCTCGGATCGACGAGCGAGATCGCGTCGGCCGCGAGGAACGGCACCGCGATCCACGCGAGCATCGTGCGCACCGAAGGGCCGTGTAGCCAGTGCAGGAGCCGCGCGAGCGCGAGGTACTCCGCGACGATGAGCGCGAGCGCGCTCGCGGCAGTGAGCAGCCCGAT
This sequence comes from Gaiellaceae bacterium, assembly GCA_035310325.1. GTDB lineage: Bacteria > Actinomycetota > Thermoleophilia > Gaiellales > Gaiellaceae > Palsa-739. Next base: position 1,629 of record DATGEH010000108.1, read on the forward strand.
CGCGACGGCGAGCGGCCGGCCGGAGTACGCCTGCGCGATCGCAGCGCCCGGTACCGCAGCGTTCCGCAACGAGCCGGGAACACCCGCGAGCGGCAGAGCCGCGACGAAGAAGAACGCCGCCACGAGCGCGAACGCGCCGACGAGGCCGCGGCGCACCGTGCGCGCGCCCCCTCGCACCTCGGCGCCGAGGTAGAGCGGCAGGCTCGCGCACACGAACAGGAGGGCAACACTGCCGGTCGCACGCCCCGTCGTGTTCACGGCCGGGTGTGACGCGAAGGGTGTGTGCACATGCGCGAACTCGAAGCCGGCGAGGACGAGGAGCGCGACGAGCTGCGCCGCGGCGAGCACCGCGAGCACCACGACGACGGCGCGCACGGGTGCGAAGACGAAGAGCACGAGCAACGCCGGCAGCAGCAGCTCGAGCGCCGCGCGGTAGGGATGGATGCCCGGGAACACCGGCTGCAGCACGTCGTAGACGACGAACGTGACGGTGTACGGGAGATAGAGGAAGTACGCGAGCGCCCAGATCCATCCGTGAGCGACCGCCGTGCGCCGGCCGGCCGCCGCTTCGACGAACGCGCTCAGGCCGCCGGGCGAGACGATCCGCTGCGAGAACGCGAGCCAGATTGCAAGCGGCACGGCGAAGACCGCAACCGCGAGCACGACGACGAGCCCGGCGGAGTCAGCTCCCTCCCCGGCGACGCCGGGGAGAAAGCTGATGAGTGCGATCGGCCCGCCGATCGACGCTGCCACGAAGCCGGCGTAGAGCGCCGGCCCAACGGGCTTAGCCCCAGGTGGACGAGCTCGGGGTGGTATTCGGGGTCGGTGTCGGTGTCGATGCGCCGGTGGCGCCCTTGACCTTCAGCGTCGCCTTCATGCCGAGAGCTGCGTGGCCCGGGACAGGGCACCACACGTTGACCGTGCCGCCGGCGAGCTTGACGGTGAAGCTCTTCGTTGCGCCCGGCTTGATCGGTCCTGCCTTCGCGATCGCCTTGAGCCCACCGCCGCTCACGTCGAGCTGATGGAGGACGTGACCCGCGTTGTGGATCTTGAAGGTGATCGTTCCGGCAGCCGGTGCCGTCGTGGAGAGAGCGATGTGGTACTCGCGCTCGGTGACCTTGATCGTCGTGCTTGTCGCGGCAGCGCGACCTTGGAAGGCTGCGACTGCAGCCCCCGCGAGCGCGAGCGCGACGGCGAGCCCGGCCGATACGAGTGCCGTCTGTCGTTTCTTGTTCATGACACGCCTACGAGGCTGCGGCGAGCTCGGTTTGGTTCGGCGGCTCCGCCCGGACGACACGCACCTGATGGCCGCGCCGGCAGAGGAAGATTCCCGCCTCGACGTCGAGCTCGAGCCTGCCCGCGAACGTCGAGCCCGACCAGCCTTCGCGGGCCGCGCAGCGGTCGCAGACGGCGGTGAACGAAGTGGCGAGGGCGGCGATGCTGATCACCTGCCCGCCCACGTCACGCCGCCGCCAGGTCCGCGAACTTCGCGTAGCGCTTGAGGAACGAGAGCTTCACCGAGTCGGTCGGCCCGTTGCGGTGCTTCGACAGGATCACTTCGGCGAGGCCCTGCTGGTCGGACTCCTCGTTGTAGTACTCGTCGCGGTAGATGAACACGACGAGGTCCGCGTCCTGCTCGAGCGAGCCCGACTCGCGCAGGTCGGAGAGCAGCGGCCGCTTGTCGGTGCGCGCCTCGACCGCGCGCGAGAGCTGAGAGAGCGCGAGGATCGGAACGTCGAGGTCGCGCGCGAGGATCTTGAGCGAGCGCGAGATCTGCGACACCTCCTGCACGCGGTTCTCCGCCTGGCTCGCCGAGCTCATCAGCTGCAGGTAGTCGACGACGATCAGCCCGAGGTCGGGGTGGCGCGACTTCAGGCGCCGCGCCTTCGACCGGATCTCCATCATGTTGATCGAGCCCGTGTCGTCGACGTAGATCGGCGCCTTCGCGAGCTTGTCGCACGCGGCGGTGAGCCGCGGCCAGTCGTCCGGCGCCAGCTTCCCGTTGCGCAGGCGCTGTGACTCGACCTTTGCCTCGCTGCACATGAGGCGTTGCGTCACTTCCTCCTTCGACATCTCGAGCGTGAACAACCCGACCGGAGTGCCGTGACGAAGTGCGATGTTCGCGGCCATGCAGAGCGCGAGCGCCGACTTCCCCATCGACGGGCGCGCCGCGACGATGATGAGGTTGCCTGGCTGGAAGCCGGACGTCAACCGGTCGAGGTCGCGATAGCCGGACGGGGTGCCGGTGACGTCGGCGCCGGCCTCGTACAGCGCGGTGATGCGCTCGAAGCTCTCCTTCAGCAGCTGGTCGATGTGCGTGAACTCGCCGGTGACGCGCTGCTGCGAGAGGTCGAAGACGATCTGCTCGGCCTGGTCGACGAGATCGTGGGTCTCGCCCGGCCGGTCCCAGCCCAGGCGCGCGATCTCGCCGCCGGCGCGGATGAGCCCGCGCAGCGTCGCCGTCTCGTGGACGATGCGTGCGTAGTGCGCGGCGTTCGCCGACGCGGGCACGAGCGCCGCGAGCTCGTGCAGGCGGACACGGCCGCCGACGTCCTCGAGCTCGCCGCGCTCCTCGAGCTCGTCGGTGAGTGTGATCGCGTCGACCGGCTCGCCCTTCGCGTAGAGCGCGAGCGCCGCCCGGTAGATCTTCGCGTGCGACTCCCGGTAGAAGTCGCCTGCGTCGACGATCTCGCTGACCGCCCCGATCGCGCCCGGGGAGATCATCATCGCGCCGAGGACCGACTCTTCGGCCTCGAGGTTCTGCGGGGGAACGGGGGCCGACGAAGCGACCGGAGCCAGCGAAGCCATGCGTCCTGATTCCAGCATG
>DATGEH010000109.1:0-11001 GCA_035310325.1 Gaiellaceae bacterium
GGCGCATCGCCCTCGCGTAGCTCTTCTCGATCGCAAGCTTGAGTGCGGCGGCGGGGGCGCCCGCCGACCAGAACGGCCGGTCCTGCATGTCGAGCTCCTCTTCTCCGTGCGAGCTGGCGCGCCGTCGGTGGTGACACACCGTCGGTGGCCCGCGTTCTCTTCGGCGGTCGCCTCGACCGCCGCACTCAAGCTTCACTCATCCGTCCGCACTCAGCAACTCATCTCGCGGGTGGAGGCGTAGGTGGCGCCGCTGCTCGAGGAGATCTGGATCTCCGTCGGAGACGCGATCGCCGCGGGCACTTCTCGCCGCTCAATTTACCGCTGGATAGAGGAGGGGGCGATCTCGGCGCGGGGGCGTGGCCGCGATCGCGTGGTGCTTCTGTCGTCGCTGCCGAGCGACGCGCAGGCGCGCTGGCTCGAGCGCGAGCGGAAGATCCGCGCCGATCGCTCGGCCGAGATCTCCATTCGAACGGCCGGCCTCGAGGACAGGCTCGCGCGCTTCGTCTCCCGTCCCGAGACGCTCGAGGCGATGAAGCGTGAGGCGTTCCGGCGCGCCGAGCTGCTCGAGCTCTACGCCGGCGGCGCGCGCCATGTGCTCGAGCGCTGGCCAGCGACCGATCCCGAGGTTTTGAAGGTCGAGCCGTCGTGGGGGCGTCTGCCATCGCTTCGCACGATCCGGCGGGCGCTCGAGGCGGTCGCCACGAAGGGTCCGCTCGCGCTCATCCCGGCGGCGCGCTCGGCCGAGCGGCTCGACGATGGCCGCCTTCGCCCGATCGACGACCGCGTGCGCGACGCGCTGATTCGACTGCGGTTCGACGCCCATCCGAACGCCCCCGTCTCCACCATCTACAGGAAGCTTCTCGCCGTGCTCCCGGCCGATGTCACGGCGCCGAGCGAGCGGGCGGTCCGGCGCTTCTTCGCGAAGAACGTCTCGCGCGCGCAGGCGGTGTACGAGATCCAGGGGCCGCGCGCCTACCGCGGCACCGCCGCCTCGTACACCGTCCGCGATCGCAGCTCGCTCGACGTCGGCGAGTGGCTGGTCGGCGATCACCACCAGCTCGACCTCATGGTGATCGATCCCGCGCTTCGCACCGACGGGCTCGGCGGCGCGCTCGCGCGGCCGTGGCTCACCGGCTGGCTCTGCCCGAAGTCGCGCGGGCTCGCCGGCTGGGTCCTCTCGTGCGAGTCGCCGAACGGCGAGCGCATCGCGCAGGCGTTCGTGCACGCGGTGCTCCCGAAGAAGCACGAGGCATTCGAGAAGCTGTGCGGCGTGCCGAGCGCGTTCTACATCGACAACGGCAAGGACTACCGCTCGCTCGCGTTCGACCACATCTGCCAGCAGCTCGGCGTGAAGAAGGTCCACGCGAAGGCGTTCAACGCGAAGGCGAAGGACATCGAGCGCGCCTTCGGAACGCTCGCGTCCGACTTCTCGCGCTCATTTCCCACCTGGTGCGGCTCCGAGCCGGGCGAGCGCACCGAGCGCTTCCGCGATCTCGTCGCGCAGCACGAGCGCTGGCGGCGGCAGGAGGTGCCGAGCACGCCGTTCATGACGCTCGCGCAGCTCAAGATCGAGTTCGCAAAGTGGGCGGTCGACTACCTCACCCGCGCGCACGACGGCCTCTTCGAGATCGACACCGGCCGCAAGCGCTCCCCCGCGCAGGTTGCCGCCGAGCGCGTGCGCGCGCCGATGATGCCGTCGAAGGAGACTCTCGCCGTCGTCGCGTGGCCGCGCGCCGAGCGCGTCGCGCAGCGCGGCTTCGTCGAGATCGAGCACCGGAAGTACAAGGCCCTCGAGCTCCTGCGGATCGACGGCGAGCGCGTCGACTGCCACCTCGATCCGCACGACGCCTCCTCGGTCGTGATCTTCCGCGCCGGCAAGTTCTTCTGCGAGGCGACGGAGCCCGAGCTCGTGTCCTACAAGGCGGTGCTCGGCTCGCCGGTCGAGCGCGCGACGCTCGCCGCCGCCGAGCGCGCGAAGCGCGACGCCGAGAAGAAGCTGCGCGAGGGCCGGAACGAGCGCATCGCCGCCGAGCTCGCGCTGGCGGCGCCGCCGGCGCCCTTGCCCGAGCCGCCCACCGTCGCGTCGACGTCGGATCAAACGCCGGTCGACGCGGTTCTCAAGATCGTTCCGAGCACGACGGAGCTCGTGCGCGCGGCGCGCGCGCGTGGCGCCGCCAAGCCCGAGATCGATCCGCGCACAGCCGACGAGATCGACGAGGCGAAGGTGATCGCCGCGATCGGCGAGCGGCCCGTCGAGAAGGAGTTCGCGAGCGATACCGAGCGCGCTCGCGAGCGCAAGGAGATCGATTTCTGGGAGAAGACGCACGCCCATCTTCTCGCCGTTGAACGCGCCAAACGCACCGCCAAACAAGGAGGCCCCCAATGACCATCCGCGATCTCGTGAAGAAGACGATCGAAGCCGAGGGCTACCGCCAGGCCGACGTCGCCGAACAGATCCGCTACTCGCACGCATCGCTCGCGAGCTACCTCGGTGGCAAGTACGGCGCGGGCGTCTCGAAGATCGAGAGCGCCCTCGCGACGTGGCTCCGCAAACACGGCGCTCTGCTCGAGGGCGGCGAGGAGGCGGCCCGCGAGCGCTACATCGAGACGCGTTGCTCGGCGACGGTGATCGACGCCTGCTCGAGCGCGCAGGAGGAGGGCCTCCTCGCCGCGATCATCGGACCACCGGGCGCCGGGAAGACGATCGGACTCACCGAGTGGCAGCGCCAGGCGCGCAAGGAGAAGCTCGTGCACGTCTCCGTCGCTGCCGACGTCACGACGTCCTACGTCGCGCTAATCCGCAAGATCTCCCGCGCGCTCGGGCTCGGCGATACGCGGCCCGCCGCGGTCCTGCTCGAGCTCACGAAGGACCACCTCGCGCGCACGCCCGCGCTCATCATCGTCGACGAGGCGCAGCACCTCGGTGTGCGGGCGCTCGAGGCGGTGCGCTCGATCCACGACGCGACCGGCGTCGGCGTCGTGCTCGCGGGCTCGCTCACGCTCTCGCGCACGCTCGAGCACGAGGGCGATTCGGGCTACGAGCTCGCGCAGCTGCAGGACCGGATCGCGATCTTCGAGAAGGTCGCGCTGCTCTCGCCGGCCGAGATCTCGGCCTTCGCGGCGGCCTGGTGGGGCGGCCCGGTCGCGCAGCTCGGCGATGCCGAGGCGCTCGCCGAGCTCCGCACGCTCTCGCGCGGTGTGCCGCGCCGACTCGTGCGCATCCTCTCCCACTGCCGGCGCCTCGGTGACGGCAAGTCGGTCTCGGGGGCCCTCGTGCGCGAAGCGGCGAAGCGCCTCGTCGCGCAGGCGGCGTGATGTCGCCGCTCGTGAAGGTGGTGGTCTTGGTCGACCACGTCGAGATCGTGCGCGTCGAGGGCAAGCCGCTGCCGCTCGCGCTCAAGCGGCGCTGCGCCGCGGTCCTCCCGACGGGGCCGCGTTGTTCGCACCCCGCGCGCTTCGTCTTCGTCCTCGAGAAGTTCGGCGAACGCTGGGCGTGGTCGAACACTACCCCCACTCCGGTGTGGCCGTCGGTGAAGTCGCTCCTGCCCGTCTGTCGCTCCCATGTGAACGCGGCGCGCCGGCGCGGCGAGCTTCGCGTCGTGACGTCGAAGATCGTCCGCGAGGTGCGCTCGTGACGGCCGGGACCGGCTTCGCGCTTGGCCTGGTCGTCGGCGCGCTCGCGATGCTGGCATCGCTCTACATCGTTGCCGCCGGCGCCGGCGCCGGTGATCGCCTTCTCGGCGCATTCTTCGATCGCGGCTGGCCCGCGCCGCGCCCGCGCGCGGCGTTGTATGTCCTCGAGGGCATCTTCCTGGTGGCGATCGCGGGCTCCCTGATCGCGATCATCCTCGAGGTCGCGTCGTGAGCGCCGGGGCGCGCGTCCCGCTCCTCTGGGGCTTCGGCGTCGCGACGAAGCTCGTCGCGCTCCTCGCTGTCGCCTGTGAGCGCATCGAGATCGCGGGCTCGATCCGGCGCCGCCGACCCATGATCGGCGACGTCGAGATCGTGTGCATCCCGAGGGCCGCCGACGTGCAGTTCGATCTCGTCGGCGAGCCGGTCTCGACGTCCTCGCCGCTCGATCGCGCGCTCGGTCACCTGTTCAACGAGGGCGTGCTCGAGCCGCACGAGAAGCGCGCGATGGGCGGGAAGTACAAGCGGCTTTGGTACCCATTCGACGAGAACGAGCCGGCCGCGCGCTACGGCGACGGCATCCAGGTCGATCTCTTCATCGTGACGCCGCCGGCCGAGTGGGGGCCCGCGCTCCTCATCCGCACTGGCCCGGCCGACTTCTCGAGGCGGATGGTCACCCGGCTTCGCGACTACCGCCGTCGCTGCGAAGACCTCCGCATCCAGACGTTCGAGGGCGCGCACGTGCCCTGCCCGACGGAGGAGGAGTTCTTCGCGCTCTGCCAGATGCCGTTCATTCCGCCCGAAAGGAGGTCGTAGATGGAGCGCCCCCTGCCCGCCGCCTGCGCGCGCCCCGACGCCGCGCCGCGCGTCGCCGTCGCGGTCTGGCTCGATAGTGGCGAGGTGTTCTGCCTCGGATGCGCCGAGCAGCACGAGCTCTTGCGCATTCGCCCGGTCGCCCCCGACGCGCAGCTCGGCCTCTTCGTGCGCGCCTTCGAGGAGGAGCGCAAGGCCACCGTGAACATCGCGTGGAAGTCGGACGCCTGGTTCGTCGGCGAGTGCGTCGACTGCGGCGCCCACCTCGAGGGCGAGTAGATGCTCGTCGTCGACGCCACCACGTCGCGCCCCGACGCCGGCGATCGCCGCTTCGAGGAAGCGCTCGAGCTCTTCGACACCTGCGCGATCGAGCTCGTGCGCATGGCCGGCGACCTCGCGGCGATGCAGGCGTCCGCGTCGCCGGTGCACGACCTCCTCCTCGATCAGCGGCACGAACTCATGAACGTCTTCGGCTCGCACGCCGCCTCGCGCCAATCCCTCATCGCCGCCGTCCGACGGCGCCAGCAATAGGAGCCCCTCATGCCCGCACCGGGAACGAAACGCATCGAGATCGACGGCCGCAACGTCCACTTGCCCGCAGACGAGGTGGAGCTCGAGAACCTCATCGAAACGGGGCTCGAGCTCGAGGCCGAGAAGCAGGAGATCGAAGAGAGCTTGAAGCGCGTCCGCGAGCGCGTCGTCGCGATCGCGGAGAAGAAGCGTGGCGAGCGGAAGAGCGTGACGCTGGTCGCGCCGACCGCCGGCGCCGCGAGGGTCGTGTTCGGGACGGAGACGCGGATCGACGAGGAACGCGCTCGCGGCCTCGAGCGTGAGCTGCCGCCCGGCGTGTTCTTCGCGGTGTTCTCGAAGACGACGCGCTTCTCGATGAAGCGCGGCTATCAGGGCTTCATGCGCACGCCGCAGGCGCCCGACCTCGAGAAGCTCAAGACGAAGATCGGCGCCGCGCTCGAGTTCAAGCCGAAGAACCCGTCGGTGAAGTTCCTCGCCGACGCGCGCGACGTGGTCGAGGCCGAGGACGAAGGTGAGTAGCCTGCCGTCGGGCTGGCGCTCGCAGCTGTCGGTGCTCGATGACGGGCGCGGGCAGATCATCTGCCCGCTCCGCGGGCTCATGGCGATCGGGCGCTGTCTCGAGTTTCAGCGTGAGAGCTCGGCGCGCGCCGCCGCCTGCACGTGCGACGTGTTCCTCGCCTATTCGGGTGGCGAGCCCGACGCTGCGGTCGACATCGAGGAGCCGCCGCTCGAGCAGCATCTCTGCGGCCGGCAGATCGACGAGGAGCTCGAGGAGCTGATCGCGAACCGGAACGAAGCGCGCGCGCCCGCGCGCCAAGACGAGAAGGGGGCCCCCATGGCAACGAAGCCGAAGGTCGCGCAGCCGTGCGCCCGCTGCACGAGGAAGCCGCCGGCCGGCTCGCGCGTCAAGCGCGGCCTCTGCAAGCTCTGCCGCGACGAAGACGCCCGGGCGGAGGCGATTGCTCAGAGCCGCGCGGCCGCCGGCCTGGCGCAGACGACGGAGTCGCCTGCGCCAGAGCCCACGCGCGCGGCCGCGCCCTCGTCGGCGAAGAAGCATCCGGCGCGGCAGGAGACGCTTCCCGGCGTCGCGGCCTGCGAGATCGAGCACCTCAAGCGCGAGCTCGCCGAGAAGGACGCGGAGCTCGAGGCGCGCGATCGCGAGATCAAGCGCCTCCGCTGGGCGATGCTCGGCGCCGTCGACGGGCACGTCGGGCTCGGGGCGTTGCGGCGGCTGATCGAGCCGCAAGGAGCCGCGTCGTGAGCGCCACGCGCACCGTGAAGAGCACGCCGCCGACGATGGCCGGCGCTCGCGCGACGCTCGCGTTCCGGGCGAAGCTCGTGCCGCAGAAGGAGCATGGCCGCTGCTCGGCGTTCTGCGATCGCGGCGTCTGCAACAAGCTCACGCTCTGGGCGTTCGAGCTGCCCGTGCCGACCGGATCGTTCGCGGCGCTCCGAATGCCAGGATCGAAGTTCTACCTGCACGCCTGCCGGAAGCACGGCAAGCTCGCCGAGCGCACGGGCCGGCTCGATTGCTTTCTCGTCGATCCCTCGCTCGTCGATGCGGCGCCGGCCGCGGTGGCGCCATGACGCTCGACGGCATCAAGCACGTCTATGTCGCCGGGCCGATCACCAAGGGCGATCAGTTCGTGAACACGCGCATCGCCATTCTCGCGGCCGCGCGCCTCGCCGAGCGCGGCTTCTTCCCGTTCGTGCCGCACCTCTGTTCGCTGTGGCAGATGATCGAGCCCCGCGAGTACCACGAGTGGATCGACTACGACTTCGCCTGGATCGGGCGCTGCGACGCGCTGGTCCGACTGCCGGGCGAGTCAAGCGGCGCGGACGCCGAGGTCAGGCTTGCGCTCAACCTCGGCAAGCCGGTGTTTCTCGGGCTTACCGCATTCTTCGGCGGGACGGCCGTTGTCACCTCGGACGTCCTTCGGAGGATCGTTTGAGCCCCGTCACCACGCGCCACGCCGCGCAGCGGCTGCTCTGGGCCGGCGTTCGCAAGCTCCCCGGCGGCGAGGACACGCTTCGCGCGCTCGTCGCGCAGGTGAACGATCGCGACGGCACGAATGCGGACTCCAAGGAGACGGACGGCTACTCGTCGACGAAGCGGCTCACCGATGTGCAGCTCGCCGCGCTCGCCGAAGACGTGCGCCGGCGCGTCGGCCTGCCGCCGGCGTCGAAGCTCCCGCGTGGGCCGCGCGGCGGGAAGCCACGCCGGCCGACGCCGATCGCCGATCCCGAGACGACGACGTTCATCGCGAGCGACGGCGAACGCGTGTACGTCGAGTATCTGTTCAGGCTGCTCGGCTGGGAGGACAACAGCGAGAGGGCGAAGTTCGTCGAGCGGCAAACGCGCGGCATCGGCCTGCGCACGCACCGCGCGTGCATCGCCGTCACCGTCCCTCTCGAGCGGATGCTGCGCGAGCGCGGCTTCATCGTCACCGAGAAGGACCACGTGAAGACGTGGGCGCGGCCGTGAGCACGCCACTCGAGGTGCCCGAGCTTGGGCCGCAGGACTGCCGGTGCGGCAACCCGCTTCCATCGCGCCGGCGGCCTCGGCGGCGGCTCTGTGACGCCTGCCGGGCCGCTCGCGTTGTGGTCGGGCCGAAGATGTTCCGCGCGCGGCGCAAGGCCGGTCCGCGCTCGCGCTCGATCGCGCCGAAGAGGCTCTCACGCGAAGAGATCGAGCTCGGCAAGATCCTGGTCGCGCCCGACGACATCGAGCGGCCCGTCACGCGCGAGGACTGCTCGGGCATGGTGCGCCCGTGCCCGTTCGTCTCGTGCAAACACCACCTCTTCCTCGACGTCTCGCCGTCGACGGGCTCGATCAAGCTCAACTTCCCGCTGCAGGAGCCGTGGGAGCTCAAGGAGTCTTGCTCGCTCGACGTCGCCGATCGCGGAGGCATCACGCTCGAGGAGGTCGGCGAGCTCCTGAACCTCACGCGCGAGCGCGTGCGCCAGATCGAACTCGTCGCCGTCCGCTCGGCCACGCGGAAGTTCGACCGATGAGCTCGATGGCCCTGTTGAGCCTCGCCGACGAGGAAGCGATCGCGCGGGCCGCAGAAGAGCGGGCCGGGCGTGCGATCCTTGTCGCCGAAGATCAGGCGCTCAGAGATCGGATGGTCGATCTCGCCCTCTGCGAAAAGAGCCGGCGGCGGCGAACGGTCGCCCTCGGTGGCAACCGCTGGCTGGACTGGTACTGCCGCCGTTCCGAAAAGCGCTGGTTCTTGATCTTCGCCTGGACCAACGGCGCTCGAGTCGGCAAGGTGATCGGCGGCGTACATCCAATGCCGCCCGCGTTCGGGCATCGCTTCGTTGCGTTCGGATATTGTTTCAATCGCCAGCAGTTCGAGGACGAGCTCCTCGCGCGCGCCAGCCTCGAGGCGGAGGTCGAGCGCTGCTGCATTCGGGACATCATCATCCCGCCGGGCAGCGCGCCGTTTCGTTGGGCGCCCCGCCGATGAGCGATCGCCGTCTCCTCCCGCACAACCTCGACGCCGAGACGTCGGTGATCGGCGGCGTGCTCCTGTTCGCGAAGGCATACCACCAGGTGGCCGACCTGGTCGCGCCCGAGGACTTCTACCACCCGACGCACGCGGCCATTTTCCAGGCGATGATCGACCTCGACGCGGCGGCGAAGCCGATCGATCCGCTCACCGTCGCCGAGCAGATGCGCGCCTCCGAGACGATCGGGAAGCTGCGCGCGTTCGAGGGCGAGAAGTACTTCTCCGAGCTCACGAGCGCCGTCGTCACCGTCGAAAACATCACCTTCCACGCGACCCTCGTGCGCGGCAAGGCGACGGCGCGCCGTCTCGTCGAGGCGGCGCAAGAGATCGCGGCCAAGGGCTACGGCGACTATGGCAACGTCGACGATTACCTCGATGAATCCGAGCGCAGCATCTTCGAGGTGTCGCAGCGTGCCCAGCGGCAGAGCTTCGTCCCGCTGCGCCCGATCTTGAACGCGACGATCAAGGTCCTCGAGCAGCGCTACGACAAGAAGACGACGGTGACGGGCGTGCCGTCGGGCTTTTTCAAGCTCGACGCTCTCACCGCCGGCTTTCAGCCCTCAGATCTGATCGTGATCGCGGCGCGCCCGTCGATGGGAAAGACCGCGCTCGCGATGAACGCGGCGCAAAACGCGGCCATCGAGTTCAAGGTGCCGGTGCTCGTGTTCTCGCTCGAGATGTCGAAGGAGGCGCTCGTCGAGCGGCTCCTCTGCGCCGAGGCGCGCGTCGACTCGTCGCGCCTGCGCTCGGGCTACCTCGAGCAGCGCGACTGGATCAACCTCACGAAGGCGGCGAGCCGCATCTCGGACGCGCCGATCTGGATCGACGACTCGGGAGCGCCGACGCTGCTCGAGATCCGTGCAAAGGCGCGACGCTGGCGCTCCGACGCGCGCGCGTTCCCGAGCGGCGAAGGACTCGGCCTCATCGTGATCGACTACCTCCAGCTCGTCGAGGCGCGGAAGTCGAAGGAGGACAACCGCCAGCGCGAGGTAGCCGAGATCTCGCGCGGACTGAAGGCGCTCGCGAAGGAGCTACGCGTACCGATCGTCGCGCTCTCGCAGCTCAACCGCGGCGTCGAGTCGCGCGCGGACAAGCGGCCGCTGCTGTCGGACCTGCGCGAATCGGGCGCCATCGAGCAGGACGCCGACGTGATCGCGTTCATCTACAGGGACGAGGTCTACAACAAGGAGTCGCCCGACAAGGGCACGGCCGAGATCATCGTCGGCAAGCAGCGCAACGGCGCCACCGGGACCGTTCAACTCGCGTTTCTGAACCAGTATACCCGCTTCGAAAACCTGTCTGAACGAGGTGACGAATGAGGAAGAAGCCCGCCAGGGAGATGGTCTCGGTGGCGATGGACGTCGCGATCCGGAGGGGCCATGTCATCAAAGCAATGATGCCGCGGGAGCGCTTTGAGATTTTGAGGGAGGCGCTCGATGATACGGGCGGTTATGTCGACGACTCGTCGTATGGCTTCCTCGACGAGGACGCCGTCTCGCAGATCGAATTTGAGATCGAAGACGCGGAGATCGTCAAAGAGAAGAAGAGCGCGAGCGCAAAGCGCCGGCGGCGCTCGTGAGCGGCGCTCGTCGGAGCATCTCGTTTCGGGGGGAACTCTACGCGGCGCTCGAGGAGAGGGCCGCGCGCGCGAGGTGGCCGGTTGCTCGATTCGTCGAGCAGATCGTCGGCGACGCGATCGGCTGGCAGCGACCGTTGCCGAAGTCGAAGCCAGCGCCGAAGCGCACGACGTTGCACGCTGCCGGGCTCGAGACGCGAGGCGCGCCCGAGCGTCACCCGGCGGGAAACACCGCGGGAGCCGGCCGCCTGGGGCACGGCGCGCCGAGCTTCCGCGCGAAGGCGGACGCCGAGCTCCGCGCGAACGTCGCCGCGGGTGCTCGTCCTGCGAGCGGCACCAAGGAAACGGCTCCGCGGCCTGCGCCGAAGAAAGCGGACGGCATCCTCGCGCGCGAGCTACGCGCGCCTGACGCTGCGCAGTGGCGCCGCGCTGGTGCGCTGTGAGCCTGCGGAAGGGCGATCGCGGCGACGCCGTCGGAAAGCTGCAGCAAGCGCTCGTCGAGGCCGGCTACACGATGGCGGCCGACGAGCTCTCGCAGTCCGTGTTCGGGGCCTCGACTCTGCAGGCGGTGCGCGGCTTCCAGGCGGCGCACGTCGACGAGCAGGGGCACGCGCTCTCCGAGGATGGCGTCGTGGGTCCTGCGACGCTGTGGGCGATCGAGCATCCGAGCGGCGGTGGAGCGTTGCAGCGATCGCGTTTTTTCGGCGCGGCTGAGGGTTGGCGTGCGGACGCCGGCGCGGCGCGTTCGCCGCTGCTGACTGCGATGCTCGTCGACGCGATCGCCGACATCGGCAAGCGCGAGGATCCCGACGGTTCGAACGACGGTCCCGAGCTCGCGAAGTTCAACACGAAGGCGCGGCCGTGGTGCGCGCTCGCGGTGTCGACGTGGATGAACGACGCGGGCGTCGGCGCGCGGGTGAGGCTCGGCGGCCAGCCGGG
>DATGEH010000110.1:0-28643 GCA_035310325.1 Gaiellaceae bacterium
CCGCCCGCGAACTTCCCGTCCGACAAGGCCGGACCCGTGTTCGTCGCGGCTCAGACGACCGACACGACCGGGGCGATGGCGAACTTCTTCGCACCGGGAAGCACCGTCGTGTTCCGCGCGTACGCGGTCGACGTGAAGACGAAGAAGCTCGTCGCGTCCAAGCAGGCGAAGTTCTTCTACGTGTCGATCCCCGGCCAGCCGAACGTCAAGCTGACCTACGACCCGACAGGAACCGGAGCCTCCAAGGGCTTTCCGTGGATCGGCAAGTGGACCGTGCCCGCAACATTCACGCCGGGGCTCGTCCCGTTCAAGATCCTCGTCAAGCTGACCTCGCACCGCACCGGCCAGTTCGTGCAGATGCCGGTGAGCGCGGCACAGCTCACGATCTCGGCGACGCCGCCGGCGGTCTTCGGGCCACCCGCGAGCGGCGGTGAGATCGGCCTCGTCGACTCGAGCGGCAAGATCAACTACGCCGTCTACGTCGACACCGTCAACGGCACCCGCCCGGTGGGCGCGGCGCCGCGCGCGGCCGGCTGCTCGCAGACGAACGTGTTCAAGCGCGGCGAGCAGGTCGTCGTGCGCAGCTGGGGCCACGACCTCACGACGCAGGACATCCTCTCGACGGACAACATCTCGGCGGCGCACTTCTCGATCGCCGGCCAGCCTGACGTGACCCTCAACTGGGGCGCCCACGGCGCAACCGGCGCGAAGGTCAACTTCTGGTCGAACGCCTGGATCGTCCAGGCCGATTATCCGCTCGGACAGACGACCATCCACGTCGTCTACACCACGGAGAGCGGCAAGACGATCACCTACGACCACCTGATCAACATCATCCCATGAGCGTCCGGGCGAAGGTCCTCACCGCTATCGCCTCGGTCGCAGGCGCGCTGCTCGTCCCGGCGATGGGAAGCGCAACCCCTGCGCCGCTCGTGATCCCGGCGATCCCCGGCGTCGCGGCACTCCCGGGGACGACTGCGGCGGCGGCGAAGCCGGCGGCGCAGATGGGCACGCTCACCACGAAGCCCGACATCGCAGTCGCGGGCACGAAGGTGACGATCAGCGGAACGGGCCTGCCCGCGAACAAGGACGTGACGCTCACATGGAGCACTGCGAACGTCACGTGGGTCGTGGAAGCGCGGCCCGACAGCGTCGACTACTTCGGTCGTAGCGCAACGAAGCTCGCCGTCAACCTCGCGACGGCGAAGACCGATGCGAAGGGAGCGTTCACGACGACGCTCGCGGCGCCGAGGGACTTCGGCGGAATCCACGACATCTACGCCGTCGTCGACGGCATCCAGTACGCGAAGGGCGGCTTCCTCGTCGCCCGCTCGGCGGTCATGACGCCGACGCGGGGCCCGATCGGAACGCCGATCACGATCCGTTACGACGGCATCGGCTCCTCCCTCTACGAGGGCGGCGCTTCGCTCCTGTGGGACAACAAGTACGTGGGCGCGATGATGGCGAACTGGACTCGCGGCACGGCGATCGTGAAGATCCGCGCCGCGGGTCCCGTCGGCCGTCACACCGTCGAGGTCGCGGACGCGATCAGTTACAAGTACCTCAACATCCAGCAGTCGCCGATCCCGTGGGGGAACGGCAAGGTGATGTCGTTCACGGTCACGAAGGACAACGGGCGGCCGAAGCCGGCGATCGACTGGCCGGCGAAGGTGGCACCGACGCTCGACGCGAAGACGACGCTGCAGCTCGCGAGCGCCGGCTCGACGAACGCGGCGTCGGCCACGCTCGCCTCCCAGTCCGGCGCAGTCAATACGAAGGTCGACCTGACGGCGAGCGGCCTCACGCCGAATGCGCCCGTCGACCTCGAGTGGGCCACGGTGGTCGGGAACCGCGTCAACTGCTCGGGGACGTGCTGGAACTTCATCAGCGTCCCGCTCGGCACCGCCACTGCGTCGGCGGGCGGCACGCTCGCGACGAAGATCACGGTGCCGGACGGCCTCGGCGGATGGCATGTCGTCCAGGTCCTCCAGGACGGCCAGGTGAAGGCCCAGACGACCTATTACGTGAAGCGGAGCTTCGCGGAGAAGACCGTCTCGTCGCTCGTGCTCAAGGCGGGCCAGCCCTTCACCGTGCACCTCAAGGGGCTCGGCTGGACGCAGCTCGACAACACGATCGCGGTCGACTACGACAACAGCTACGTCGGGTACGGCTGCGGGTTCAACAGCAACGGAGACGTCGTGATGAACCTCGTCGCGTCCGGAGCGCCCGGAACGCACCTCATCGACATGTACCCGTTGCTCTACACGCAGCAGCCGTCGTACGCGAACACGCCGTACGGGATGGTGCCCGTGCTGACGTACGCCCGGGACCTTCCGGGCCTCGCGCTCGGCTACGAGCTCCCGGCGATGCGGCTGGCGATCACCGTCGTCAAGTAGCACCCGGCTCCGAGGGGAGGGGGCGCGAGCTCCCTCCCCACGGCAGCCACCAGTTCCAGCGGCCGACGACGGCCATGAGCGCGGGGACGAGCACGGCGCGCACGAGCGTCGCGTCGATGAGGATCGCGAGCGCGAGGCCGGCGCCGAACTCCTGCAGGCCGGCGATGCGCCCCGCGACGAACCCCGAGAACGCCGCGACCATGATCACGGCGGCGGCGGTGACCACCCGCCCCGTGCGTTCGAGCCCGTGCGCGACCGCGCGCGCGTTGTCGTGCACCTCGTCCCATGTCTCGCGCATGCGTGAGACGAGGAACACCTCGTAGTCCATCGACAGCCCGAAGAGCATCGCGAACAGGAAGATCGGGATCCACCCTTCGATGCGGGGAACGCGGTAGAGCCCGAACAGGTCGGCGCCGACGCCCCAGCGGAAGAGGACGACGAGCAGCCCGTAGACCGCGGCGACGGTGAGCGCGTTGAGGACGACCGCCTTCAGCGGCAGCAGCAGGGAGCGGAACGCGCGCAAGAGGATCAGGTACGTCAGCGACAGGGCGCCGAGCACGATCCACGGCAGCGGCCCGTACGACCGCGCGAGATAGTCGACGCCTTGCGGCGGCGCGCCGCCTGCATAGACGTGCACGCCGGCGGGGAACCTCGCACCCGGGATCAGCGTGTTGCGCAGTCTGTGCACGAGCGACTGGCTCGCGCCCGAGCCGTATTCATGCCGTTCGAAGATGTAGACGCGTGCGTATCTGCCACTCGGATCGACGTACGGAGCATGCGATCCGAGCGCGACGACGAGCGTTTCGGGATCGTGGAAGACAGCGTCGGCGAAACGCCGGATCGCGGCGTGAACGTCGGCGGCGCGCGCGCCACTCGCGTGCCCGGAGTCGACCACCACCTGCGTTGGGGTGAGTGCCCCGCTCCCGGCGCGGTCGGCGAGGAGCCGGCTGCCCGCCACCGACTCGGGGCCGCTGGGCAGCGCCGAAAGCGAGCCCGGCGTGACGCGCGGGAAGGCCGCCGGCACCGCCGCCACGATGAGCGCGGCCACGCCGGCGGCGAGACAGAGTCTCGGGCGGCGCATGATCGCGCGGGCGAGCCGCGCCCAGGCGCCGCGCTCGACGTCGACGGTGCCGGGGAGGACCGGCAGCCGGATCCCGAGCCGGTCGCGGAGCATCCGCGCAACCGGCGCGCGCCTGGCGCCCCGCCGTCCGAGCAGCGACAGCAGCGCGGGCTGCAGCGTCGCCGCGGCGGCGATCGACGCGAGTGGAACGAGAAACCCGCCGGCGCCGAGCGAACGGATGAACGGCACCGGGACGAGCAGGAGCAGGCCGAGGCCCACCGCCACCGTTGCTCCCGAGAACGCGACCGCCCGCCCGGCGGTCTCCATCGTTCGAACGATCGCGTCGTCGACCCGCTCGTTCCGGTCGAGCTCCTCGCGAAAGCGGTAGACGACGAGCAGCGAATAGTCGATTGCGAGCCCGAGCCCTACGAGCTCGACGAGGTTGGACACGTAGCTCACCATCGTGAACTCGTGCGCCAGTCCGTAGACGACCGCGAGCGTGCCCGTGATCGTGCATGCGGCGAACGCGAACGGGATCACCACCGCGAGCGAGAGCCCGAGCACGGCGAGGAGCACCGCGAGCGCGATCGGGACGGCGATCGCCTCCCCGCGGCGGAGGTCGGAGCGCAGCACGGGCTCGAGGTCGTGCTGGATCGCAGGCTGCCCGGTGACGTACGCCCGCGGGCCGCGGTGGAGCGCACTCCGCAACGGTGCCGTGTACCGCTTCGCGTGCTGGAGGTCGAGCGTGGTGTCGATCTCGCCCCAGAGAATCCCGGGCGCCCGCCTCAGCGCGGACGCGCGCCCGGTCGGGACGAGTCGCGCCGCTCCGTCGAGCTCGCGCTGGAGCGTCGCACGCTCGCTGTTCGGCGCTCGAAAGACGATGGTGAAGACGCCGTCCGGCCGCTCGCCGAATCCTCGTTCGAGGATGACGCGCGCGCGGTCGGAATCCGTTCCCGGCACGGTGAAGACGTTCGACAGCAGCGCCGGCAGCCGAAGCGACGCGAACACGCCGGCCCCGAGCACTGCGAGCCAGCACAGGAGGATCGGCACACGGTGGCGCAACACCGCGCGGGTCCAGCGCTCGGGCACACGCGGAGCCTAATCAGTGGTTTCCCCGATCCCGCCGCGCGACCGGCCCGACACGATGGGTGCGATGAGAAGGCTCGTCCTCGTCCTGGCGGTCGGCGCAGGGCTCGCGCTCGCCCCGGCGGCTCTGGCATCGCCGACCGTCCGGCTCACGATCATCCACTTCGTCCGCGGCTGCCACGTGTGGGGGACGGTCGACGGACGGCCGCTCGGGCCGTCGCAAACGCTCACGGTCAGGCACGGCACGGCGCTTGCGATCCGCATCAACTGTCCGATGTCGTTCGTCTTCTCCCAGCAGTCGGGGCCGAAGCTCGCGCTGCCGGACCCGCGCTCGTTCCCGGGGACGGTGTGGACGATCGTCTTCGCGAAGCCGGGCCTCTACCGGCTGCGGGCCGTGAACGTCGAGAGCTCGGAGCAGCTGGGGCTCCAGACGCTCGGCGCGGACAACACGCTGCAGCTCACCGTGCGCGCGCGCTGAGTCAGTAGTTTCTGCGCAAAAATCAGTGCTTTCGCCGGATGCATCTCGGGTGGGAACCGCGTAAATCTCATCGAGCAATCCCTCCCGCACCTGGCCGATCCGAACGGGGGCCGCCTTCAAGCGGCCCCCGTGGCTTTTCTTACGCCGTCATCGGCACTTGGCGCTGCACCCGGCTCTCGATCCTGTCGAGGATGTCGAGCAGCCCGGGGCCGGTGGCGGTGATGCCGTGGTTCCGCAGGCCGGCGATCGCCTCGCTGGGATCCGGGGAGCGGCGAACGAGCTCCGCGACCGCGCACGCCAGCTCCTCGCTTCCGCACGGGAAGACGAGCTGCGTCGACTCGATTCCGTCCACCCACGCATGCACGTGGAGGATCGCGCCGACGTCGGGGTTCTGCTGGTAGATCATCCAGTGCTCGATCGCATCCACGGAGACGCGGCGGGGTGTCACGCCCGGCGGCACGCTGAGGACGATCCGGCCGTTCGCCTCGTCGTAGTCCGAGACGAGGAGAATGTCGCGGCCGGGCTCCTCGAGCTTCGACTTGTCGACGCCGCTCGCGCTCATCCAGAACCGGCGCGCGTCCTTTCTCATCGACAGGTTTCCGTACGAGAGGCCGCCGATGCCGTACAGGCGCTTCACGTGCCGCAGCTCACGCTCGCCGAGCACCTCTTCGAGCGGGAACGGGCTCGGCAGCAACCCGAGCTCGTCGAGCCGCCGGCCTGCCTCCTGCAGCTCCTCGGTGACCTCGTCGCCGCCCCATAGCTCGGGCTCCAGGTCGGTGCGGAACTCGTTGTCGATCACGAGGCGCGCCGTCGCCGGCGGCAAGAGCTTCTCGACGAATTCCTTCGCGCCGCCCGCGACGAGGAAGTGCCCCTGCTCCATCGTCGTGAACCACACGCCCTCGCCGGGGACATGGCAGCAGACGATGTTTGCGAGCGCGCGAACCAGCAGCGGGTACTCGTCCACCAGCTGGGGCGCTCGCTCGCGCTCGTGCAGCGCGGCCGCGAACGTCCCCCGCGAGTGACGGCGAAACGGAGTGGGTGCGTCGTGGTCGATGAGGTTGAGAACGATGTCCGCGTCTGCAAGCTCGGCTCGTTCGAAGCCCTGGGCCTCGAGCTCCGCGGCCACGTCGTCGACGAAACGCTTCAGCGACTCGGTGGGCTTGCCGTGCAGTGCGTAGCTCGGCACGCGGCTAGGCGGCCGGCGTCGGCAAGAGCCGATGCGCGAGCGCGTATCGCACGAGCTCGGCGCGGGAGGCGAGCCGGAGCTTGCGCATGATGTGCGCGCGATGGGTCTCGGCCGTGCGCACCGAGATGTAGAGCTGCTCGGCGATCTCCTGGTTCGTGTGCCCGAGGGCGAGGAGCTGCAGCACCTGGTGCTCACGATCCGAGAGCGGATCGGCGTTCGCCTCCGCCTGCTGCTTCGTGTCGGCTGCGATCATCCGGGCACCGAGCTCGGGATTCACGTACGTCGCGCCGTCGGCGACCTCCCGGATCGCCGCGACGAGCTCCGCATCGGCGGCCTCCTTGAGGATGTAGCCGCTCGCGCCGGCGCTGAAGGCGCCGCGGACGTAGCGCGGGTCGTCGTGCATCGACAGGACGAGCACCTTCGACTCGGGTGAGCCCTCGAGGAGGCGCGGGATCGCGTCGATCCCGCTCTCGCCGGGCATCGTCACATCCATCAACACGACGTCGGGCCGCAGCTCTTCGGCCCGGTCGACCGCCTCTTGCGCGGTCGCCGCTTCCGCGATCGGCTCGATGCCCTCCTCGCGATCGAGCAGGGCGCGGAGGCCGGCGCGGACGACCGCGTGGTCGTCGGCGATCACGATTCTCAAGGGCCGGGTCTGAACGGTCATGTGACGATGGTCGCCGCTCGCAGAAGCGGCGCACAGCGAAGAGACCCGCAGATAGGTTGCGGGGAACTACCGATGGCCGCCGCCCTGTCCAGGAGGAAGCTCGCCGAATGAAGCGGCGCGGAGACGGCCTGCTGGCTGCCCTCATCGCTGCCGGCCTGGCGCTTCTGGGGGCCGTCGGCATCGCAGCCTGGGCGGCCGGCCACTACTCGAGCAGGACGCACACGGTGACGGTCGCCGGCAGCCTCGCACAACCCTCGGCGGTGGCGGTGAGCCCCGAGGTGGCCGCCGGAGCGCACGTCTTCGTGCAATTCGCGTGCGCCCAGTGCCACGGGCCGCAGGGAAGCGGCGGCATCTCCCCGTTCGTGCCCGCGCTGACCACCGTGGGCAAGCAGCTCACGGCGCCGCAGCTGCGACAGATCATCGACCACGGTCTCGGCGAGTCGGCCAACCCGACGCGCCCGTACATGCCGGTGTGGGGCGCCGTGATCTCGACGCGGCAGGTCGGCGAGCTCGTCGCGTACATCCGCGCCGGCTTGCCGGACGTCGCGACCGCGGTCGCGCCGGACGTCCCGCGCGACCAGGGCGCGGCCGTCGCCGGCTCCGTCCTCTACGTCCGCGACGGCTGCGTCAACTGCCACGGCCCGAACGGGCTCGGCGGGGTGCCGAATCCGCAGTCGGCCGACAAGACGATCCCACCGCTCTCCGGCATCGGCTTCCGCTCGCAGTTCAACACCGAGGCGAAGATCGCAGCTGTGATTCGCAGCGGCAGCGTCATCGGCCGCGCGCCGATCGTGAGCATGCCGCACTGGGGCGGGATCCTCTCGAACGCCGACGTGCACGATCTCGTCGCGTACTTGAAGACGCTGAAGTAAGGGTTTCAGCGGATGCCGGCGCGCAGTGCGCGCGCCACGCTCAGGGCATGAGCGACACGCTGGAGCACGTCGTGACTCTCGTCGTCCCGCGCAGCGCGCGCCAGCGTGCAGAGCCACTTGACCTGGAGGGAGGACGATACGCGATGATCGAGGGCGTGAAGCCCGATCGCATCGACGTGGCGGCCGCGCTCGAACGACTGCGCGGCCGGGGCGGCTACGAGATCGTCCACGAGTCGCCCGGGCTCGAGGTCGGCGTGTACGTGCTCGTCGCCCCGGAGCCCGACCGCCAGCAGCCGCACGAGGGCGATGAGGTCTACGTCGTGCTCGAAGGCGCAGGCACGTTGACGATCGAAGGCGAGAGCATCCAGCTCGACCAGGGGCACGCGGCATACGTTCCTGCCGGCGTGGACCATCGGTTCAGCGCGTACGAGCACCTCGCGGTGCTCGTGATCTTCACTCGATGATCTGCTTCGCGAGCGCGTAGTGCACGAGCTCGGCGCGGGAAGCCAGCCCGAGCTTCTGCATGATGTGCGCGCGGTGCGTCTCCGCTGTGCGGACCGAGATGAAGAGCGTCTTCGCGATCTCCTGGTTCGTGTGCCCGAGCGCAAGCAGCCGAAGCACCTCGTGCTCGCGTTCCGAGAGCGGGTCCGCCTGCGCGTCCGCCGCCTCCTTCGCCTCCGCCGAGACCATGCGCGCGCCGAGCGCGGGGTTGACGTAGCTGCCGCCGCCGGCGACCTCGCGGATCGCCGCCACGACCTCCGAGTCCGCCGCCTCCTTCAGGACGTAGCCGTTCGCTCCCGCCGCGAACGCGTCGCGCACGTAGCGCGGATCGTCGTGCATCGAGAGCACGAGCACCTTCGTCGCCGGGGAGGTCTCCTTCAGCTTCGGGATCGCCTCGATGCCGCTCGTTCCCGGCATCGTCACGTCGATGAGCAGCACGTCGGGCTTGTGCTCGATCATCCGGAAGACGGCTTCGTCGGCGTTTGCCGCCTCGTCGACGGCCGCGATGCCCGGCTCGCGGTCGAGCAGCAGCTTCAGCCCCGAACGCACGACGGCGTGGTCGTCGACGATCAGCACGCGGATGTCGGTCATCGCAGCGGCACCTCGGCGACGACGGTCGTGCCGGCTTCTGCGCTCGACTCGATGCGCAGCTTCCCGTCGAGCAGCGCGAGCCGCTCCCGCATCCCGAGCAGCCCCAGGCCTGGGCCCCGCGCACCATCGAAGCCGGCGCCGTCGTCTTCGACCACCGCCATGACCGCGTCCGCCGTGCGGGTGATGACCACGCTCACCCGCTTGGCTTCGGCGTGCTTGAGCGTGTTCGTCAACGCCTCCTGGACGATCCGGTACAGCGCGGTCTCGACCTCGCCCGGCAGCCGCTCCTTCCCGAGCTGCGCCTCCAGGTCGATCCTCGGCCCACCCTGCTCGGTGACCGTCGCGGTGAGGCGCTCGAGTGCCGGGACGAGGCCGTAGTCGTCGAGGGCGCTCGGGCGCAGCTCGACCGCGAGCCGGCGCACGTCCTGCAAGGTGGAGACGACGAGCTCTCGTACGTCCTCGAGCGCGGCGCCAACGTCGTCCGCCTCTTGCATCGTGCGCAGCGCGAGCAGGATCGAGGTCAGCGCCTGGCCGGTCTCGTCGTGCAGCTCGCGGGCCAGACGGGTGCGCTCGAGCTCCTGCCCGGCGACGACGCGCCGCATCGCGTCCCGCGCGACGCGTCCCGAGAGATCGACCGCGGCGGACGCCCGGCCGGCGAACGCCTCCGCGAGGCGTAGGTCGTCGTCGCCGAAACGTGGATCGACTCCGGCCTTGTCGACGACGGTGATGACGCCGATCGCCTGGTCGCGCAGCATGAGCGGAACGTAGAGCGCCGCCCGGCCGGCCATGCGCCGGGCGACCTCGACCTCGACCTCGTGGTCGTCGACGAGCGAGTCGACGCGCTCGCTGCGGCGACGCTCGAGGATGCGCGCCGACTTCGAGCTCGTGCCCGACACGGTGGTCCCGATCATCTGGTCGGCGAGGTCCCCGTCGGCCGCCGCGATGCGGATGTCTCCGTCCGCCTGCGGCAACCCGATGAGCACGAGGCGGGCGCCGGCGAGCTCGCGTAGGCGGCTGGCGATGAGCGTCAACAGCCGCGGCAGCTCGATCTCCGACAGCAACGCGTTCCCGACCTCGTTGAGCGACTCGAGCTGGCGCAGCCAGCGGGTCGCCGACTCGTACAGGCGCGCGTTCTCGATCGCGACCGCCGCCTGCGCGGCGAGCAAGGTGACGAGCTCCTGGTCGTCGTCGGTGAACTCGGCGCCGCCCTCCTTCTCGGTGAGATAGAGGTTTCCGTACGCGACTCCGCGCAGGAGCACGGGAACGCCGAGGAAGGAGTGCATGGGCGGGTGGTTCGGCGGGAACCCGACCGAGCGGCGGTCGTCGGTGATGTCGGCCAGCCTGAGGGGCTTCGCGTCCTCGATGAGGACGCCGAGGATGCCGCGGCCGCTCGGCAGGGTGCCGATCGCCGCGTGCTCCTCCGCCGTCACGCCGTGCGTGACGAACCGCTCGAGTGCGGTGCCGCTGCGATCGATCACGCCGAGGGCGGCGTATCTGGCCCCGGTGAGCTCGGCCGCGGCCTCGACGAGCTTCTGCAGCAAGGCGTCGAGCGAGAGCTCCGAGGTGAGCGCGACTCCGGCATCAACGAGCGCGCGCAGCCGCTTCGTGTCTTCGCCCACCGTGGTCACGGGGCAATCGTACGCTGAGGAACGACGAAGGGGCCGTGCCGCGCGCGGCCCCTTCGCGGAGATGCGCAGGTTCTACGCCGTCGGAACGGGGGTGGTTCCGGTGGCCTTCGACTTGCGCTTGTCGAAGATGTGGTTGAGCGCGTTCTCGGGATTCCGGAGCGCCCCGCCGATGGCGAGGATCGCGAAGCCGAACCCGGAGAGCAGGAGCGCGAACCCGACGACAATCCCGAACAGGGCGATCTGCGTCGCCATGTACGACATGTTCAGCGCCGTCGAGAGGGCGGTCTCCGTCACCCAGACGTTGCGCGCCGAGTTCTGCAGCGGCTGGCCCGTCTTCGAGTCCTTCGCCGCGTACTGCGCGTTGTCTGTGCCGCCGCCCGGCATGAGCTGCGCCTTCGGCGTGTCCGGGCCGGCGAGGTAGATCCCCATCTGCGAGTAGACGTAGCCGCCGGTCGACTCGAGTGCGTGGATCCGCATGTACTGCGCGAAGCAGCGTGCGGTCGTGCCGTCGACCACGGCCTTGCCCGCGACGTTGCAGGTCGGCAGGCTGACGTTCTTCAGCCCGGCTGCCTGGGCGTCGGCCTTGATCGTCGACGGGGTCATGTCGCTCGACCCGACGATCTGCTGCGCCTTGAGCTCGCTGCCCACCGTGCTGCGGCCGCTGAAGCCGAGCGCGATCGCGGCGACGCCGAATGCGATGAGCACCGCCCCCGCGACGAGCCCTCCGATCTCCAATGCCTTGCGCATCTCGAACTCCTTCCGGTCGGTGTTTTCCGCCAGTTTCGGGCACAAGCGCGCGAGGGCCATCGGGATCGGCACGGAACGTCGCTGCGGGTTTCCCGCATGCAGGTGCTAGTTCGTTACGAGAGCGACAAGTAGGCGATCGACTCGCGCCTGCCGGTCTCTCCTGACCTGACGATCGCGTCGCAGATCTCGGAGGCGCGATAGCCGTCCTCGAACGTCGCTCCGTACGGCGCGACGTCCGTGTCGTTCGCGATCGCCTCGAGCATGTGGTGCAGCTCGTGCACGAATGTGTCGCCCCAGCCGATGATGTGCCCGGGTGGCCACCAGTACTGCCAGAACGGATGGTCTGTCTCCGAGACGAGCACCGTCTTGAAGCCGCGCGTGCGGTCGCCGTCGGCGCGGAACACCTGCAGCTCGTTGAGCCGCTCCATGTCGAACGCGAGCGAGCCTTTCGTCCCGTTGATCTCCCACTGGAACGCGTTGCGCCGGCCGTGCGCGAACCGCGTAGCTTCGAGCGTGCCGACCGAGCCGTTCGCGAACTCGGCTGCGGCTTCGACCGCGTCGTCGACCTTGCGGCCGGGGAGGAAGGTCTTCGCGAACCCCGACACCGCGTCGATCTCACCGTTGAGGAAGCGCGCGAGGTCGACGACGTGCGTCATGAGGTCGCCGAGCGCGCCCGACCCCGCCTCGTCGGGGTTGAAGCGCCATGTGTCGAGCGACGCATCGTCGCCCCAGTCCTGGAGATAGCGGCCGCGGAAATGGCGGATCTCGCCGAGCTCGCCGGCGTCGACCATCTCGCGCGCGAGCCGAATCGCCGGAACGAACCGGTAGTTGAAGGCGCACATGTGCTTGACGCCCGTCGCCGCAACCCGGCGCCAGATGTCGTAGCTCTCGCCGGCGTCGCGGCCGAGCGGCTTCTCGCAGACGACATGCTTGCCGGCCTCTGCGGCCGCGATCGTCGGTTCCGCGTGCAGCGAGTTGGGGCCGCCGTTGTCGAAGAGTCCGATCCGCTCGTCGGCCACGAGGTCGTGCCAGTCGGCGGTCGTGTACTCCCACCCGTAGCGGCGCGCTGCCTCCTCGACCGCCTCCGTGTTGCGCCCGGCGATCCCGAGCAGCTTCGGCTCGAGCGGCGGCGGCCACATGATGTATGGGATCTTCCGGAACGCGTTCGAGTGGGCTTTGCCCATGAACGCGTAGCCGAGCATCCCGACGCCGATCTCCGTCACTGCGCGATAGTAGGCACATGGCAGAGGCAGTGAAGTGGGGAATCGTCTCCACCGCCGACATCAACCGGAAGGTGATTCCGGGCGCGCACGCGTCGGACAAGGTCGATCTCGTCGCGGTCGCGAGCCGTGATCGGGCGCGCGCCGACGCCTACGCGAAAGAGTGGGACATTCCGCGCGCGTACGGTTCGTACGAGGCGCTGCTCACCGACCTGGAAATCGAGGCGGTGTACATCTCGCTGCCCAACACGATGCACGTCGAGTGGTCGATCAAGTCGCTCGAGGCCGGGAAGCACGTGCTCTGCGAGAAGCCGTTCACCCGTCATGCGGACGAAGTCACGAAGGCGTTCGACGCCGCCGATCGCGCCGGCCGCCTGCTGAGCGAGGCCTTCATGTATCGGCACAACCCGCAGACGAAGAAGGTGCAGGAGCTCGTGGAGGGCGGCGCTGTCGGCGAGCTGCGTCTCATCCGGTCCACGTTCAGCTACGGCCTCTATGACGAGGACAACATCCGCCTGCGGACCGACGTCGAAGGCGGCGCGCTCATGGACGTCGGCTGTTACAACGTCTCCGGGTCGCGCCTGCTCGGCGGCGAGCCGGAGCGCGTGTGGGGCGAAGCGTGGTACGGGCTATCGGGCACCGACTGGGTGTTCACGGGGACGTTGCGCTTTCCGGGGAACGTCATCGCGACGTTCGACTGTGGCACCGCGCTGGTCGAGCGCGACGAGCTCGAGGCGATCGGCAGCGAGGGCTCGCTGTTCCTCGACGACCCGTGGCACTGCAACAAGCCGGTGATCGAGCATCGGCGCGACGGCGGCGTCGAGCGGATCGAGCTCGATCCGCAGGATTCGTACCGGCTCGAGCTCGAGAATCTCAGCGATGCGATCCGCGGCGACGCCGAGCTGCTCCTCGGCCGCGACGATGCACTCGGAATGGCGCGGGCGCTCGAGGCGCTGCACGCCTCGGCGACGAGCTCGAAGCCGGTTTCGCTCTGAGCTATGCCGTCGCCGCGATCGCGGCGACTGCGAGCTGCTCGTCGACGTCGCCCGGCAGGCCGCTCACGCCGACCGCCCCGACGCGCGTCTCGCCGGCGAAGACGGCGACGCCGCCGGAGAAGAACGTGAACTGCGGATCGAAGCTCTCGCGCTCGGCGGGCTGGTTGCGGACACGCTCGGCGAGCTCGCGCGTCGACCGGGCGTCGCTGCGCGCAGCCGTATATGCCTTGCGTTGCGCGTTGAGCCGCGTGTCGGGTGCCGCGCCGTCCATCGTCGCGGCCGCGACCACCTCGCCGTGCGAATCCGCCACGAACACGGAAACCGCGCCACCGGCGTTCGCGACGATGTGTTGGATGATGGCGAGGGCCCGTTCCAGATTCACGATCTCGGTGCGATAGTAGATCGGATGCGTTACCCGGTCGTTCTGCCGAAGCTGAGCGATCCGCGGCTGCACCTGGCGGCGACGATCACGTCGCTGCAGGTGATCGGCCAGGTCGGCTTCCATTTCCAGGTCTCGATCGCGCAGATCCTGCTTGCGGTCGGCACCTGCGCGCTCCTCGAGATGGCGATCGCCCTCAGGACGCAGCGCGTCATCCTCTGGCCGGCGAGCGCGATGCTGACGGGCAACGGCGTCGCCTTCGTCCTCCGCGTGCCCGGGACCGCGCACGGCGACTGGTGGACCTTGCGCGGCTGGTGGATCTTCGTCGGGACCGCCGCCGTCTCCCTGCTGTCGAAGCACGTGATCAAGTGGCGTGGCGAGCACGTGTTCAACCCGTCGAACATCGGGCTCGTCATCTGCTTCCTCGCGCTCGGGCGCGGCCGCGCCGATCCGCTCGACTTCTGGTGGGGCCCGATGTCCGCCTGGCTCGCGATCGCGCTTGCCGTCATCGTCGCCGGCGGCTTCGCGATTCTCCTGCGGCTCGGCCTGCTGCGCGTCGCGCTCGGGTTCTGGGTGTCGTTCGCCGCGGGCATCGGCGTGCTCGCGCTCACGGGCCATGCGATGACGGCCCGCTGGCATCTCGGGCCGATCCAGGGCTTCCACCTCTGGTGGGTGCTCATCACGTCGCCCGAGGTGCTCGTCTTCCTCTTCTTCATGATCACCGACCCGAAGACGGCGCCGCGCGCGCCGCGCGCACGGCTCGTCTACGCCGTCTCGCTCGGCCTGCTCGCCGCGGCGATGATCGCGCCGACGACGACCGAGTTCGCGGCGAAGGTAGCGCTCCTCGGCGCGCTCGCCGTCGTGTGCACGGTGCTCGCGCTCATGCGCGCCGTCCCGCTGCCGCTCGGCCGGCGTGTCGCATTCACCGCGGCCGCGGTTGCCGTCGGCGTGTTCGCAGCGGTCGCCGCGTTCCCGAACGGATCGGAGACAGCCACCGCCTCCGGGCCGCTCGGTGGGGGCGCACTCCCGCCGATCACGATCCTGCCGCCGCGCGGCGTGCAGTCCCAGTTGCCGCGTCCGATCGCGCAGACGATCGCGCGCGCGTTCGTCACGCAGAAGGGGCTGAGCGGACCGCTCGGCATCTGGCTCGAGGCGGGCGTCGGCCAAGGGCCGCCGAGCGCGGCCGTGTCGGTCGGCGGGAAGACGTACCACCTGCACCAGGAGAGTGGCGCGTGGGTCGTCGGCGAGACGCCGAACGCGCCGCTCGTCGTCGAGCCGACCGGGCCAACGTTGCGCGGCTACCGCCTCTCGAACGTTGCCGCCGCAGTCGGGCTCGACTTCCGGCAGGGCTCGTTCCGCTTCGGGGTGACCGGCGACACGCCCGCGATGATGGGCGGGGGGATCTGCTGGCTCGACTACAACAACGACGGCTGGCTCGACCTCTTCGCCGTCAACAACTACACCGACGCGCAGTACGCCGACTGGGAGGCGAAGGGCAGGCCGCCGACGAGCCAGCTGTTCGAGAACGTCCACGGCCACTTCGTCAACGTGACGAAGTCCTCCGGCGTTGGGATCCCGACGCGCGGCGAAGGCTGCGTCGCCGCCGACTTCAACGGGGACGGGTACACCGACCTGTTCGTCACGACGGCGACCGACGATCTCCTGTTCTGGAACAACGGCAACGGCACGTTCACCGAGAGCGCGCGGAAGGACGGAGTCGTCTCCTACGGCTGGCACTCCGGCGCCGCAGTTGCGGACGTGAACGGCGACCGGCGGCCCGACCTCTTTGTCGCCGGGTACACCGACCT
Source organism: Gaiellaceae bacterium (assembly GCA_035310325.1). GTDB lineage: Bacteria > Actinomycetota > Thermoleophilia > Gaiellales > Gaiellaceae > Palsa-739. The sequence continues at coordinate 15,615 of DATGEH010000110.1, forward strand.
CCAGCATCCGATCGCCGGCTCGGTGAACGGTTTCCCGACGAACTACCGAGCGATCCCGAGCGAGCTCTTCCTCAACGAGGGCAACAGGCACTTCAAGAACGTCACGGCGCTGGCCGGGCTCGCCGCGCATCCGAACGACCACAGCCTCGGCGCCGTGTTCCTCGACGTCAACGGCGACGGACGGCCCGATCTGTACGTCGCGAACGACGAAGGACCGAACCGGCTGTACCTGAACGAGCCCGGCGGCCCGCTCGGCTTCCATTTCGTCGACGTCGGCGCCGCTCTGGGGGTGGCCGACCGCAACGCCGGCATGGGAGTCGCGGCGGCCGCGAACCGCATCTTCGTCTCGAACTCGCGCGGGCAGACCAACGCTGCGTACCAGGCGAACGGCAAGCGCTTCACCGACATCCGCTCACAATTCGCGCCCGCCATCGGCGCGAACCCCGCGGGCTGGGGCGACTCGTGGGTCGATCTGCGGAACAACGGCACGCTCGATCTCGTCCTCGCGAACGGCGAGATCCCCGTGACGAGCCTCAAGAAGGACGCCGTCCCCGTCCAGGTGTTCGTGCCGGGAGCGAAGCACTACGTCGACGCCGGTCTGCTGCGCGGGCTGCGCGTGAACGGCCGCGGGCTCGCGGCCGCGGACTACGACAACGACGGTCGTGTCGACATCGCGGTCGGCACGGTCGGCGGCGCGCTCCTCCTCTTGCGTAACACCTCGCAGGCGGGGCACTGGCTTGAGGTGAACGTCGCCCCATTCTCGCCCGGCGCGATCGTCACGGTTGTCGGCACCCACGGGCGACGGCAGGCGCGCACGGTGCAGGCGGGCAGCAGCTACCTCTCGTCCGAGGATCCGCGTATCCACTTCGGCCTCGGGCCGGCGACGTCGGTGCGCGAGCTCGTCGTACGATATCCGGACGGGACCGTGAAGCGGCTGCGCGACGTACGCGCCGACCAGATCCTGACCGTCAAGCGTTAGCTAGCGGCCGGTCTTCGCTTGGCGTCGGCGCGCGATCGTGTCGAGCGTCACGGCGAAGAGGAGGATCGAGCCGGTTGTGATGTAGATGACGCCCGGCTGGTAGCCCTTGATGTACAGACCGTTCTCGATCGTCGCAATGACGGCAGCGCCCAGTGCTGCGCTGCGCACCTCGCCTCGGCCGCCGAACAGGCTCGTTCCGCCGATCACGGCGGCGGAGATCGCGTCGAGCAGCAGCGTGCCTCCGCCCTGGTCGGGAGCGACCGAGTTGAGGTTGCCGGCGAGGACAATCCCGCCGAAGGCGGCCATCAGCCCGGAGATCGTGAAGACGAGGATCCGTATCCGCGGCACGTTGATGCCGGCGCGACGCGCGGCCTCTGCGTTGCCGCCGACCGCGTACACATGCCGGCCGAACGTCGTCCGCTTCGCGATATAGGTCCAGAAGATGAGCAGGCCGATGATCTCGAGGCCTGCGAGCGGCACGCCGCGGTCGTGGTTGCAGATCGCGACGACGAGGAAGGTCAGCGCCGGGACGGCGACGAGCTTGCCGATGAAGAGCGCTGGGTACTCGATCGCGACGCCCGCGCGGCGGCGGCCGAACAGCGAGCCGATTCGTGCTCCGATGTACAGCACGCTGATCACGCCCGCGATCGCCCAGCTTCCGTCCTTCGAGAAGAAGTACGACGCCGTGTAGTTGATCCAACGGTTGCTGATGATGATCGGGCCGTTCGCTCCGAGCGTGATCTGGATTGCGCCCTGCCACGCGAGCAGCCCGGCGAGCGTGACGACGAATGCGGGGACGCCGATCAGCGCGACGAACGAGCCCTGGAACGCGCCGATCGCGCAGCCGAGGAGCAGAGCGACCACGATCGGCCAGATTCCCGGCAAGGTGTGCCCGGGTGCTTGGAGCTCCGCGGCCGCGACGCCGCAGATGCCGCTCAGGTACGCGATCGAGAGGTCGATCTCGCCGAGGAGAAGGACGAACACGACGCCGTACGCGAGCATCGTCGTGCCGGCCATCTGCACGATGATGTTGTTGAGGTTCACCGCAGTGAAGAAGTTCGGAGCGGTGAACGCGAAGACCAGGACGATGATCGTCAGCCCGACGATCACCGGGGCGCTACCGAGGTTCCCGCCCTTGAAGTCTTCCCAGGCGCGCGTGCGAAGCGACTCGTGCGGCAGCGCTGTGTCGATAGCTGTGCTCTGAGTGCTCATCCGGTGATCCCCGCGACCTTGGTTGGCCTGCCGGCGGTGATGGCATGGACGACTTCCTCCTGCGTCGTCGACCGCCGGTCATACTCGCCCGCGTTGCGCCCGAGGCGCAGTACGAGGATGCGGTCGGCCGCGGCGAACACGTCGTGGAGGTTGTGCGAGATCAGAATGACGGCAAGGCCCTGCTCGCCCAGCCGCTTGACGAGCTCGAGCACCTGCTCCGTCTGCGCGACGCCCAGCGCGGCGGTCGGCTCGTCGAGGATCACGAGCTTCGAATTCCACATGACTGCACGCGCGACGGCCACCGACTGGCGCTGACCGCCCGAAAGCGTCGCGACCGCCTGCCGCACCGAGCGGATCGTCGTCACCGCTAGGCCCTTTAGTGTCTCCACGGTGCGCTGCTCCATCACCGGTTCCCGGAGCCGCTGGAAGAAGTCATGCGCCTCGCGGCCGAGGTACATGTTCTGCACGACGTCGAGGTTGTCGCAGAGCGCGAGGTCCTGGTACACGACTTCGATTCCGAGCCGCACTGCATCCTTCGGCCCCGCGATGTGAACCGGGTGGCCCTCGAAGATGATGTCGCCCTCGTCGGCCTGGTGCGCGCCGGCGACCGTCTTGATCAGCGTCGATTTGCCCGCGCCGTTGTCTCCGACGAGCGCCAGCACCTCGCCCTTGTTCACGGTCAAGTCGACATCGGTGAGCGCGTTCACCGACCCGAAGGCCTTGGAGATCCCGCGGAGCTCGAGGACTGGTGTGGCGGCGGGCATGTGTGCGCAGGTTCCTAGCACAGCTGGGGCGCCCCGTGTGAGGCGCCCCAGCCGTTCACTCGTCGATTACTTGCAGTACTTCGTGTACGCGCCGTTGCAGATGTCGCTCTTCTTGAGGAAACCGGACGTGTAGATCTGCGTCCAGTTCGCCTTCGTCAGCGCGACCGGCGGGATGATGTACGAAGGCTCCTTCGCCTTGCCGTTCGGAACCGAGCCCGTCGTGGTCAACGGCTGCTTCTTCAGCAGCTCGACGGCGTCCTTCGCGGCTGCCTTCGCCAGGATCCGCGTGTCCTTCCAGACCGTCATCGACTGCCAACCGGCGATGATGTACTGGAGGCCTTGCGGCGTTGCGTCCTGACCCGTGAGCGGGAGGGGGCCGACGTGATGCGCCTTCTCGACAGCGACGACCGAGCTTGCCATGCCGTCGTTTGCGGAGACCACCGCGTCGATCTTGTTACCCGTCTTCACGAGCATCTGCGCGAAGATCGTGCCGGCCTTCTGGTTGTCCCAGCCGGGCACGAACTGATCCGGCCCCTTCTTGAAGGTGCCATTGGCGTAGAGCGGCTTCAGGATCGAGTCGTACCCGCCCTTGAAGAGGAACGAGTTCGCGTCGGTGCTGCCGCCGTTCAGCTCTGCGACCACGGGGTGCTTCGAGTACTTCCCGTTCGCCTTCAGCGCGGCGACGATGCCCTGGCCCTGCAGCACGCCGACCTGCTTACCGTCGAACGAGACGTAGATCGAGGCGACGCCGCCAATGGTCTGGCGGTCGTAGTCGATCGAGGGAACGCCCTTCGCCTTCGCCTGCTTCTCGATGGCAGACGCCGAGCCTGCATCGAGTGCGACCTCGATGAGGACCTTCGCGCCGTTGCCGAGGCACTGGCTCGCCTGCGTCTTCTGCGTCTGCGCGTCGTTGTTCGCGTTGTAGAACTGCGACGTGACGCCTGCAGCCGTCAGGGCCGCCTTGAGCGCCGGTGCGTCGTAGTGCACCCAGCGAACCGACGTTGCGGTGTCGGGCATCAGCACGCAGACCTGACCGCCGGCGGCGGTCTTGCCCGAGCTTGCCGTTGCTCCACCGACGACGACCACCGCTGCGATCACGGCACAAAGGCCGAGGACCGCGGCGGATCTCCCTACAAGCTTCATCACCCTCATTTCCTCCTCCATGGGGACCAAAGTCTCGGAACGAAGCCGATACTACGCCCCTTTTCGCGTGAGTTGTAGGGTCGTTGTGTGAAGACGAGTCTCGGAATCTGGGCGTTCGGATCCATGTCGACGCGCTTTGTCCCCGGCGGCTACCAGCCGCAGTGGGCGGGCGAACCGGTCGCGCACAAGGTCCGCCGCGCGGTCGAGGGCCTCGGCGATCTCATCGACGGCTACGAGTTCCACTATCCGCAGGAGCTTTCGCCCGCGAACCTCGATGACGTCCGCGAGGCGCTCGGCGGGCACGACGTCTACTGCCTTGCGAGCGGTCTTCATCTCGACGCGACGTTCGGCAAGGGCGCTTTCTGCTCGCCCGACGATGGGATCCGAAGCGACGCTCTGACTCGGACGAAGGAGGCGATCTCGTTCGCCGGCGAGCTCGGAGCGCACTTCATCATCTGGCCGGGGATCGAGGGCTACAACTACCCCTTCCAGACCGCGTACGGCGACGCGTGGTCGCGCTTCGTCGACGGCGTGGGCGAAGCGGCGAGCCACGCGAAAGAGCACGGCGTCACCGTCTTCCTCGAGCACAAGAACTCCGAGCCGGCGATGAAGATTCTCATGCGCAACGTCGGCATGACGCTGCACGTCATCCACACGCTGCGTCGCCACGGCCTCGACAACGTCAAGGTCAACATGGACTGGCAGCACCTGATCATGAACGGCGAGAACCTCGCCGAGTACGCGGGCCTGCTCGCGACGGAAGGATTGCTCGGCCATCAGCATGCGAACTCCGGCTGGGGCACGTTCGACGACGACAACATGGTCGGGACGACGGCGTTCATGGAGACGCTCGAGCTCGCGCTCGAGCTGCGCAAGGTCGGCTACGGCGACGGCGGCGAGCGACTCGGCTTCGATCTGTACCCGTACACCGAGGACGCTGTCGCCGCCGTGCGGCGGTCGGTCCTCCAGTGGCGCTTCATCGACGGCGTCGCGTCGCGCATCGACGGCCCCGAGCTTGCGAAGGCGCAGCAGCAGAAGGATGCGGTCCGCGCATACGAGCTCGTCTACGCAGCGCTCGGTGCGTAACCAAGACGCGCTGATCGGGCTGGACGTCGGCACGTCCGGCGTCAAGGCGGTCGCGCTCTCGCCTGGCGGCGAGTTGCTCGCGACCGCCGACGAGAGCTATCCGCTGTCGACGCCGCAGCCCGGCTGGTCCGAGCAGGACCCCGAACACTGGTGGAGTGCGGCGCAGGCCTGCCTCGCGCGCCTGCCGGTCGGTCACATGGGCTTCGCGGGACAGATGCACGGGCTCGTCGTGCTCGGCGACGACGATCGCGTGCTGCGGCCGGCGATCCTGTGGAACGACCAGCGCACCGCAGCGGAGTGTGCCGAGATCGAGGAACGCGTCGGCCTCGAGCGCCTGATTGCGCTCACGGGCAACCGCGCGCTGACCGGCTTCACCGCGCCCAAGCTTCTCTGGCTGCGCCGGCACGAGCCCGACGTCTTTGCGCGCATCGCGCAGGTGCTGCTGCCGAAGGACTATGTCCGCTTTCGCTTGACAGGCGAGCGAGCGATCGACGTCGCGGATGCGTCGGGCACGTTGCTCTTCGACGTCGCGCGCCGGCGCTGGTCGGACGAGGTGTGCGGCGCGCTCGACATACCCGGCGCATGGCTGCCTACGGCGCACGAGTCGACGGAGATCGCCGGCGCGGGCGACCAGGCGGCGGCTGCGCTCGGCGTCGGCATCGCCGCGACCGGCCCGCTCTCGGTCGTGCTCGGGACCTCCGGCGTCGTCTTCGCCGTGCTGCCCGCCTACGCGGCTGAGCCGCAGGCGCGGGTGCACGTGTTCTGCCACGCGGTGCCCGGCATGTGGCACGCGATGGGGGTGATGCTCAGCGCGGCGGGCTCGGCGGCGTGGCTGCGCGGCGTGCTCGCCGCGGATTACGCACAGCTCGATGCCGAGGCGGAGCGCTGGGGCCCGGGTGTCGACGGCCTGCTCTTCGCGCCGTACCTCGCGGGCGAGCGGACGCCGCACGCCGACCCCGACGTGCGCGGCGCGTTCACCGGCTTGTCGTTGCACCACGATCGCGGCGCTCTCTGGCGCGCGATGCTCGAAGGCGTCGCGTTCGGTCTGCGCGACTCGCTCGAGCTGCTGCGCTCGCTCGGCGTCGAGCCCGTGACCGCTCGGGTCTCGGGCGGCGGGGCGCGCAGCGCGCTCTGGCTGCGCATCGTCGCGTCGGTCCTCGGCTTGCCCCTCGAGCTGACCGCATCGCCCGAGGGCTCCGCCTTCGGCGCGGCGCTCCTTGCCGGCGTGCGCGCCGGGACCTTTGCCGACGCGCAGGACGCCGTCGCGCGTTGTGTGCGTGTAACCGGCCGCGTCGAGCCCGAATGGAACTACGACGATGCGTACGACCGCTTTCGACTGCTCTATCCCACGCTGAAGGAGATGCGATGAATCTGCAAGGCAAGACCGCTGTGATCACCGGCGCGAGCGGCGGCATCGGCGCCGCGATCGCGCGCATGCTGAACGTGCGGGGCGTCAATCTCGGGCTCGCGTCGCGCCGCGGCGACAACCTGGGCTTCGGCGACGCGGTCGCGCACGAGTGCGACGTCCGCGATCTCGACGCGCTGACGCGGCTGTGCGACGAGACCGCCGACCGCTTCGGCGGCATCGACATCGTCGTCGCGAACGCCGGCGTCGGCGCGTACGGCCCGTTTCTCGACCTCTCGCGCGAGCATCTCGACGAGATGCTCGACGTCAATCTCAAGGGAACGGTCTACGCGATTCGCGCCGCGCTGCCGCACATGCTCGGGCGTCAGGGCGACGTGATCACGCTCGCGTCGGAGGCCGGCCGGCGCGGGCTTCCGTACGAGGCGGTGTACTGCGCGTCGAAGTTCGGGCAGGTCGGGCTGACGCGTGCGCTCGACCACGAGCTCCGCGAGCAGGGCATCCGCTGCACGAACGTGTGTCCCGGCGGCGTCGCGACCGACTTCGCGCTCGAGGAAGGACGCGGGCGGACGCCGGACGCGCTGCCCGGGATGATGACCGCCGACGACGTCGCCGAAGTCGTCGTCTTCGTCCTCGAGCGTCCCCGTCACCTGCGCATCCTCGAGACGGCGATGCGCCCCGTCACCGAGGCGAGCTGGGGCTAGGCGCGGTAGCAGCTACGGTCAAGAGAGTGTCACGGCATCCGCACGATGCGCGGAGCGATGCGGCACCGCTCGTGACACTTCCGTTTGGGTAGCTGCTACCGGCCTGTGGAGAAACCGGCGAGCGCAGCGTCGACGAGCCGCGGCAGGCTCGCGACGTCGTAACCGCCTTCGAGCACGGCGGCGACGCGCGGCGCGAGCGTGGTGCAGCGGTGCGCGAGCTCGCGGAATCCGTCGTCGCTGACGCGCATCATCGCCATCGGATCGTCGGCGTGTGCGTCGAAGCCGGCGGAGACGAGCACGAGCTCGGGGTCGAAGCGCGCGACGGCGGGCGCGACCGTGTGGTCGAATGCGTGCAGGTACTCCTCGTCGCCGGATCCGGCCGACATCGGGATGTTGAGCGTCGTCTCGCGCTGCTCCTCCGGGCCGCCGCTGCCCGGATAGTACGGCCACTGGTGCAGCGAGACGAAGAGCACCGAGTCGTCGTCCCAGAAGATCGCCTGCGTGCCGTTTCCGTGGTGCACGTCGAAGTCGACGATCGCGACGCGCTTCGCGCCTGAGGCACGTGCAGCGATCGCGACGTTGTTGAAGATGCAGAAGCCCATCGCGCGGTCGGGCGGCGCGTGATGGCCGGGGGGACGCACGAGCGCGAACCCACCGCGCTGCACAGCCTCGATCGCCGTCCCCGCGGCGAGGCATGCCGCCTCGTACGTCGTTTCGGTCGCGGGTGTGTCGGCGTCGAGCCACGTCGGGCCGGTGATGGCGCGCACGTTTGCAACATGTTCCGGAGTGTGCGCGAGCAGCAGCTCGTCCTCACTCGCGGCGCGGCCCTCGCCCGCGGCCGGGAAGTGCTCGAGCAGCACCGCGAGCCGCTCTTGGCGTTCCGGATGGTTGCCGGTCGGGTGCAGGCGCGCGAGCGCCGGGTGTGTCAGGACGTCGATCGGACGATCTCGGCGAGCTCGTCGAGGCTCTTGTCGCCTTGCGCGCGGCCGACGAGGTAGCAGAGCAGCGGCGCGTTCGTGCGGTCGCCGCTCTCGTGCGCGGCGATGCGCGCGAGGTCGAGCAGCGTCGTCTGTTCCGCCTCGTTCAACTCGTCGGCGCCGAGCGCGTCGGCCTGGCGCGTGATCCATTCGTTCATGCGAGAGAGGCTAGACGTTCGGCGAGCCCGTTCAGCCCGAGCTCCCTCGCGTAGGCGGCGCCCTCGTCCCAGGTCGGCTTCTGCGACTCGAGCGGCGGGAGCGGAGCGGAGGCGTCCATGGTCGCGATGCGGCGGAAGAGCCGGAGGTCGTCGGCCTCGGTCGCGAAGCGGCCGTCGGCGAGCACCGCCTCGAGCGTGCCGTACTGCCGAAGCACCTCGGCTGCCTTCTTCGGGCCGATCCCGCGCGCGCCGGGCAGCTTGTCGGACGGGTCGCCGCGCAGCGCGATGAGGTCGGGGACCTGCTCCGGCTCGACGCCGTAGCGCTCGCGCACGCCTGCCGGGTCGATGCGCGCTATCTCGCTCACGCCGCGCGTCGGCTGCAGGATCGTGACCCGGTCGCTCACGAGCTGGAACGCGTCGCGATCCGAGGTCGCGACGAGGACGTCTCCCTTCCACGTCTTCGCGGCGGCGGCGAGGAAGTCGTCCGCCTCGTAGCCGTCCGCCTTCGCAACCGCGAGGCCGCACGCCGCGACGACGTCGGGGAGCAGGTCGAGCTGGTCGACGATCGAGTCCTCGAAGATGCGTCCGGACTGGTACGGCTCGTACTCCTCGTGCCGGTACGTCGGCTCGGTCAGCGTGTCCCAGCCGACGAGCACTGCGTCGGGCTTCTCCGCCTGCCACAGGCGCGTCAGCATGTTCATGAAGCCGACGACCGCGTTGAGGCGGATCGACTTCGGCAGGCCGTGGTACGCGCGGTGCGCGAACGAGTCGCCGTCGACAGCGAGCAGCGTGCTCACAAGGACGCTTCGAGCTCGGCGATGCGCGCCATGAGCCGGTCGGTCGCCTCGGGTGCGGCTTCGGCGACGTCGCGCCCGCGCAGGTCGTCGATCTCGACGGGCGCGCCGTACGCGACGCTCAACCGGCCGAGACGCGTCAGCTTGTCCGTCCCGCGCACCGCGGCGGGCACGAGCGGCACGCCTGCTTCGAGCGCGATGCGCGCGGCACCCGAGCGCGGCCGCGCCTCGAACTTCTTGATGAGTCCCTTCGTGCGCCGCGTCCCTTCCGGGAACATCACGACGACGTTTCCCTCGCGTGCGAGCCGCACTGCCGTGTCGATCGCCTCCGTGTCGTGCTGGCCGCGGCGAACGGGGAACGCGCCGGCGGCGCCGATGAGCTTGCCGAGCGGGAACCAGTAGAGCTCCGACTTCGCCATGAAGCGAAAGAAGCGGCGCGGCCACAGCGGCATGGCGAGCGGCCACGGGTCGAAGCTCGACACGTGATTGCACGCGAGCACGCACCCGCCCGCAGGTATGTTCTCGCGCCCGCGCGCGTGTAACCGGTAGAGCCCGTGGAGAACCGGCCAGCTGAGCGCGGCTATGACGTTGTAAGCAGGACTGGGCCTCACGCTAAGGTGAATCTATGGCCAAGACCCTCGTAATCGCAGAGAAACCGTCCGTCGGGCGCGACCTCGCGTCGGCGCTGCCGGGCACGTTTGCGAAGTCGGAGGGCCTCCTCGAGTCGGACGATTACGTCATCACGTGGGCCGTCGGCCACCTCGTCCAGCTGGCCGATCCCGAGGAGTACGACGAGGCGTTCAAGAAGTGGAAGATGGCCGACCTGCCGATCGTGCCGGACGAGTTCCACCTCGTTCCACGCGATGCGAAGTCGAAGAAGCAGCTCAACCTCATCCTCAAGCAGCTCAAGCGCGAGGACGTCGACCGCATCATCAACGCCTGCGACGCCGGGCGCGAGGGCGAGCTCATCTTCGCGTACATCTACGAGATGTACCGCACCGGGCTGAAGAAGAAGGACGGCGACCCGAAGCCGGTGCAGCGGCTGTGGATCTCCTCGATGACGAAGCAGGCGATCCGCGACGGTTTCGAGAAGCTCCGCCCGGCCGAGCAGATGGATTCGCTCGAGCAGGCGGCGCGCTCGCGCTCGGAGGCCGACTGGATCGTCGGCATGAACGCGACGCGCGCGGCGACGATCCGCGGGCGCGCGTGGGTCGGCGGCGTCGTGTCGCTCGGCCGCGTGCAGACCCCGACGCTCGCGATGCTCGTGAAGCGCGAGCGCGAGATCCAGGCCTTCGTCGCCGAGCCGTACTGGCTCGTGCACGCGGCGTTCCAGCCGCCGTATCAGGGCCTTTGGTTCGAGGGCGAGGAGACGCGCATCAAGCAGGTTGAGCGCGCGGACGAGATCGTCGCGAAGGTCACCGGCAAGGACGGAACGATCACGAAGGTCGAGCGCAAGGAGCAGTCCGAGCGCGCCCCGCTCCTCTACGACCTCACCTCGTTGCAGCGCGACGCAAACCGCCGCTTCGGGTTCAGCGCGCGCCGCACGCTGCAGGCTGCGCAGTCGCTGTACGAAGGGAAGAAGGCGATCACGTACCCGCGCACGTCGTCGCGCTTCCTGTCCGGCGACATGGTGCCGCAGCTGAAGACGGTCGCCTCGAGCCTGCAGGACATCCCCGACTACCGCGAGGCGGCGACGTTCGTGATGCGTCTCGACCAGTTGCCGCTCGGGCGCGTCATCAACGACGCGAAGGTCACCGACCACCACGCGATCATCCCCACCGACATTCCGCACGACGTCGAGGCGTTCTCGCCCGACGAGCGCCGCGTGTTCGATCTCGTTGCGCGGCGCTTCCTCGCCGTCTTCCATCCGCCGGCGCGGTATGCGCGCACGACCATCGTCACCGAGGTCGAGAGCGAGAGCTTCCGCACGCGCGGGAAGATCACGCTCGAGGCCGGGTGGCGCGGCGTCTACGGGCTCGAGACCGAGGCGGAGAAGCAGTCGGAGGAAGAGGACGGCGAGGGCGGCGAGCTGCCGGCGCTCGAGGAGGGCCAGACGGTGCGCTGTCTCGGCGCCGAGCGCGAGGACAAGATGACGAAGGCGCCGCCGCGCTACACCGAGGCGACGCTGCTCTCGGCGATGGAGACCGCGGGCAAGCTCATCGACGACGAGGAGCTGCGCGAGGCGATGAAGGAGTCGGGCCTCGGCACGCCGGCGACACGCGCGGAGATTATCGAGACGCTCATCCGCCGCGAGTACATCGAGCGTGTCGGCCGCGACCTGCAGCCGACGCCGAAGGGGCTGCAGGTGATCACGATGCTCGAGGAGCACAAGATCACGTCGCCCGAGCTGACCGGCGACTGGGAGAAGAAGCTCTCCGACATCGAGCACGGCACAGGAGATCGCTCCAAGTTCATCAAGGAGATCGCGAAGTTCACTGGCGAGATCGTCCAGCAGATCGAGGCGCTCGACAAAGAGAAGCTGCGCCCCGAGCGCGTCGAGCTCGGCCTCTGCCCGCGCTGCGGCGCAGAGACGGGGGAGATCATCCGCGAGAACTCGCGCGCCTACGGCTGCACGAGCTGGAAGAACCGCGAGGAGACCGGCTGCGGCTTCGTCGTCTGGAAGCGCGTCGCCGGCCGCACGCTGACGCCGGAGATCGCCCGTCAGCTGATCGAAGAGGGCAAGACCCGCGAGGTCCTCGCCGGCTTCCGGTCGAAGGCGGGCAAACCATTCCGTGCGCGGCTCGTCCTAAACGAGGAAGGCAAGGTCGAGTTCGACTTCCCCGTGCGGGCGCAGAAGAAGGAAGAGGAAGCGGCCGCCGCGGCGGAATAGCAGGACACGTCCACCCGTTCCCCCTGGCAAGCAGAGGACTTCCCTCTTAGAGTGAGAAGGACATTCTTCTCTTCACGACGCAGGATCCGAAAGGACTGAGCCGACCCTGACGCAGAACCAGCTCAACGAGTTGCTCGAGACGGATCAGGCGAAGGCCCTCGTGGAGGGCGCGGAGGAGCGCGGCTACATCGAGACGGCCGAGCTCGAGGCGTTCACGCTCGAGCACGATCTGAACGACGAGGAGATCGAGGAGCTGACCCGCGAGCTCGAGCGGATCGGCCTGGAGATCGGCGCGCCCGCGAACGCGTCGGCTGCCGCCGAGGCCGAGAAGGCGGCGGCGGAGGCGGAGGCGGCGGAGATCAAGGCGGCGGCGGCGGTGTCGGGCGCGGCCGACAGCCTGCAGCTGTTCCTCGCCGACGTCGGCAAGCACAAACTGCTCACCGCGGCGCAGGAAGTGATGCTCGCGAAGCGGATCGAGCGCGGCGACCCGACGGCGAAGCGGCACATGATCGAGTCGAACCTGCGTCTCGTCGTGTCGATCGCGAAGGGCTACCGCGGGCTCGGCGTTCCGTTCCTCGACCTCATCCAGGAGGGGACGCTCGGCCTCAACCGCGCGGTGGAGAAGTTCGACTGGCGCCGCGGCTACAAGTTCTCGACGTACGCGACCTGGTGGATCCGCCAGTCGGTGCAGCGCGCGGTCGCGAACCATGCGCGCACGATCCGCGTTCCCGTCCATGTCGTCGAGCGCCAGCAGAAGCTGACGCGTGCCGCGCGCCGGCTCGAGGTCGAGCTCGGCCGCGAGGCGACGAAGGCCGAGCTCGCCGAGGCGACCGGCCTGCCGATGCAGCACGTCGACGAGGCGCTCGCCGCCGCGCACGCGTCGGTTTCGCTCAACCAGACCGTCGGCGCCGACGACGAGGGCGAGCTCGGCGATCTGTTCGCCGACCGCGAGGCGCCCGATCCGTTCGAAGAGGCGGAGGAGTCGCTGCGCCGGCAGGGCGTGCGCCGCGCACTCGACG
>DATGEH010000111.1:0-2045 GCA_035310325.1 Gaiellaceae bacterium
GGGCGCGCGGGGCTCCGCGAGCAGGGCCGGCGATGCCGCGAACGCGGAGGATGCGCGGTACGGCGAACCGAACTCGTCCGGCGGTCCGAGCGGGAGCATCTGCCACCACGACTGCCCCGCCGCCTGCAGCCAGTCGACGAAGCGGTACGCCTCTTCGCCGAGCCGCCCGCCCGGCAGCGACGTCGGATGCAGCAAGATGCCCGCAGAGCGCGCGAACGTCACGTTTTCATCCTGGCGGATAAGTGAGACTTGCGGCAGTGCGTCTTCCGGCTCGCATCCAGATCCAACACGTCCGCCCGCAGGTGGACTGCGGCCGCTACGCGGTGAAGCGCACCGTCGGCGACCAGGTGGACGTCGCCGCGCGGATCTTTCGCGACGGGCACGAGCTGCTCGGCGCGGTGGTGAAGGCGAAGGCGCCGGGTGCGAGGAAGTGGTCCGAGGCGCCGCTCGAGGCGCTCGGGAACGACGAGTGGGCCGGATCCTTCCCGGTCGACGCGTGCGGCGAGTGGACGTTTTGTGTCGAGGCCTGGGTCGACCGCATCGCCTCGTTCCAGGACGAGTTGCGGCGCAAGGTCGCGGGCGGTCAGGAGGATCTCGCGGGCGAGCTCGCCGAGGGCGCTGTGCTGCTCAAGCGCAAGAGCCTGACGCTCGACGACGCGCTCGCAGCAAAGGCGGGCGACCGCTCCGAGAAGACGCACTCCGAGTCGTACAGGATCGACGTCGATCGTGAGCTCGCGCGCTTCGGCGCGTGGTACGAGCTCTTCCCGCGCTCGTGGGGCGGCTTCGCCGGCGTCCGCAAGGTGCTCCCGAAGCTCGCGGAGCTCGGCTTCGACGTCGTGTACTTCCCGCCGATCCATCCGATCGGCAAGACGAATCGCAAGGGCCGCAACAACACGCTGACGGCGAAGGCCTCCGACCCGGGCAGCCCGTGGGCGATCGGCTCGGAGGAGGGCGGCCACGACGCGATCGACTCCGGCCTCGGCACGGTCGCCGAGTTCGAGCGGCTCGTCGCCGACGCGCGCAAGCTCGGCGTCGAGATCGCGCTCGACTTCGCGATCCAGTGCTCGCCCGACCATCCGTGGCTGAAGCAGCATCCGGAGTGGTTCAACCGCCGGCCCGACGGAACGCTGAAGTACGCGGAGAATCCGCCGAAGCGCTACCAGGACATCTACAACGTCAACTTCGACTGCGACGACTGGCAGGGGCTCTGGAACGCGCTGCGCGACGTCGTCCTGTTGTGGGTGAAGCGCGGCGTCACCGTCTTCCGCGTCGACAATCCGCACACGAAGCCGGTCGGCTTCTGGGAGTGGCTGATCGACGAAGTGCGGAAGGAGCACCCAGAGGTGATCTTCCTCGCCGAGGCGTTCACGCGGCCGGCGATGATGACGACGCTCGGCAAGGCCGGCTTCGCGCAGAGCTACACGTACTTCACGTGGAAGAACACGCGCTGGGAGCTGCTCGAGTTCATGGGCCAGCTGCTCGAGTGGAAGGAGACGTACCGTCCGAATGTGTTCGTGAACACGCCGGACATCCTCCACGAGTACCTGCAGAAGGGCGGGCGGCCCGCGTTCGAAGCTCGGCTCGTGCTCGCGGCGACGCTCTCGCCGTCGTATGGGGTCTACTCCGGCTTCGAGAAACTCGAGAACAGACCCGTGCGCGAAGGGAGCGAGGAGTACTTGAACTCGGAGAAGTACGAGCTGAAGAAGCGCGCCCTGGACGGGCCGCTGCTTCCGATCGTCGCGACGCTGAACGCGGCCCGGCGCGAGAACGTCGCGTTGCAGCGGCTCGACAACATCACGTTCCTCGAGACCGAGAACGAGCGGCTCTTCGCATTTCTGAAGCGCACCGGCGACAACGCGATCGTCGTCGTCGTCAACCTCGATCCGGCGGCCGCGCAGGAAGGCGTGTGCGTCCTGCCCGTGACGACCGGCCTCGCGCCCGCATATCGCGTCCGCGAGCTGTTGACGGAGGCCGAGTGGACCTGGCGCATCGGGCGCAACTACGTGAAGCTCGAGCCGGGGAAGAGCCACGTGCTCAAGGTGCTC
>DATGEH010000112.1:0-8956 GCA_035310325.1 Gaiellaceae bacterium
CGAGGTGATGCCCTGATCCGGTAGCGTCGCGAGCTCCTCGAGCGTGCCGCCCTCCGCGAGATCGGTGACCGCCATGTGGTAGCCCATGTCGATCATCTGTCTGCCGTTTGCCTTCGCGCGCCAGTCGTCGAGGGCCTGCGCGAACGTCTGGCCTTTGCCCTGAATGCAGAAGTCGACGTGGCACGTCGTCCCGCCGAACGCTGCAGAGGTCTGCCCGGACTCGACGTTGTCGATCGTCACCGTTCCGCCGAACGGCATGTCGAGATGCGTATGCGGGTCGATGCAGCCCGGCAGGACGTACTTGCCGGTCGCGTCGATCACCTTGTCGGCCTGCATGTCGAGCGACTCGCCGATCAGCGTGATCGTCTCGTCCTCGACGTAGAGATCCGCGACGTAGTCGTCGGCGGCGGTGACGATGCGTCCGCCGCGAATCAGAACCGACATCTCGCCTCCTCGCTGGTCAGATCGGACACGGCCGGGTGTCTGACACCCAGCCGTGTCCGAAATGTATGCCTACTACGCCCCGCCTGCAGTGACCTTGACGTTCGCGGGCTTCCAGCTCTTCCCGTAGACGTCGAGGCCCTTGGCTTTCAGCTGGGCGACCGCTTTCTGCGCGAACGTGTAGTTCGTCGCGCCCACCGGCATGCTCTTGATCACGCCGTACGTCTTCGCGATCGTCGCGGTCTGCGTGACGGCCGAAGCCGGCACGAGGCCGATGCCGCTCGAGTTCGGCCAGATGAGCGCGTTGATCTGGTTCATCTGCCACGTCTGGTGGCCCTTGCCGAGCGTCGGGCCGTTCTTCAGAACGGTCTGGACGCACGACGCCGCGTTGTCGCGGCAGTAGATCCACCCGGCGAACGACGCGCCGAGGAACTTCACGAGCGTCGCCTGGTTCGTCGCGCTCTTGAGCCAGTCGTCACGGACGAAGAGGTTGTCCTCGAGCATGCCGGTCCCGACACTCGGGCTCGCCATCTTGAAGACGTTGAGGTCGGACAGCTGGTAGAGCTTGCCCGTCTTCGGGTTCTTCGTCTCGAGCACCTGCGCGAGCTCGTTGTACGTCATCGCCGCGGCCGCGTCGATCTTGTGGCCGAGGAACGCGACCATGTCGAACGGCTGCGTGAAGATCGTGACGTCCTTCGGGTTGTTCGGGTTGATCCCGTTCTTCGCGAGCGCCGCGTAGAGCTCCGGCTGGTTGCCGCAGCACCACACGCCCACGGTCTTGTGGGCCATCTTCTTGATCGTGTCGATCCCGCTGCTCTTCCACGTCAGCTCGGTCATGCCGCTGCGTCTGAAGACCTGCGCGACCGATGTGATCATGCCGCCCTTCTCGCGGGTGGCGAAGAGGTTCGGAAGCCAGTCGACGCCGATGTCGGCGCCCTTGCCGATGACGACCGTCTCAGGTGTGATGTTCGGACCGCCGACCTTGATCTTCACGTCGAGGCCCGCTGCCTTGTAGTAGCCCTGCTGAAGCGCCGCGTAGTAGCCGGCGAACTGCGCCTGCGTCACCCACTTCAGCTGCAGGGTGACCTTCGTCAGCTTCTGCGAATGCGTTGACGCACCCGCCGTCGCTCCCAAGATGCCTGCCGTTGCGATCGCGGCGGCCCCGAGGCCGAGCGCGATCATGACCTTCCGGCTCATTCGCCCTCCTTGTTTTAACCCGTTCCAGAAATCGATTCTGAACGAATGTCAGTCGCCTGTCGATGGGACCCCGCGCACGGAAAGCCGTTCTGCGGCGCCGACCGCGAGATAGAAGACGATCCCGAAGGCGCTCGCGACGACGATCGCGGCCCAGCCGAACGGGAAGTCGAAGAGTGAGATCGAGTTCTCGATCTGCACTCCCAAGGCCCGCGTCGAGCCGCCGAAGTAGTCGCCGACGATTGCGCCGATCATTGCAAGGACCGTTCCGACCTTCAGCCCGGTGAAGATGAAAGGAAGGGCGGAGGGGATGCGGACGCGGCGGAAGACCTCGAACTGGCTCGCGGCGTAGGAGCTCATGAGCTCGATCGACTCCGGCCGCACCGAGGTGAGGCCACGGAGCGTGTTCACGAGCACCGGGAAGAAGCACAGGATCCCGGCGATCGCCCACTTCGAATGGGGATTGAGCGGGCCGAACCAGGCGTTCGTGATCGGTGCGAACGCGATGATCGGGATCGCGTTCACCGCGATCGCGTAGGGCATCACCGCTTCGCCGACCTTGCGCCAGCGGGCGAGAACGATCGCGACCACGATGCCTCCGGCGGAGCCGAAGACGAAGCCGCCGAGCGCCTCCTTGAACGTGAACCAGCCGGCGTCCGACAGGAGCTGCCGGTTGTGCCAGAAGGCCGTGGCGATCGCGGACGGCTTGGGGAGAAGGAACTTGCCGGCGAGCGGGGAGAAGACCCATTCCCAGGCCACGAGCCCGAGCGCGAAGACGACGAGCGCCGGCAGCTGGTTCGTGACGCGCCGCGTCACGTCTCGTCTCCCGCGACGAGCGCTTCCTCGGTGATCTTGTCGGCGCCGCCGCGCGCGAGCGCCTCGCGGACCGCGGTCACGAGCTCGAAGTAGCGCGGGTCCTCACGCGTCTCCTGCGTTCGCGGCTGCTTCAGGTCGACCTCGATGAGCTCGGCGATGCGCCCCGGACGCGCGGACATGACGACGACGCGCGTGGAGAGGAAGACGGCTTCGGCGATCGAGTGCGTGACGAAGACGATCGTCGAGCCCGTCTCCTGCCAGATTTGCAGGAGCTCGGTGTTGAGCCGCTCGCGCGTCATCTCGTCGAGCGCGCCGAACGGCTCGTCCATCAGCAGCAAGGCCGGGGAGAACGAGAGTGCGCGTGCGATCGATACGCGCTGCTGCATGCCGCCCGAGAGCTGATACGGGTGGTGGCCCTCGAAGCCGGTGAGCTCGACGAGCTCGGTCATCTCCTGCACGCGTTTCGCGCGCCGCGTCCGGTCCCAGCCGAGCATCTCGAGCGGCAGCGCGATGTTCTTCGCGACCGTCCGCCAGTCGTACAGCACGGGATCCTGGAAGACGATGCCGTAGTCGCGGTCGCGCCGCGCCTGTTGCGCGGGCTTGCCGTTGACGACGATCGTGCCGCTCGTCGGCTGGATGAGGTCGCCGATCGTGCGCAGCAGCGTGGACTTGCCGCAGCCCGAGGGGCCGATGAGCGAGACGAACTCGCCCGCCTCGATCGCGAGGTCGATTCCCTGCAACGCGATGGTGTTCCCGCGCGCGAACGTCTTCGTGACGTTCTTGAGCTCCACCACACTCATGCGACGTTCTCCGGCGCGCGGCGGACGACGGCTCGCTCGGCGATGACCACTGCGGAGAAGAACGTGATGCCGAGCAGCGCGGCGATGAGGTTGGTCGCCCACAGCTCCTGCGGCTCGATCGAGTAGTACTGGTTGAAGTTCACGATCGCGCCGCCGAGCCCGCCCTGGATCGACGCCGCCGGCTCGGAGATGATCGCGCCGACGATCGACAGCGGTGCAGCGATCCGGAACGCGGAGAAGAAGTACGGCAGCGATGCGGGCACGCGCAGCTTCCAGAGGATCCGCCAGCGGCTCGCCGCGTACGAGTGCATGAGCTCGACCGCGCGCGGGTCGGCCGACTGCAGTCCGCGCAGCGCGTTGATCGTCACCGGGAAGAAGGTCAGGTAGGCGGCGAGGATCGCGACCGATACCCAGTCGGTGACCCCCTTCGTGCCGAGACCGATGACGACCATCGGGGCGATCGCGAGCAGCGGGATCGTCTGCGACGCGACGATGTACGGGATGAAGCCGCGCTCGACGAGGCGCGACTGCGAGAGCACGACCGCGATCGCGAAGCCGACGACGCCGCCGATCGCGAGCCCGACGATCGACTCCTTAGCGGTGAAGAGCGATGCGTGCCAGAGGATCGTGAGCAGCCAGGGGCCGTTCACCTGCGCCGGCTGGAAGAGCGCCTGCACGATCCGGTGCAGGTGCGGCATCGTCACGTCGTCGACCGTGAACGGCCAGGTCAGCTTGAACTGCGTGCCGATCCAGTGCCAGCCCTCCCAGATTCCCCATAACGCCGCGAGCACGACGACGAGCAGCGCGGCGCGGCGAAGGAGGGGACGCATCGCTCAGTCAATATCACAGTTGTAGAGTCGGGTCCCATGTCGCTCGATCCCGCCCGCACGGTCGCCGAGCTGAAGGAGCTGCGCGAGCTCACAGGCGACGAGAACGGCGCGCAGCGCGTCGCGTGGACGGACACGTGGGAGCGCGCGCGTGAATGGCTGCGCGAGAAGGTCGCCGACACCGGCGCGAGCGAGGAGATCGACGAGGCCGGCAACCAGTGGTTCACGGTCGCGGGCGAGTCGGAGCGGGCGCTGCTCATCGGGGGCCACATCGACTCGGTGCCGAACGGCGGCTGGCTCGACGGCTGCCTCAACGTCATGGCCGGTGTCGAGGTGCTGCGGCGGATCGTCGCCGGCGGGAAGCCGCCGCTGACGGTGCGCCTCGTGAACTGGGCCGATGAGGAAGGCGCGCGGTTCGGGCGCTCGCTCTTCGGCTCCTCCGCCGCTGCAGGCTCGATGGCCGACCAGGACGAGCTGCGCGAGCGGCACGACGCAAACGGCGTCGCGCTGCCCGACGCGCTCCGCGAGCACGGCGTCGACCTCGACGGCGCGAGTGCGGCACGCTCACAGCTCGAGAACGCGGTTGCATATCTCGAGCTGCACATCGAGCAAGGCCCGGTGCTCGAATCGATGGAGCTTCCGCTCGGCGTCGTGCTCGGCACGTTCGGTGTCGAGCGCCATCTCGTCACCTGGAAGGGTCAGGCGGCGCATGCCGGGTCGACGCCGATGGACAAGCGTCGCGACGCGCTCGCCGGCGCCGCGAAGCTCGCGCTCGAGATCCGGCCGATCGCGGCCGAGGTCGGGGACGGCGCGGTGTGCACGTCGGGCGGCGTCGTGTGCAAGCCGGGCATCGTCACGTCGGTCGTCGAGACGGCGGAGCAGCTGCTCGACCAGCGCCACCTCGACGCCGACAAGCTCGCGCGCCTGCTCGAGCTCGCGCAGGCTGCGAGCGAACGGTTCGCGAAGGAAGAGAACGTCGAGGTTGCCTGGGACCGGATCTGGAACATCGAGCCGATCCTGTTCGACGAGCGGCTTCTCGCGCTCGCCGACGAGTCGATCCGCGACGTGGCGGGATCGTCGCATCGGCTCCCGAGCGGCCCTCTGCACGATGCGGCGGAGGTCGCACGGGCGGGAATCCCGACGGTGATGATCTTCGTTCAATCCCTCCGAGGGCTCTCGCACACGAACCTCGAGGACACGAAGGAAGAGCATCTCGAGCTCTCGGTGCAGGCGCTCGACAGGCTTGCGACCAAGACCTTGGAGGCATTCGCATGAGCGTTCTGTTCGGTGAAGAGCACGTCCGCCGCTATCAGGAGACAGACGGCGAGGATGGCTATGTCTGGCGCGAGGGGTCGACCATCCTCCTGCTGACGACGACCGGCCGCAAGACGGGCGAGAAGCACACGACGCCGCTCATCTACCAGCTCGACGGCGACAACCCGGTGATCGTCGCGTCGAAGGGCGGCGCGCCCGAGCATCCCGGCTGGTTTCGCAACTTGTCGAAGAATCCCGAGGTCGAGGTGCAGATCAAGGGCGACAAGTTCACCGCCCGCGCGCGCACGGCCGAAGGCGAGGAGCGCGAGCGGCTGTGGCGGCTGATGAAGGAGATCTGGCCGCACTATGAGGAGTACCAGGAGAAGACCGACCGCCGGATCCCGGTGGTCGTGCTCGAGCGCATGTGACCCTTCAGGGGATGGTTTCGCGTTACCGGCGAGCGAAAAGCGAGCGATACAAGGACGCAGGGAGCGGCGATAGCCGCCGCTATCGCCGCGACTTCTTGGTGCCCCCACGAAGTGCGCAGCACTTCGTGGGGAAAGACGGAGGACGCAGTAGCGCGACGCTTTGCAGCTGCCGGGGACGCCCTAACTATCTCCTGAAGGGTCACCTGTGACGCCCGCGCAGCTGCGGCGGCTCTGCCTCGACCTCACAGGTGCCAGCGAGACCTTCCCGTTCGGCTCGGAGACGTCGGTGTTCAAGGCGGCCAACGGGAAGATGTTCGCCGTCGTCGGCCTGAAGGCGAAGCCGCTCAGGGTCACGCTGAAGTGCGAGCCCGAGCTCAGCGTGCAGCTGCGGCGCACGTACGAGGAGATCGTGCCCGGCTACCACGCGAACAAGAAGCATTGGATCACCGTCGACCTGTCGGGGTCGCTCGACGACGCGATGGTCCGCGAGCTCGTCGAGAACAGCTTCGATCTCGTCCGTTGACCGCGCGCTCGTCGGCGGGCGGCATCGGCGTCGCCTTCGCGGTTGGCTGGAACATCGCCGCGCTCGGTGCGATCGCGACGCGGCTCTCGCACGCCTACGGCGTCGGGCTCGCGACGATCGGCCTGTTCGTCACCGTGCAGTTCGTCGTGCACATGGCGATGCAGATTCCCGGCGGCCGCGCCACCGATCGGTTCGGGGCGCGCCGGACCGCACTCGCCGGAGTCGCGTTCATCGCCGCCGGCAACGCGCTCTCGCTCATCCACGCCGCGGTCGCGCTCGGCTTCGCCGGACGTGCGATCGTCGGCTTCGGGACGGGGCTCGCGTTCGTCTCCGGCAGCGACTACGTCCGCGCGCGTGGCGGTTCCCCGCTATTGCAGGGGGTGTATGGGAGCGCGTCCGTTCTCGCGCCGGGCATCGCGCTCGCCGTCGTGCCGGCAATCGGTGGCTTCCGTGCTCCGTACCTCACCGCGCTCGTCGTCGCGGCGATCTCGTTCGTCGCGCTTGCGATCGCGCCGGCGGCCCCGCGCACGCCGCGCCACACGGGCGAGCACCTCGGTGCGGATCTCTTCCGCGACGCACGGCTCTACCGCTTCGGCGCGATCCACGCGATGTCGTTCGGATTCAGCGTCGTCGTCGGCAACTGGGTGGTGACCTTGCTCGAGCATCACGGCGAGTCGAAGGGCACGGCGGCCGCGGTCGGCTCGCTGACGCTCCTGCTCGGCTTCTTTACGCGCATCGCCGGCGGCTCGTTGCTGCGCCGCGCCGGCGCGCCGCGCTTGGTGGCGGCGAGCCTCGTCGTCGGCGGCGCCGCGGCGGTCGCGCTCGCGACGCCGTTGCCGATCGCCGGTCTCGTCGCTGCGACCGCCGTCCTCGGGCTCGCGGCCGGCATTCCGTTTGCGATGGCATTCACGGGCGCCGCCGGGTCGCGGCCCGATGCTCCCGGTGCCGCGGTCGGTTTCGTCAATGCGCTCGCCTCGCTCGTCATCGTCGTCGGCACGCCGCTCGTGGGGCTGACCTTCTCGCTTCCCGGCGACGGCCGGATCGGCTTTGTCGCGATGGGCGTGCTCGCGGCGCTGGCCGCGCTCGCGACACCGCGGTAGAGTCGCAGTCGATGCACTTCGGCGTCACTGTCCTGCCCGATCCGCCGTGGACGCGCTGGCTCGAGCTGATCCAACTCGCCGAGAGCCACGGCTTCGAGAACGCCTGGACGTACGACTCGCACGTTCTCTGGCAGGAGTCGATCCCGACGCTCGCCGTCGCCGCCCGCGAGACATCGAAGATCAAGCTCGGCCACTTCGTCACGAACCCGGCGACGCGCGACCCGACGGTGCTCGCGAGCTCGTACGCGACGCTCAACGACCTCTCCGACGGGCGCATGGTGATGGGCGTCGGCCGCGGCGACTCCGCCGTGCGCTACATCGGGCGGCAGCCGATGAAGGTGGCGGAGTTCGAGCGCTCGCTCACGATGATCAAGGACTTCATGAACGGCCGTGAGGTCCATTGGAACGACAAAGACCTTCAGCTGAAGTGGGTGCGCAAAGAGTTGGCGGACATCCCGATGTACGTCGCCGGCTACGGGCCGAAGGCGCTCGCGGTCGCGGGTCACGTCGGCGACGGCGTGATCATCCAGCTCGCCGACCCGGAGATCATCGCGTGGATCATGGACACCGCGCGGGCTGCTGCGGCGGAGGCCGGGCGCGATCCGGCCCAGCTCAAGTGCATCGTCGGCGCGCCGAGCCACGTCACCGACGACCTCGCCGATGCGCGCGACCAGGTGCGCTGGTTCCCGGCGATGGTGTCGAACCACGTCATGGATCTCATCGAGCGCTACGGCACCGACGGCAGCACCGTGCCGAAGGCGCTCACCGACTACGTGCAGGCGCGCAAGTTCTACGACTACAACGACCATTCCCGCGTGGGCGCGGCGCACGGCGAGTTCGTCACCGACGAGATCTGCGACCGCTTCTGCGTCATCGGCAACGTCGAGCAGATCAAGGCGAAGCTGAAGGAGCTCGAGGCCGTCGGCGTCGACCAGTTCAACATCTATCTCATGACGCACGGGCAGGAAGAGACCCTGAAGGCGTTCGGCGACGACGTGATTCCCGAGTTCGCAGGAGTCACGGCGTAGATCTGAAGGCGCTCCTCGAGCGGCCGCATGCGTCGCCGCTCTCGTTCTCTCCCGACGGGCGCCAGCTACTCGTCGCCTCGGACCTCCCAGGGTCGAATCAGCTCTTCGCCGTGCCCGGCATGCGGCAGTTGACGCGCGACGAAGAGGCGGTGACCGGGCAGTTCCTGCCGGATGGGCGCGTGCTCGTCGAGCGCACGGCGGGCGGGAACGAGCGCACGCAGCTCTATGTCGCCGACGAGCCGCTCGTCGTCGACGAGCGGTACAAGCACGACACGCCGCACTCCGCCGGGCGAACGCTCGCGTATGCGACGAATCGCCGCAACGACGTGGACTTCGACGTGGTCGCGCGCGACCTCGAGAGCGGGGAGGAGCGCACGTTCGAGTTCGAGGGTTACGTCTCGGTGGCCGCGGTCTCGGGCGACGGGAGACGGATCGTCGCCGATCGCATCGGAGCGCGGAGCGGCGACAACGACTTGTTTCTCTGCGACGTGGACTCGGGCGAAGTGACGCATCTGACGCCACATGACGAGCCGGCGGAATACGTC
>DATGEH010000113.1:0-3259 GCA_035310325.1 Gaiellaceae bacterium
CCTCCGAGCGAGCCGCCGGGCTGGCTGAAGCTCACGGAGCAAGGCGAGACGATTGCGTTCAAGTACGGGCTTCCCGGTTTGGCGTACCGGAACCTCGAGTCCGCGCTGGCGGCGACTCTGCTTGCGGCGGTGCCGGATCGATCCGGCGTACACCTGCCGCACGGCGGCGATGCGCTGCTCGAAGCCCTCGCGCGTCACTCGTACACCTCATATCGTGCGCTCCTCGACGACCCTGCGTTCGCGGACTTCTTCCGCGCTTTCACCCCCGTTGACGAGCTCGCGCTTCTGAACATCGGCTCGCGCCCGTCGCGGCGACCCGAAGGCGCCGGATACGTCGCCTCCTTGCGCGCGATTCCATGGGTCTTCGCGTGGACGCAGAACCGTTGCCTGCTGCCGGCCTGGTACGGCTGCGGCAATGCCTTCGCCGGCGAGAACGTCGACGAGCTGCGGCGCCTCTACCGAGATTGGCCGTTCTTCCGCGCGCTCGTGCAGAACCTCGAGATGACGCTCGCGAAGTCGAGCATCGAAATCGCGCGCGACTATCTCGCGCTCGTCGAGGACACGAAACTGTGGGAGCCGATCGCCGAGGAGCACGAGCGGACGGTCGCGAGCGTGCTCGAGATCGTCGAGGCCCACGAGCTGCTCGACCGGCAGCCCGTCATCCAGCGTTCCGTGCAACTGCGCAATCCCTACGTCGACCCGATGAATGCTATTCAGGTCGAGCTCCTCGCGCGCTATCGCCGCGGTGATTTCGGGGCCGAACAGCCGCTCCTGCGTTCGATCGCCGGCATCGCCGTGGCGCTGCGGAACACGGGATGAGAGAACAGGTCGAACACGAGGCGCGCGCCGCGCACGAAGCCGTTGCACGGTTGACGGACGACGGCGTCGCTCGCGCGCTCGAGCAGGCGGCGCAGCTCGTCGTCGAGCGGCGCGACGCAATCGCTGCGGCGAACGTCGCGGACGTCGAGGCGGCCGACCTCAACGAGGGCGCTCTCGACCGGCTACGCCTCGACGACGGGCGCATCTCGGCGCTCGCAGAGCAGCTTGCGTACCTTGCGGCGCTTCCGCCGCTCGACCGCGACGAAGACGGGTGGTGGGAGCTCGCGAACGGGCTCCGTGTCTCTGTGCGGAGGATTCCAATCGGCGCGGTCGGTGCGAACTTCGAGGCGCGGCCGAACGTCGCCGTCGATATCGCCGGCCAGCTGCTTAAGAGTCTCAACGGTGCGGTGCTGCGAACCGGCGGCGCGGCGTTACGCACCGTCACCGCACTCGTCGACGACGTGCTCCGTCCGGCGCTCATTGCCGCTGGTCTTCCTCCGGAAGCCGTCGGGCTTGTCCGCTCGCCCAATAGAGAAGGGGCACGGATTCTCGTATCGCTCCCGCACGTCCTGCCGCTGGTGATCCTGCGTGGCAGCGGCGAGACGACGGCGACGCTCGCGCGCGAAGCCGCCCAGCACGGCGTGCGCACGCTCGCGCACGCCGAAGGAGGCGGCGTCCTCTACGCCGGGGCGGCCGCGGACGCGGCGATGGTCGAGGCGCTCGTCGAGGCAAGTCTCGACCGCCTTGGGGTCTGCAACCGCCTCAACCTTCTGCTTGTCGACCGCGCAGCGAACGTCGATGTTCTGCCGCTGCTCGAACGGCTCGGCGTAGCGGTGCGCGAGCCCGAGCGCATCGGCCACGAGTGGGCGAACGACCCCGAACGCGTCGCGTCCGTGACCGTGCGCACGGTGGATTCGCTCGACGAGGCGGTGGCGCTCGCGAACAGCGAAACGTCGGGACTTGCGGCCGCGATCGTCACCGACGATCGCTCCGCGGCCGACCGCTTCCTCGCGACCTACCGCGGAACGGCCGCGTTCTGGAACGCGACGACGCGCTTCACCGACGGCTTCGCGCTGACCGGCTCGCCGGAGACCGGGATCAATGTCGACTGCGTCCCCGGTCCGCGCGGTCCGGTCACGTACCGCGACCTTTGGCTCCGCCAGTACCGCGTCGCCGGCGACGGGACGCAGCGGCGGTGAAGCGCCCGCTCGTCGTCAAGCTCGGGTCGAGCCTCGTCGTCGATGCGCGCGGTCGGACGCGCCGTGCGCTCCTCCGCGCGCGCGCCGCAGAGATCGCGGAGTTCGTCGCTGCTGGGACACCGGTGTGCGTCGTCTCGTCTGGTGCGATCGCGCTCGGCCTGCGCAGGCTCGATGTCGCGCGTCGCCCCACGAGCCTGCCGAGGCTGCAAGCGGCGTCGGCGCTCGGTCAGGCGGCGCTTCAGCGCAGCTGGCAGGACGCGCTCGCACCGCATGGACTCGAGGCCGCCCAGATCCTGCTCACGAGTGCCGAGATCGCCGATCGGCGCACATACATCAACGTCCGTAACGCGCTCGCGGCGCTGTTCGCGCTCGGTGCGGTTCCCGTGGTGAACGAGAACGACGCAACCTCCACTGACGAGATCACGTTTGGTGATAACGATGCTCTCGCCGCGCAGGTGGCGGTGCTCGTGCGGGCGCGGTTGCTGGTGCTCCTCACCTCCGTTCCCGGCGTGCTTCACGACGGCGTGCTGATCGAGAACGGTGCGTGCGCGCGCTTGGCTGTGCTCGGACCTAGCGATCCGCTTGGCCGCGGCGGGATGGAGAGTAAGGTCGCGGCGGCGGAGCTCGCCGCGGGCGCCGGGATCCCGACAGTGATCGCCGACGGCGCCGCCGAGGGCGCGCTCGAACGCGCGGCCGCGGGGAGTGCGGCCGGGACCCGCTTCGCGGCGGCTGAGGGTGCGAGCGCGTTCAAGCTCTGGCTGCGGCACGGCAAGCGCGTATCGGCGCGGGTGCACGTCGATGAGGGCGCCCGGCGCGCGATCGTCGCGGGCGGCGCGAGCCTGCTCGCAGTCGGGGTTACCGGCCGCGAGGGCGAGTTTCGCGCCGGAGACGGAATCGACCTCGTCGGCCCGGACGGCACCGTCTTCGCCCGCGGCATTGCGTCTGTCGACGCG
Organism: Gaiellaceae bacterium; assembly: GCA_035310325.1. Taxonomy (GTDB): domain Bacteria; phylum Actinomycetota; class Thermoleophilia; order Gaiellales; family Gaiellaceae; genus Palsa-739. The sequence goes on from DATGEH010000113.1 coordinate 2,972, forward strand.
GCCGACCTCGACGGGCGGCCGGCCGGGGTGGAGGCCGTGCACCGGGGCCGCCTCGTCCTACTGGCCTAACCGGACAACCCACTTTCCAAAGTGAAGTAACGGCACGTAGCCTGGGTTGATGGCGGCCACAGCCCCAACCTGGGAGTCCGTCTACGAGCGGAACTCGGTCGAGCGGATCAAGCGCGACAAGCCGCCGCTCGGGATCAGGGACGAGCTGCCGGCGCTGATCGCCGCCGGGTACGAGCGGATGCCCGAGGAGGACATCGTCCGGCTGCAGTGGTGGGGGCT
>DATGEH010000114.1:0-2557 GCA_035310325.1 Gaiellaceae bacterium
GACGGCTCCGAGCTGTACGTCGTCGACCGGCCCGACGAGCTCGGAGGCACCGCGGTCGTTCGCTTACGCGCGCCGCGGAGCGCGGCTGACCGCGTCATGCTTCGCTACACCTTCGACGGCGAGCCGAGGACAGTGCGGGCCGACGTCGACGAGCGCGCAGGCGGCGAGACCTGGTGGCGCGCCGAGTTCCCCGTTGAGAACCCGGTCGTGCGCTACCGCTGGCTGCTCGCGGGCGGAACGTCCGGCTACAAGTGGATGAACGCGCGCGGGCTCCACCCGCATGAGATTTCCGCCAGCGACGATTACGTGCTCAACGTCGGACGCGGCGCGCCAGCCTGGCACGCCTCGTCGGTCGTCTACGAGATCTTCCCCGACCGGTTCGCGACGACCGGCATCGCGGCAAACACCAAGCGCCCGCAGTGGGCGGTTCCCCGCGACTGGGACCAACTGCCCGCTGGGCGGAGCCGCAACACCTCGCGCGAGCTCTTCGGCGGCGACCTCCCCGGAATCGAGCACCACCTCGGGCACATCGATTCGCTCGGAGCGAACGTCATCTACCTGACACCCGTCTTCCCGGCTCGCAGCACGCATCGTTACGACGCGTCGAGCTTCGACGTCGTCGATCCCCTGCTCGGCGGCGACGCCGCGCTTCGCGCGCTGCTCGCCGCGGCGCATGCGCGGAAGATGCGCGTGATCGGCGACCTCACCATGAATCACTGCGGCGCCGGTCACGAATGGTTCCTCCGCGCCGAGAGGGATCCCGCTTCGCCAGAGCGGGAGCTCTTCTTCTTCGACGGCTCACCGCCGCTCGGCTATCACTCCTGGCTCGGCGTGCGCTCACTGCCGACGTTGAACTGGACGTCGCAGGAGCTGCGGAGCCGCATGGGCCGCGTGCTCGCACGCTGGCTCGAGGAGGGGCTCGACGGCTGGCGGATCGACGTGGCGAACATGGTCGGCCGCTACGGCGCAAACGACGTGAACCACGAGGTAGCGGCGCTGGCGCGCACGCTCACCGGCGACCGCCTGCTCGTCGCCGAACACGGCCATGACTTTCGCTCCGATCTCGACGGGCTCGGCTGGCACGGCGTCATGAACTACGCCGGCTTCCTGCGTCCGACGTGGTGGTGGCTGCACGGCGGCAAGCTCGAAGATGACGTCTTCTCCGAAGCACCCGCTCCCGTGTACGACGGTCACGAGACAGTCGCCGTCATGCGCGCCTTCCGCGCCGGCGTGCCCTGGGACGCGACGGTCAACTCGTGGACGCTGCTCGACTCGCACGACACAGCCCGTTTCCGCAGCGTCGTTCCGTCGCACGCCCTGCACGTGGTCGGCATCGGCCTGCAGATGACGATGCCGGGCGTACCGATGCTCTTCGCCGGCGACGAGCTCGGGCTCGAGGGCGACTGGGGCGAAGACGCCCGCCGGACGATGCCGTGGGACCGCCCCGACACGTGGGATCACGCGCTCCTCGCCGAGTACAGAAAGCTGATCGCCTTACGCCGCTCGAGCGACGCGCTCGCCCGCGGCGGGATCCGCTTCGTCCACGTCGGCGCCGACGCGATCGCGTACCTGCGCGAGACGCGCGGCGAGCGGCTTCTCTGCCTGGCGGCGCGCGCGCCGCACGATCCCATCAACGTTCAGTTCACTGCACTCGAGACCCTGCACGGCGACGACACGCGCGACGGCGTTCTACCCGCCGACGGTCCTGCATTCCACGTCTGGAGGATCCAGAGCAATGGCTGACGTCGTCTTCCAAGAGGTCAACAAGATCTACGAGAACGGCTTCCACGCCGTCCACGACCTCTCACTCGGCATCCGCGATGGAGAGTTTCTCGTCCTCGTCGGGCCGTCCGGCTGCGGCAAGACGACTGCGCTGCGCATGGTCGCCGGGCTCGAGGAGATCACCGCGGGCGAGCTCTCGATCGGCGACCGTGTCGTCAACACGCTCTCCCCGAAGGAGCGCGACGTCGCGATGGTGTTCCAGAACTACGCGCTCTATCCGCATCTCTCTGTATACGAGAACATCGCGTTCGGGCTGCGCCTCCGGAAGGAGACGAAGGAGGAGACGCACCGGCGCGTGACGTGGGCGGCGCAGATGCTCGACCTCACGCCGTACCTCGACCGCAAGCCGAAGCAGCTCTCCGGCGGCCAGAGGCAACGCGTCGCGATGGGCCGCGCGATCGTCCGGCAGCCGCAGGTCTTCCTTATGGACGAACCGCTGTCGAACCTCGACGCCAAGCTGCGCGTGCAGATGCGCGCCGACATCGCGAAGCTCCAGCACGACCTCGGCACGACGACGATCTACGTCACACACGACCAGGTCGAGGCGATGACGATGGGCGACCGCGTCGCGCTGATGCGGGACGGCGTCCTGCAGCAGGTCGGCGAGCCGCAGCAGCTGTACGACAGGCCCGCGAACCAGTTCGTCGCCGGTTTCATCGGCACGCCGCCGATGAATCTCCTCGAGGCGGATGTCACCGTGAACGGCGGCGTGTCGGTTGCCCTGGGAGGAGCACAGCTCCCTATCCCTGACGAGGCGCTGCAGGCGTATCCGCAA
>DATGEH010000115.1:0-3037 GCA_035310325.1 Gaiellaceae bacterium
CGAGGACTGCGTCCTGCATGACCTCTGCCCGTCGAGCCGCGTCTGATCCGACCTGTCCATCCTTGCAACAAGTTGTTGCTCGGCTAGCTTCATGAGGTGCTGTTTCTCGTCTTCGGGTCCACTTGCGCCGGCAAGACGAGCGCGCTTCGCCTGCTGAAGAAACGAGTCGACCGGCTCGCCGTGCACGACTTCGACGAGCTCGGCGTTCCACCACACGCGTCGATCGAGTGGCGGCACCGGGGAAACGAGATCTGGCTGCAGCGGGCGGTCGAGTACGAGTACGACGGGAAACTCTTGCTGGCCGGACAGACGCCGTTCGGCGAGTTGCTCGCGTCGCCCTCGGCAACACTGGTCGAGTCGATCTCGGCCTGCCTGCTCGACTGCGACGACGCTGTGCGGCTCGCGCGGATGCAAGCGCGAGACGGACAGCGGCCCGAATACTCGGCCGGAACGATCGAGGACCATCTCAACTGGGCCGAGCGGATGCGACGCCACGCCGGTGACCCGGAGTGGTTGCCAGAAGTGATCCGTCGCGGCGACGCCGACATGCGCTGGGACCGCTGGAGTGACTGGGAGGCCGGCAACCGGCGCTGGCGGGTCCACGTGGTCGACACGACGGCGCGCTCCGTGACCGAGACCGCGGACGATCTCGCGCCTGGATCGAGACCGAACACGCCAAGTAACAGACTGTTACTTGGCTTAGCGGGGCGTGAGGGCGACGAGCAAGCCCCCGTCGTCGTCGTACGCCGGGAAGATGTCCGCTGTGACCGGCTTGCGCAAGCCGCTCGCGGCAGTGAACTCGCAGTGCTCACCGAGACGGCGGACGCCCCATTCCAGCGAGAGCGCGACCGGGTTCTGGCCGTTCTCGAACCCGTCGAGCCGTAGCGCGTCGACGACCTCGCGGCCCATCAGCTCGCTCTCCTCGTAGCCGGTCAGCTCGAAGACACCTCGGCCCGCGGCCAGGATGCGGCCGCCGGCGTCGCAGACGACCATGCCCGTGGAGGGCGCCGCGTAGTAGTCGTCCATCAGCTCGAAGAGGAAGCCGAAACCGCAGCGATGGCAGCCGACGGCCGTGGGGTCGGTCAGGCTCTCGCGCCGGTCGTGGTCGATCGAGCGGTTCTTGCAGTTCGGGCAGATGAAGTACGGCACGGCCGGTTACTTGTTCTGCGCTGCGAGCGACTGCTCGCGGTGATGCTCGGCGGCGAGGAATCGCTCCGCGTCCAGCGCCGCCATACAGCCGGAGCCGGCGGCAGTGACCGCCTGCCGGTACACGTGGTCCTGGACGTCGCCGGCCGCGAAGACGCCGTCGATGTTCGTCCGTGTGGAGCCGGGCATGGTGACGAGGTAGCCGCCCGCGTCGTGGTCGAGCCAGTCGAGGACCAGCTTCGTGCTCGGGTCGTGGCCGACGGCGACGAAGAGTCCGTCTGCCTCCAGCTCGCGCGTCTCGCCGCTGTGCACGTCGCGGAGGACGACGCCGGTCACCTTGCCGGTCTCCTCGCCGAGCACGCGGTCGACCACGGCGTTCAGGGCCCACTCGATCTTCTCGTTCTGCTGCGCCCGCTCGATCATGATCGGCGAGGCGCGGAACTCCTCGCGCCGGTGGACGACGGTCACCTTGGACGCGAACTTCGCCAGGAACATCGCCTCCTCCATCGCCGAGTCGCCGCCGCCGACGACGACGACGGTCTTCTCCCGGAAGAACGCCGCGTCGCAGACCGCGCAGTACGAGACGCCGCGCCCCTGCAGGGCGACCTCGGTCTCGAGGCCGAGCTGGCGCGCGTTCGCCCCTGTCGCGACGATCACCGTCCAGGCGCGATGCTCCTCGTCGCCGACGTAGACCCGGAAGGGCCGCTCCGAGAAGTCGACGCGGGTGACGTCGTCGGTCAGGAACTCGGCGCCGAAGCGCTCTGCCTGGGCGCGGAACTCCTGCATCATCACCGGCCCGAGGACGCCTTCCGGGTAGCCGGGATAGTTCTCCACGTCGCTCGTGATCATCAGCTGGCCTCCCCACTGGATGCCCTCGATCACGAGCGGATTCAGATTCGCGCGCGCCGCGTAGAGCGCGGCGGTGAAGCCGGCCGGGCCGCCTCCGATGACGATCAGCTCGCGTGTGTCGTTCGTGCTCACGTTTCCTCCAGAGAAAGTTGCTATCTCAATAAACGACCGGGCCGGGCCGATCCTTCCTGGGCGCACGCCCATGGTAGACCGCTCATGCGACGAGGTGCCCGCAGACGTACAGGCGCCCATCGCGGATCTCGCCGTCGAATCCGAGCTGGTGGTGCTGCGTCTCTCCGGCGCGGACGAGGTGGAGGATCTCGTGACCGTGCGCGACGAGCAGGTCGGCGATCAGGCGGCGATGGCAGCGCCACCAGAGCGTCTCGGCGCACATGAAGCACGGCGACGACTCGGCGAGCGACCGCTCCAGAGCCTCTTGCCACTCCGCCGCCGCCATTCTGGCGGCGTAGCTCCGAAACGCAGGCGTCTCGATGCAGGTGAAGCGTTCCTCACCGGGCTCGCCGCTTCGACGGCCGCCGAGCTCGATCTGGTGCCGGTACGCGATGCCCGCGTCCTGCAGCGATGCGGCGAGCGCGGACTGGTTGAACTGCGGGTGGCGTCGCGAGCCGGGAAAGCGGCGCACGTCGATCAGCGTTTGAACACCGGCGGAGCGGAGAAGGACCAGGAAGTCATCCGCTGTTCGCGCCCCGTGACCGACTGTCCAGATCCTCATGCCGCTGACTAGAATGCCGCCCGGCCGCGCCCCGGGAGGTGAGATGGCACGCACGAGCGTGAGCTGGGAGGCTCTTCGCGAACTGGCCGCCTTCCGTGCCCGGACGGGGTGCGCCGTCAGCTTCTACCTCGACCTCGATCCTCACGTCACGCCGACTGTTGCGGCCGCCCAGACGCGCACACGAGCGCTGATCGACGAGGCCCACAAGCGCGCCGAGTCGACCCGCTCGCGACGCAGCCACCAGCAGCAGGCGTCGATCCGTGCCGGCCTCGAGCGGATCCAGCGATACTTCGACGGCGAGTTCGAGCG
>DATGEH010000116.1:0-8094 GCA_035310325.1 Gaiellaceae bacterium
GAGGACGCGCTCGACCAGTACTTCATGCGCGAGCCGGAGACGCTGCTCGCTCGGCGCGTCGAGGCGGCGATCCTCGACCACTCGAACCCGCGCGTGCTCGACGGCCATGTCGCAGCCGCCGCCTACGAAGCACCGGTGGACGACGCGGACCGCGCGACGCTCGGCGACGCCGCGCTCGAGCGCGCGCCCGAGATCCCCGAGCTACGGCACACGAAGCGCGGCTGGGTCTGGGCGGGGAAGGACTACCCCGCCGCCCGCACGCCGCTGCGTTCGACGACGGCCGATGCGTTCAGCGTCATCGACGCCAGCACGGGCGACATCCTCGGGATCGTCGAGCCTGAGCGCGCGTACTCGACCGTGCACGAGGGCGCGGTCTATCTCCACCTCGGCGAGCAGTGGCTCGTGCGCGAGCTCGACTTCGTCGCGCGGCACGCCGTCGTCGAGCCGTTCGCGGGCGACTGGTACACACAGGTGAAGAAGGAGACGTCGACCGACGTCGAGGAGCCGCTCCGCGTCGAGCGCCGGCTCGGGCTCGAGCTCGTCTTCGGCCGCGTGTCGGTGACGGAGCAGGTGGTCGCGTATCAGAAGAAGGGGATTCGCGACCAGGCGACGATCGCGGTCGTGCACCTCGAAATGCCGCCGACGACGTTCGAGACGGAGGCGGTCTGGTACGTGCCGACCGCACGCCAGCTCGACGGCCTCGAGCAGATGCCGACGCTGCTCTCGACGCTGCACGCCGCCGAGCACGCGATGATCGCCTTGCTCCCGCTGTGGGCGATGTGCGACCGCTGGGACATCGGCGGCCTGTCGACGAACTTCCACGACGACACGGAGGCGGCGACAGTGTTCATCTACGACGGTCATCCCGGCGGAGTCGGCATCACGCAGCGCGGCTTCGAGCAATTCGAGGGCTGGGTCGCGGACACGGCACGCATGCTCGAAGGCTGCCCGTGCGAGCACGGCTGCCCGTCGTGCGTGCAGAGCCCGAAATGCGGCAACCTGAACGAGCACCTCGACAAGGCGGGCGCACGTACGCTGCTCGACCGTATGCTCGCCGCGTAATGCGGATCCTCGTACGTGCGCCGCATCCTGACGCGACGAGCTCGTGGCAGGAGCTCGGGTGGAGGTCGGCGCCGGACCCCGCCGCGCTCGCACGTGAGCACGAGCTGCTGTGCGCGCGAATCGAGGACGGGGGAGCGGAGGTCGTGCGCGCGCAGGGCGACCCGGACAACCTCGACTCGATCTACACGTTCGACCCGGCGCTGCTCACACGCGACGGTGTGCTCCTCCTCCGCCCCGGGAAGCCCGCGCGCCGGCAGGAGCCGGAAAGCCTGGAGCGCTGTCTCGACGGTGTTCCGGTCGTCGGCCGCCTCGCCGAACCGGCACTCGCGGAGGGAGGCGACATGTTCTGGCTCGACGAGCGCACTCTCGTCGTCGGCCGCTCGTACCGCACGAACGACGCGGGCATCGACGCCTTGCGTACGGCGCTTCCCGGCGTGGACGTGCTCGCGTTCGATCTCCCGCACGTGCGCGGGCGCGGCGAGGTCCTGCACCTGCTCTCGCTCATCAGCCCGCTCGCCGGCGACCTCGCGGTCGTGTACCTGCCGCTGCTGCCGGCCCGCCTCGTCGAGCTCCTGGAGGCACGCGGCGTCGAGCTCGTCGAAGTTCCGGACGACGAGTTCGAGACGATGGGGCCGAACGTCCTCGCGCTCGCGCCCCGGGTCGGTCTCGCGGTCGAGGGGAACCCCGAGACGCGCCGGCGGCTCGAGCGGACGGGCGTCGAGATGCTCGTCTACGAGGGCCGCGAGCTCTCGAAGGGCGACGGCGGCCCGACCTGCCTCACGTTTCCGCTCGAAAGGTCGAATTAGGCGGTCGCCGTCCGTCTCCTCGGCGACCCCGACAAGGAGGAGCCATGCAATTCATGCTCTTGCTCTACAACGCGCCGTGGCGGCCAGAGGAGGTGACGCCGGAGATCTGGCAGAACACGGTCCGCGCACACACCGAGTTCACGCGGAAGCTGAAGGAGGCCGACGCGTTCGTCAGCAGCGCGCCGCTCGAGCCCGTCGAGAACGCGAAGACCGTCCGCCTGCGGCGCCGCGAGCGGCTCGTCACCGACGGGCCGTTCGCAGAGACGAAGGAGACGCTCGGCGGCTACTACCTCATCAAGGCCGAGTCGCTCGACGCGGCCGTGGCCTGGGCGCACGAGCTCGAGCCGGTCGCGGACGGCTCGATCGAGGTTCGGCCCGTCTGGCAGATCGGTGTCGATTCTCCGCCATCCCGTTCGTCGTAGAGTCGAACCCAACCTCGAAGGAGGCAAGACATGCAGTACCTGCTGATGATCTACGACCCCGAGCAGGTCTGGGAGACGATGCCCGAGGCCGAGCGCAACTCCGTCTACGCCGAGTACGGCGCGTACACCACCGCCCTGCAGGAGAGCGGCGCGCTCGTCGGCGCGAACCAGCTGCAGCCGACCGGCACTGCGACGACCGTCAGCATCCGCGACGGCGAGCAGCTCGTCACCGACGGCCCCTTCGCCGAGACGAAGGAGCAGCTCGGCGGCTACTACCTCATCGACGTCGACACGGTCGACGAGGCGCTCGAGTGGGCGGCGAAGATCCCCTCCGCGCGCTACGGCCACATCGAGGTGCGCCCGATCGTCATGCGTGAGGCCGAGGTAAACGCATAGGGCCGCTTCTCGAGCAGATCGTCCGCGACGAGCGCTCGCGCGTTCTCGCCACCCTGATCCGCGTCCTCGGCGACTTCGACCTCGCCGAGGACGCACTTCAGGACGCGTTGGCGATCGCGGTCGAACGCTGGCCGAAGAGCGGCGTTCCCGCCAACCCCGCCGGCTGGCTCGTCGCGACGGCGCGGAACCGTGCGATCGACCGCATCCGGCGTGAGCGAACGCTCGCGCTCAAGACGGAGCTGCTCGCCCGTGCGCAGCAGCTCCCTGACGACGAGGAGGCAACGTTGCCCGACGAGCGGCTCGAGCTGATCTTCGCGTGCTGCCATCCCGCGCTCGCCGCGGATGCGCAGGTCGCGCTCACGCTCAACCTGCTCGGCGGATTGACGACGCCGGAGATCGCACGCGCGTTCCTCGTCCCCGAGCCGACGCTCGCACAGCGGCTCGTACGGGCGAAGCGGAAGATCCGCGACGCGGGCATCCCGCTGCGCGTCCCGCCCGAGCATCTACTGCCAGACCGTCTGCGCACCGTGCTTGCAGTCGTCTATCTCGTGTTCAACGCCGGCTACGGGCCGCCGGTGCGCACCGAGCTGTGCGCGGAGGCGATCCGGCTCGCCGGATTGCTCGCGACCCTCATGCCGGACGAGGCGGACGTACACGGCTTGTATGCGCTGCTGCTGCTGCACGACGCGCGGCGGGACGCCCGCGTGCGCGACGACGCTCTCGTGCTGCTCGACGACCAGGACCGCTCACTCTGGGACCGGGAGGAGATCGCGGGCGGCGAGCGTGCGCTCGACCGCGCGCTGTCGCTCCGCAAGCCCGGGCCCTACCAGCTGCAGGCGGGAATCGCCGCGGCGCACAGCGGCGAGAGCTCGGACTGGCCCCGCATCGCGCTGCTCTACGGCCGCCTCGCCACGCTGACGCCGTCACCCGTGATCGAGCTCAACCGCGCGGTCGCGGTCGCTATGGTCGACGGCCCCGAGGCGGGGCTCATGCTCACGAACGCGATCTCCGGGCTCGACGGCTACTACCTCTGGCACTCAGCGCGCGCAGACCTCCTGCGCCGGCTCGGGCGCGACGAGGAGTCTGTTGCCGCGTACGAGCGCGCGCTCGAGCTCGCGCCGAGCGACGTCGAGCGCGGCTTCCTACGCGGGCGCCTCGCCGCGCTGAGCGGCTGACGGCGCCGTTCGTTCGAGCGCTTCCCAGCCGACCTCGCGCGCCCGCGCCTCCAGCTCACCCGCAATCCCGCCCCGCACGCCGAACAGGCGCTTGCCGTACAGGAGGTAGAGCGCAATTGCGACGTTCACGCCGAACGCGGCGTACTTCAGCGGCGACGGCCCTCTCGTGAGCTCGTAGATCTCGTACGGGATGAAGCCGAGCGTCGCGACGAACGTCAGATATTCGGCCCAGCGCTGCTGATACCAGAGACCGACCGCCTCCAGCCCCTCGACGAGCGCGTACACCGCTGCGATCACGGCGACCGCGTACAGCGTCGACGAGCGCAGGGTGAAGAGATGCTCGATCGTCCCGGCGAAGCCGCTGTGCGCGCGATGCTGCGGCGTCGTGTTCGTGCCCTCCGCCGCATTGACGACGCGGAAGACGAAATCGCGCAGACGCAGCTGATGGGACGCAAAGAGAAACACCGCCGCCGAGAGAACGGCGAGGACGACGAAGTGGATCGCGCGGTCGATCGCGATGACGCGCAGCACGACCTTGTCGCGCAGCGGCCGGCCGCGGAGCGGCAGCTCGATCTCGTCGCGCGGCGGCAGCGTCTCGCGCGCCGGCAGCATCGGGGGCGGGAGTGGCAGCCACGAGTCGCACCGGACACAGCGGTACCAGCGGATGCCATGGTCTTCGCGGGCGACGAACGCGTCCTGCGGGCGCAACGTCTTGACGTCGGTGCCGAGCAGCTCGTGGCCGGCGACGCCGCACGCGAGCAGCTCCCAGTGGAAGCGCGGACGGAAACGGCGCGGCTTACGCGTGCCCGGCGGCCTATGCACAGGCGTCCAGCGCGAGGTCGACCGCGTTCGACGGAGACGTCGCGCGCAGCGTGCCGTCGACCTCCCAGCCGGGCTCGAGCACGACCACTGTGCGCCCGAGGGTAAGGGCAAAGCCGATCTCGGCGAGCGTGCCGTACTGCCCGCCGACCGCGATCACCGCGTCGCCGGAGGCGACGACAGCGAGGTTGCGGGCGTGGCCGATGCCGGTGACGACCGCGTGGTCGACCCACTCGTTCCCGCGGTCACGCGACTCGCCCGGCAGGATCCCGATCGTCGTCCCGCCCGCGCGCTTCGCGCCACGCGAGGCGGCGGCCATCACCTCGCCGAGGCCGCCGGTGACGACGACGGCGCCTCGCTCCGCGAGCAGGCGCCCGACCTCTTCGGCGTTCGCCTCATGCTCGACGCCGCTCCCGATGACGGAGATCTGAATCACACGAGGATGCTAGAACGACTGGCGTCAGCGCAACGCGCTGAGCGCCTTGTCGAGCCGCTGACGCGTCGACAGCACGCCTGCGAAGAGATCGCCGTGCTTCGCGATGCGATCGAGCACGACGTCCATCGTGAACGCTAGCGGATCGAGCTTCTCGTTCACCTCGTCCCAGCGCAGCGGCGTCGACACGGGAGCGCCCGCACGCGGGCGCACCGAGTACGCCGACGCGATCGTCTTGCCCTCGCCGTTCTGATTCGCGTCGATGAGCACGCCGCGGCGCTTCGCCTTCGACCACTGCGTCGTCGCGAGACCCTGGTGCGTACGCGCGATCGCGCCGGCGACGATCTCCGCGAACTCGCGCGTGTCGTCGTAGGTGTGCCGGCGCTCGCACGGCACCAGGATGTGCATGCCGTCCGCGCTCGAAGTCTTCGGAAACGACACGAGCCCGAGCGCGTCGACCGCAGCCTTCACGAGCAGGGCGACCTCGACCGTCTCCTTGAAGCCGACGTCGGGCGACGGATCGAGATCGAAGAGCACGAAGTCGGGCCGGTCCGGGCGATCGACGCGCGAGTACCACGTGTTCATGTCGATGCAGCCCATGTTCACCATCCAGAGGAGGCCGTCCTCGTCGTTCACGATCGGCGCTTTGATCCACCGCGTCTTCCGCGGCGCCTCGCGTGTCGAGACCTGCACGCGGTACGTCGGGATCCATTCGGGCATGTGCGACGGCGCGTCCTTCTGGAAGAACGCCTTCCCGAACGCGCCGTCGGGATAGCGGCGCATCGTGAACGGCCGCTCGCGCAGGTGTGGCAGCAGCACCGGAGCGATGCGGTGGTAGTAGTCGAGCAGGTCGCCCTTCGTGATCCCCTCGTCGGGGAAGAAGACCTTGTCGAGGTTCGTGAGCTTCACCTTCGTCGTCAACACCGCCTCCTCACGATGCACATCGGATGCGACCTTGTCATCCCGCAGGCCCTCGAAGGATGGAGCGCGGAGATGGCCGTCGTGCGTCCACTCGAGGAACGAGACCTCGCACACGAGCTTCGGCTCGACCCAGGTGACGTCGCCGCGGCGCACCTTCGGCATCTTCGGGACTTCGGGGAATGCCGTCGTGTCACGGCGTAGCGGCGCGAGCTTCGACAGCAGCAGGTCGATCGTCTTGTCGGTGAAGCCAGTTCCGCAGTTCCCGACCCAGCGCAGCGTGCCGTCGTCGCCGTACGCGCCGAGGACGAGTGCGCCAAAGCTGCCCTCGCGACGGCCCTGCCCCTTCGTCCAGCCGCAGATGACGCACTCCTGGCGGCCGTGCGTCTTGATCTTCAGCCAGTCGCGCGTGCGCCTGCCCTCGTAATAGCGCGAGTCCGGCTTCTTCGCCATCACGCCTTCGAGCCCCTGCTCCATCGCGACCTCGAGCAGCGCGTCGCCGTCGTCGAAGACCCCGGAGAGCTGGACGCCCGGGTCGCGGGAGTCGAGCAGCTGCTCGAGGCGCTCGCGCCGCTCGGTGAGCGGTAGGTCAAGCAAGGGAACACCGTCGATCTCGAGCACGTCGAAGAGCTCGTAGACGAACACGGTTCCTGCCTTCCCTTGCTGCATCGCAGAGAAGCTCGCGCGGCCTTGCTCGTCGAGCGCGCACACCTCGCCGTCGACCACGCAGTCGGGCGATCGCACCGCGTGCGCGAGCTTCCGCGCGACGTCGGGAAAACGGGCGGTGAGGTCGTTGCCGTTGCGGCTCACGAGCCGGGCCTCGCCGCCACGCACGTAGCCGAGGGCGCGGTAGCCGTCCCACTTCGGCTCGAACAACCACACACCGCCTTTCGGAAGCTCCTCGGCGAGCGTCGCGAGCATCGGCCGGTACTCGGGCTTCCCGTGCGTGGCGGACGCGCCGTCGTCGCGCTTGCGCATGAGCAGCCAGTTGCGCTCGTTTCCGTCCAGCTTCGCCGGGATGAGCGTCCACGTTCCGTCGAGGCGCTCGCCGCGCAGGCGGACCGTCAGGCCGCCGTCGGGCTTCTCCTCGACGAGCTCGTACGTGCCCCTGTCCCAGATCTCGACCGTGCCGGCGCCGTACTCACCCTTGGGGATCTCGCCTTCGAACGCCGCGTAGTCGAGCGGATGGTCCTCGACGTGCACCGCGAGCATGCGCTGCCCCGCCTCGAGCGGCACACCCTTTGGCACCGCCCACGACGCGAGCGCACCGTTGCGCTCGAGCCGGAAGTCGTAGTGCAACCGCCGCGCGTCGTGGCGCTGCACAACGAAGATCGGCTGCTTGCTTGGGCTTCGCCCCCTAGTCAGACCGAACGGCTCGGGCGTCTTGGCGCGGTCGCGCTTGCGCTCGTACTCCGTGAGCTTCGGGTTCACGCCGTTGTTCTAGCGCGAAATCGCTCGACGAGCGCCTTTGCCTCCTCGACCTCGTGTTCGTCGACGTCACCGTCCGCCCACATCTCGGGGCGCAGCACCTCGTGGGGGCCGTACATCGTCTGCAGCACGAGCACACCGTCGAGGGAGCGCAGGCACGCGGGATGGCGGTCGGATCGAATCGCGACCGTCGCGACGCCGACGCGATCCGTCTCCTCGAGCGCGCGCACGAGCAACCGATACGGCTGCTCGGCGCCTTCGCACGGAACGAGGTAGTACGCCTGGCGCAAGCGCACCGCATCGATCTTCCGGCCATGACGAAGTCGTCGAGCTCGATCGCGCTCGCGAGCTCGACGTCGACGCGGTCGAGGTCGCCGGGCTCGAGGGGGACGAAGCGGCCCTGCTCGACCTCGAGCGCGAGCTCGCCCTCGACGAGCCGGCGCCGTCCCCTGCCCGTCTCGGCCACCGGGTAGAGCCGCACCGCGACGTCCCATGGCCCGAAGGCGATCGAGCCGCTCCACAAGGGCGCCTGCACCATTTTCCGCTCGTTCCCCGGCCTCAGGCAGCCGGAAACGAGGTTTGCGAGCGCCGTGGTGGTGAAAGACGCCTTCCACGGAGCCGGAGGGGCTCCGGCC
>DATGEH010000117.1:0-3033 GCA_035310325.1 Gaiellaceae bacterium
GACGTGCACGGCGACGATGAGCTCGTCCTCGGCGAGCGCGTTGCGCTTCGGTCCGACGAGGAACTCGGTCAGCGGAAGGCGCCGCGTTCCACGCACGCTCGCGAGCTCGATCTCGGCCCGCTCGACCAGCAGCGGGGGAAGCGCGTCGCCGGCGGGCGAGGCCGTGCCGAGGTTACCGCCGATCGTCCCGCGGTTGCGGATCTGCGGAGAGCCGACTGTGCGCGACGCCTCCGCGAGCGCCGGCTGCAGTGCGGCGAGCTGCGCGCCCGTCGCCTCGGTGTACGTGAGCCCGGCGCCGAGCCGTAGCGTGCCGTTGTCGCGCGCCCAGCCACGCAGCTCTCCGACCTCGTTGAGGTTGAGCATCGCCTCCGGCCGGCGGCGGTCGAAGTTCAGGTCGACCATGAGGTCGGTGCCACCCTCGATGGGCACGGCACCCGGGACCTCCGCCCGCAGGCGCAGCGCCTCGGCGAGCGAGCGCGGACTGAGGACGTCCATTGGCAGAGCCTAGAACAGCTTTATGGTGGGCTCGTGGCCGATCTCGCCCGCCGCATCGCCGTCGCCCGGGGCGACGAGCCCGCCGACCTCGTCCTGAAGGGCGGGCGCGTCCTCTCCGTCTTCACGCGCGAGTGGCTCGAGACGGATCTTGCGATCGCCGACGGGTGGATCGCGGGGCTCGGCGAGTACGACGGAGCCGAGGCGATCGACGTGCGCGGCCGGTACCTCGTCCCGGGCTTCATCGACGCGCACATGCATCTCGAGTCGACGAGGCTCCTGCCCGACGAGTTCGCGCGTCTCGTCCTGCCGTTCGGCACGACCGCCGCCGTCGCCGATCCGCACGAGATCGCGAACGTGCTCGGCGTCGACGGCGTCCATTGGCTCATCGACTTCTGCTCCGAGTTGCCGCTCGACGTCTTCTTCATGGCGCCGTCGTGCGTGCCTGCTTCGCGCTTCGAATCCCCGCGGCGCGCGTTCGGCGACGCCGACCTCGAGTCGCTCCTGCGCCGGCGTCGTGTGCTCGGGCTCGCCGAGATGATGAACTTCCCCGGCGTCATCGCCGGCGACGAGCGCGAGCTGTCGAAACTCGCCCTACGGGGCGGCGATCACGCCGACGGCCACGCGCCGGGCGTGGCGGGCAAGCAGTTGAACGCATACGCAGCTGCAGGGATCCACTCCGACCACGAGGCGCTCACCCTCGAGGAGGGGCGCGAACGGCTGCGCGCCGGCATCTGGCTTCTGATCCGTGAGGCGTCGATGGCCCGCAACCTGCAGGCGCTCGTGCCGCTCATAGCGGAGCTCGGGCCGTCGCAGATCGCGTTCTGCACCGACGACCGCGACCCGGACGACATCCTCGACGACGGTCACATCAACGGGATGGTGCGGAAGGCCGTCGCGGCAGGCGTCGCGCCCGAGGACGCCCTCGTCGTCGCGACGCTCAACCCGGCCCGGTGGCACGGGCTGCGCGATCTCGGTGCGCTCGCGCCCGGCTACCGCGCCGACCTGCTCGTGCTCCCGGATCTCGCGAGCTTCCGGCCCGAGCTCGTGCTCAAGAGCGGAAGGCGCGTCGGCGAGTTCCCGCGTCCCGAGGTCCCCGAGTGGGTGCGTCAGTCGGTGCGGATCGCACCGCTCTCGCGCGACGACCTCGCAGTGCCGGACTGCAAACGAGTGCGCGCGATCGGCCTCGTTCCCGACCAGGTCGTCACCGAGTCGCTCGTCGTCGATGCGGATACGGAAGGTCTCGCGAAGATCGCCGTCGTCGAGCGCCATCACGCCACGGGTCGCGTCGGCCTGGGTTTCGTCCATGGGTCGGGGCTGCAGCGCGGGGCGCTCGCGTCGACGGTCGCACACGACGCGCACAACATCGTCGTGCTCGGGATCTCTGACGACGACATGCTCGCCGCCGTCGCGCGCGTGGTCGAGCTATCCGGCGGAATCGTTGCGGTCGACGAGGGCCGGGTCGCCGCCGAGTGCCCGCTTCCGGTTGCAGGCCTCCTCTCGGTTGCGACGCTGCAGGACGTGATCTCGCAGAGCCGTGCGTGCAACGACGCCGCGCAGGCGCTCGGCTGGAGCGGTGCGACGCCGTTTCTCACCGTCGCGTTCCTCGCGCTCTCGGTCATCCCGGCGCTGAAGATCACCGATCAAGGGCTCGTCGACGTCGAGAAGTTCGAGCTCGTGCCGCTGTGCTGCTGACGGGCGCACACGTCGTCACGATGGACGACGCCGGGACGGAGCATCCCGACGGCTGGGTGCGGATCGAGGACGGACGTGTCGCGGCCGTCGGCGGCGGCGTGCCGCCCGCTGTCGAGGAGAGAAAGGTGGACCTCCGCGGCGCCGTCGTCACGCCCGGGCTCGTCAACACGCATCACCACCTGTACCAGACGCTCACGCGCGCCCGCGCGCAGGAGGCGAACCTCTTCGAGTGGCTGCAGGCGCTCTACCCCGTGTGGGCGCGCATCGACGAGGAGTCGGTGTACACGGCGGCGCGCACGGGCCTCGCCGAGCTCATGCTCTCGGGCTGCACGACGGTCTTCGACCACCCCTACGTCTTCCCGCGCGATACGAGCGGCCTCGTCGAAGCGGAGCTGCGCGCAGCCGACGAGCTCGGCGTGACGCTCATCGCGTCGCGCGGCTCGATGGACCTCGGCGAGTCGCAGGGTGGTCTGCCGCCCGACTCGCTCGTCGAGGACATCGACACGATCCTCGCCGAGACGGAGCGGCTCGCTCAGGCATATCCGGGGAAGATCGCCGCAGCGCCGTGCTCGCCGTTCTCGGTGACGAGGGAGCTGATGGAGCAGTCGGCGGCGCTCGCGCGCAAGCTCGGGCTCGTTCTGCACACACATCTCTGCGAAACGGTCGAGGAGGATGCGTATTGCAGCGAGCTGCACGGCTGCACGCCGGTCGAGTACGTCGAGTCGCTCGGCTGGCTCGCCGAGGACGTGTGGTGCGCGCACTGCGTGCAGCTGACCGCAAAGGACATCGACCGCTTCGGTGCAACCGGGACGGGCGTCGCGCACTGCCCGACGTCGAACCTCCGCC
>DATGEH010000118.1:0-7140 GCA_035310325.1 Gaiellaceae bacterium
CGACGAGCTCGACGGCGAGGTGGAGGTCGGCCTCACTCGCTGCGAGGCGCTCTGCCGTGTGGAGCGGATAACCGGCCTCGATCAGCACGTGGAGCCGCCAGCTCTCGACCTTCGATTGCTCGCTCAGATCCGGCTCGGCTAGTTCGGTCATCTCGCTCATGGCGTCAGAGGTTCGTGCTTCCTTCGACGAACCCTGCTCCGGAATGTTTGTTTGGAGTCCGTATGACTTAGACGGCGGATTCGGCCCGGCGCAGAAGCTCCTGCAAACGGGCCTCGATCACGGCCCGCTCGGCGTCGGCGTCGGCGCCCAGCTCCTCGAGCCGGCGGCGGACGTCGGCCTCGAGCTCCGAGATGCGCCCGTCGAGGCCCGACATCCACTCGTCGTGCTGGCGCTGCAGCGACTTCGCTGCGTCGGCGAGCCGGCGCTCGAGCCGCTGCGCGCCCGCGTCGCCGACGTGCGCGAGACGCTCGGCGAGGACCGACTCGGCTTCGCGGGCGAACGACTCGACCGACCGTTCCAGCTCCCGCGCAAGCCGCTGCGCCGCATCCTCGCGGCTCGTCTTCACGAGGTTCGCGAACTGCTGCGTCGCCTCGTCCGAGTACGTCGACGCCGCGCGCTCGACGATGCGTTGCATCGTCTCGATCTGCCGGCGCTGCACGTCCTCGAAGCCCGCGCGGATGCGCTGGACGGATTCGCCTTCTTCGCGCTCGATCTGTTCCATCAGCTCGCGCTCGCGGCGGCGCATGCGCTCGTCGAGCTCGTGCAGCCCGCGGCGCCGCTCGGCTGCATGCGACTCGACCTCGGTGCGCGCGGCAGCGAGGGTCTCTTCCATCGCCTTGTCGAGCTCCGCGCGCAGGCGGCTCAGCGCGGCGCGATGTTCTTCGCTGTCGGCCGCGAGCCGTTCTGCGTCTGCGGTGACGCGCGCCTCCGCGTCGGCAACCAGCGTCTTCTGGTGTTGCGCGAGGTCCGAGATCCGCTCGCGCATCCCCTCGGCCGCGCGGTCGAGATCCTGATTCCAGTCCGAGAGACGCTGCTCGACCTGCGCCTGCGTTTCGGTCAGCGCCTTCATGAGCGCGTCCGCGGTCGCGCGCTCGCGCTCGGCGAACTCTGTCCGGCGCTCCTCCGCGATTCGACGCTCCTCTTCCACGAGGAGCGACACCGAGTCGGCGCGCGCACGCGCGAGTGTGCGTTCGAGCTCGGCCGCGCGCTCCTCCGCCTCCGCGTCGATGAGGTTGCGGAGCTTCACCTTCGTCGCGGCGAGATACGCGTCGGCGTCCTCGGCATGAACGAGCGCACGGCGTAACAGCACGGCGGCGGTCGTCGCAAGCGCACAGGCGGTGATCCCGCCGGCGGCGATCGCGAGCTCGCGTGGGCGGTGATGCCGGAGCGCGTAGATGACCCACGCGGCGATCGCGCCGCCCGAGGCCAACGCGAAGAGCGCGTTGAGGACGAAGAGATGGAGGAACCGGAATGCGGCCCCGGTGAGCGCGAGCGCGGCGATTCCGATGCCTGCCGCGAACGCGATGTCGAGAGCTGTCGTTACCGGCATCCGCTCATGGTACGCGGGCCAGGAGCAAAGCTGCCGCAAGCAGCGGCATCGCCGCGGCGAGCAGCTTCAGCCCGATCTCCGACGAGCGCGCGAGCTCCGGATCGCCGATGTTTCTGCGCGCGAAGCGGACGGGCGTCGACAGCACGCGCTGCGCATAGCTCGTGAGGAATGCGAACACGGCGGCGGCGAGCGCGTCGCCGCGCAGCCGGTGGGCCGATGCGAAGTACGCGGTCAGCACGGGAAACGCGCCCCACGCGAACGCGAACATCACGCTCGTGTGGATCGCGCCGCCGAGCAGCTCGAGGTTGTAGGCGACGACGACGATCGCGCCGAACGCGACGAACGCGATCAGCCACAGCGTCGTGTCGAACGCGACGACGAGCCCGATCGCGGAGGCGCCGGCGATCGACGCGACGGCGAGCGCGACGAGCACCTGCGCGGGAATCTGCGTCTGCAGCGGCCGGCCTTTCAGCTCGTCGAGCGCGTGCGCGCCGATTCCCATCGCGAGCAGGAATGCGAGCGTCGTCCAGCCGAGCAGTCCCCACTTCATGTGCGGCGCCAGCCCGGCGCCGATCGCGACGTACGAGAGATGCCACAGCGTGTACGGCGGATGCAGCAGCGTCACGTAGTCGCGCCAGCCGCCGGAGCGCAGCGCGTAGAACGCCGGACGGACCTCAGCGCTCACGCGCGCGTGCCCCACATGACGAGGCCGCCGCCGAGACTGAGGCGCTTCACGTGCGCGTCCGGCCAGATTCGGTGCAGGTCGACGTCCCTGTGAAAGTCGCGGATGCTAGGGCCGAGGAAGCGCCCGACCTCGCGCCAGCCGGGCGAGATCAACGCGCCGGCGGCCGGGAGCCCGACGCGGACGTACAGCTCCCACAACGGCCGCCACACGCCGCGCGGCAGGCCGAACTCGAGCATCGCGATCGTGCCGCCGGGCTTCACGACACGCATCAGCTCGCGCAGCGTCGCGGCGGGATCGTCGACGTAGCGCAGGAGATACGTGAATGTCAGCGCATCGAACTCTTCGTCCGCGAAGGGCAGCGACTCTGCGCGGCCTTCGCGCAGCTCGATGCGCTCGCCGATCCGCTGCTTCGCCGTCGCGAGCATCTCCGCGCTCTGATCGATCCCGACGACGGTGCGTTCAGGGTTCGCGCGTACGAGCTCGAGCGCGACTGCGCCCGTCCCCGTCGCGACGTCGAGCACGCGCGTCGCCTCGTGCGGGATGCGCGAGACGAGGAACGCCCGCCAGCGCGGGTCCTGCCCGAACGAGAGCAGGCGCGCGTAGCGGTCGTACGTCGGCCCGAGCGGCGCGAACAACTCCTGTGCGTAAGACATAGGCTCGGATCATGGCACTGTCCGACGATCTGGAGCGGATCGCCGCCGCGCAGGACGAGCCGGTGACGGGCGTCCTCGCCGCCGAGCTCGTCGACGGCACGCGGGTCTATCTCTGCGCGTACGAGTCGGGCGACTGGCTCGCGTTCGACGACGCCGGGAAGCCGGTCGAGAGCCGGCGGGTCGTGCGCGAGGCGGCATCCCTCGCCGCGCTCTGCGAGGTCGCCGAGGACCTCGCCGGCGAGCTCGAGCCCCCGCCGCGGCTCGCGACGAACGCGTACCTCGATGCCGTGGGCGCGACGGCGGGCCCCGAGTTCGCCACGGTGTTCGCGCAGGCGGCTCCCGCCGTCGATGAGCTCGTGGCGGAGATCGAGCGGGGCTACAAGCTGCCCTTGAGCTGACGCAGCTGCGGCGCGATCTTCGCGGTCTCGGGCATGCCGTCGGCGACGGCGAGGAAGCCTTCGACGGCAACGGCGTACGCACGCAGGAGCTCGTCGCGGTCGAGCGAACGTACGAGGCTCGCGACGAACGGCTCGGTGACCTCGGCCGGCAGCTCGTCGTAGCCGCGGCCGTAGCTCGGCGGCAGGCCGCGGCGAACGCAGGCGAGGCTGAGCGCGTAGTCGCGCAGCGAGCTGATCCAGTACTCGGCCCACCAGTAGCGGCCGCGCTCGAGCGTGAAGCGCGCACGCAGCGCGTGGTGCACGGCGTAGCCGAAGAGCTCCTCCGCCGCGGGCGGCACGATCGGACGCTCGCCCGCACTGCCGAAGAGGAGCCTGAACTTCGGCGTCGTCGCCGCAAAGTCCGCCTGGGGCGTGAACGAGAGATCGAACTGCAGCGCATCCGGCACGAGGAACACGCGGTAGATCGCCGGACCGGCAGGCAAGTCGAAGAGCACGACCGCGCCGAACTCATCCGTGATCGTGCCCGTCCAGTCTGCGAGCACGTGGGCGACGGGCGTGCCGTCGGCGACGCCGAAGGTCAGGTCGAGGTCGGAGAGCTCGTCGCCGCCGACCGCGAGCGAGCCGACGAGCGCGCCAGAGACGACCCGCGGATCGGCCTGAGCCAGCTCGACGACGCGGTCGCGCAGCGCGTCCCGTTCCGCGACGGTGAACACGACGCACACACTAGAGTGGACTCCATGGAAGGCGGCTTTCCCTTCGGGGGCGATCCGGAAGACCTCATGCGGAGCCTGCGCGAGTTCGCCGAGCAGCAGGCCGAGAGCGTGCAGGAGGCGCAGCGCGAGCAGTTCGCGACGCTGACGCTCAACACCGCGGTCGAGCTCACCGCCACGGCGCTCTCGCAGATGCAGCCCACGGGCACGGTGGACGAGCAGTCCATCGCCCTGCGCGACGCCATGCGCGTGCTGTTCCCCGAGGCGGTCGCGCTCGTGAGCGCTGCCCGCCAAGGGTTCATGCGCGAGTAGCCCGTCTAGCTGAAGGGCGGGTCTCCGATGCAGCCGCCGACGATCCACGTCGCCTCGCGGTCGCGGTAGACGCCGCCCGTCGACGGGTCCATGTCGGCCGGCAGGGCCTGCTTGCCGACGACCGTCCACGACACCTGGTGCAGGAAGAACCCGGTGCCGGCCCATTGAATCTGGGCGGTCACCTTCCAGAGCAGCTTCCCGCGGCCGGGATGCGAGATGCCGCGAAACGTGCCCTGCGTCACCTTGACGAACTTCCACTTGATGATGGGACAGGACGGCCGGTTGTTCTCGATCAGGTTGTAGACGACAACCCTCGCGTCGGTCGCAGACTGCGGCGCCGCGGCAGCGCCGCCCGCCGCCGCCGACGCAAGCACGACCGCGGCTGCTGTCGCAATCGCGCGCCGGAGGTCAGTCGAAGTTGTCGCGGTGGCCGCCCTTCTGCAGCCCCGGCTTGGTCAGGTCGGCATCGAAGAAGTGCCAGCCGATCTTGTCGACGAGCTTGTACAGCGTCAGCGCACCGACCGAAGCCGGGCCGCCGGTGCCGTTGCACTTCGCGAGGGCGACCGTCGCGGTTGCAGGGATCTTCGCCGCGCACAGCTTCCGCAGGTTCGTTCAGGAAGTAGTCGTCGACTTTCGGACGCGACCAGGTTCGGAAGTCGTGCGGCTTCCCGCCGAAGAACGGATCCCAGACGGTGTTCCCGCCGTACCCTGCGTCGTGGATGTTGCAGGCAGAGCTGAAGTCGACCTCGTAGGACTCGGCGAGCGCACGTTGCCGAAGTAGTGCTGGGCCTCGACGAACGCGTTCCATCCTTCGCCGCCGCAGGTATTCGAAACCTGCTCGACCGGAACGACGAGCGGGATCCAGGCGCAGCTTCTCCCCGGCTCGTCCCGGAACTCGGGCTGGGCGAACGCATTGCGCTTCTCCGAGCTCTTGTTTCCCGCCGCGTCCTCGGCCGAGGCGCAGAAGTACAGCGGGCCCTTCGCGCTCGCTGGTACGTGCCACGTCACTCCTGTTACCCCGTCCGCCTTGAGCCACGTGTTCATCGTCGGGCCGAGCGGCTTGCCGCCCTCGTAGACGGTTAGATGAACCTTCGCGGTGCCGCTGTCGTCCTTGAGGGAGACGAGCAGGCCGATCTTCCCGTTCTGCTGTGCGAAGCCCTGCGGCGTGATCGCGGATACGCGCGGCGCCGACGTGTCCTTCACCTTCGGCTTCGGCTTCGGCTTCGGCTTCGCGACGGTCGTCGTCGGCTTGCTCGCCGTGGTCGTCGGGGGTGCGCCGACCCGCTCGAGCGCCTGGCCCGACAATGCGCAGGCGTCGCCGTTGCAGCCCGCGATCGACAGCGACGTGGCCGAGGCCTTGACGGTCACGGTGATCGGGCCGCCATCGAACACGAACTCGCACTTCGCGCCCGGCGCGTCCGGGTTCATGGGAACCCAGACATTCAGCCATCGAACCTGGTACGACGAGCCGCCCGCTGGCGTGTAGCCCCAGCCGCAGCCAAGGCGAACGAACGACACTGTCGACGAAGCCGCATTTCGTCTCCTGTAGAGCGCTACGGCTTGTATAACCCCGCGCTCTCACTGCCGCGTCCGTGAGGGGTACTGATCCGCCCGGAGAAGAACTACCGAGGCGCCGAGCAACCGAAGCTCCGTAGAGTCCGGCGCTGGTGACGCTACTCGACCGAGCCATCGTCCGCCTGCTGCCGGCGGTGCCGAAGCCGGTCGTGCAGCTCTTCTCCAACCGCTACATCGCCGGCCCGACGCTCGCGGACGCGGTCGGCGTCGTCGTTCGCCTGAACAGCGAGGGGAAGATGGCGACGATCGACGTGCTCGGCGAGGAAGTCGTGCGCGACGAGGACGCGCGCGCGATCGCGCAGGCGTATCGCGACGTGTTCGCCGAGATCGAGCACAGGCGGCTCGACTCGAACGTCAGCGTCAAGCTCACCGCGCTCGGCCTCCATCTCTCGTACGACCTCTGCCGCGAGAATCTGCGCGACGTCGTCGCGCAGGGCAACTTCGTGCGCATCGACATGGAGGACACGTCCACGACCGACGAGACGCTCCGCCTCTACCGCGAGTTGCGGGAAGACGGGGTCGAGAACGTCGGCATCGTCCTGCAGGCGTATCTGCGGCGCACCGTCGACGACGTGCAGCAGCTCGCGGAGCTGCGTCCGAACGTCCGCCTGTGCAAAGGCATCTACGTCGAGCCGCCGTCGCTCGCGTTCACGAACGACGACGAGGTGCGGGAGAGCTTCGTGCGCAGCCTCGACCGGCTGCTCGCGGCCGGGTGCTACGTGGGCGTCGCGACGCACGACGAGTACCTCATCCAGCAGGCGCTGGAACGCGAGATCGGCGAGTTCCAGATGCTGCTGGGCGTGCGCGAGCAGCGTGGTTCGGAGCTCGTCGCCGCCGGGCATCGCCTGCGCGTCTACGTGCCGTTCGGCGAGCAGTGGTACCGGTACTCGCTCCGCCGGCTGCAGGAGAACCCGGCGATGGCGGGCACCATCGCGCGCGCGACCGTGGGCCGCGTCTTCGGGCACAAATGATCTGGACGAAGGCAGAAGGCTGCCGCGTCACGCTCGACGACGGGCGCGAGGTGCTCGACCTCACGGGCGGGTTCGGCGTCGCCGCGCTCGGCCACCGCAACCCGCGCATCCTCGAAGCCTGGCGCGCGCAGCCCGTCGTCCACGCCCTCGGCGACCTCGCGGAAGCCGAGGTGACCGGGCAGCTCCGCGCCGCGCTGCCGTGGCCGTGCAAGCTCGGCGTCACCGGCGAGGATGCGGTCGAGATCGCGCTCCGCACGGCCCTGCTCGCGACCGGACGGCCAGGCAT
>DATGEH010000119.1:0-26977 GCA_035310325.1 Gaiellaceae bacterium
AGCTCCTTGCGGAACTCGGGAATCGCGATCGGGTCGTCGGTGCCGCCGTTGCGCGCCTTGCGCACGGCGTTGATCGCGGCCCGCAGGAAGCTCGTCACCGTCACGCCGGGAATCGCGTGCGGGTACTGAAAGGCGAGGAACAGGCCGCGCTGCGCCCGCTCGTCCGCCCCCAGCTCGGTCACGTCGTCGCCGTCGAGCAGGATCCGGCCCTCGGTGATCACGTAGGCCGGGTGGCCCATGATCGCGTAGGAGAGCGTCGATTTCCCGGAGCCGTTCGGCCCCATGATCGCGTGCACCTGGTTCGCCCCGACCTCGAGGTCGACGCCCTTGACGATCTCGGTTCCGTCCTCGAGCGAGACGTGCAGGTTTTCGAGTTTGAGCTGTGCCAACTTTGTGAGCCTCAGTTTCCCTTGAACTAGCGGGATTTTTACGGGCTTGTACCTATGCCAGTCTAGCTGAGAGGAAACGCGCTACCCTGCTCGCGTGGGGTACGTAAGCAATCCGTGGCACATCGCTCTGCTGCTGCTGATCGCACTTCTTCTCTTCGGCGGCAAGCGGCTGCCGGAGATCGGACGCTCGCTCGGCTCGGGCATGCGCGAGTTCAAGGACGCGGTGACCGGCAACTCGTCCGAGTCGCAGCAGCCGCAGCTCCCGGCGCCTGACACGACGCCGGCGTCGCAGCCGACCGAGCGCGACCCCGTCTAGCGCCGGCATGGCACGCCTGCCGCGCCGCCTCGGCCACGGCGAGGAAGCGACGCTCGGCGAGCACCTCGAGGAGCTGCGCCAGCGACTGTTCGTGATGATCGGCGCGGTCGTCCTCGGGACGATCGTCGCGTTCGTCTTCCACTCGCGGCTGCTCGACTGGCTCAACAAGCCTCTGCCCGCGGGCCGGCGCCATCTCCTCGCGATCGGCGTCGCCGAGCCGTTCACCGTCACGTTGACGGTGTCCGTCTACGCCGGCCTGCTCGTCGCGACACCCGTCATCCTGTGGCAGCTGTGGTCGTTCTTCGCGCCCGCGGTCGGCGCGTCCTCTGAGCGGAAGGTGCTTGGCCTCGTCGCGTTTGCCGCCGCCCTCGGCGCCAGCGGCCTCGCATTCGGCTACTGGATCCTGCTGCCGCGCGCCGTGCACTGGCTGACGAGCTACGACAGCCGGCACTTCATCCACCTGATCCAAGCGAAGTCGTACTACTCGTTCGTCGCCACGTTGCTGCTCGGGATCGTCCTCGTCTTCCAGCTGCCGCTCGTCGTGCTCGGTCTCGTCTACATCGGCGTCCTGACCTCGCAGCACCTGCGGAAGAACCGGCGCATCGGCTACTTCCTCGTCGCCGTGATCGCGCTTGCGTTGCCCGGGCCGGATCCGGTGACGACCATCCTGGAGCTGGTGCCGATGTGGATCATCTTCGAGGGCTCGATCTGGCTCGCGGTGCTCGTCGAGCGGCGCCAGCCGGCAGCGCGCGAGGCTACTCTCACGCCGTAATGGCGCGCGCGGCAGTCAAGGCGAAACAGGCGCAGCAGCGGGCGGCTAAGCCGGCGAAAGCTGCACGCCGCGGCGGCGGCCGGCGCAGGCACGCCGGCGGAGGCAACCCGAACCAGCAGCTGTTCTTCTCACGCCTCCGGCGGCGGGCGAAGTTCGCGTACGTGATCCTCGCCGTTCTCTTCGCCGTGACGTTCGCCTTCCTTGGGATCGGCTCCGGCTCGTCCGGCCTCGATCAACTCTTCCAGAACATCAACATCTTCGGCTCGAGCGGCTCGTCGGTGTCGAAGGCGCTGAAGGAAGTCCAGAAGCACCCGAACGATCCAGCCGCCTTCCGCAAGCTCGCGACCGCGTACGAGTCGAAGGGCGACACGATCAACGCGATCAGCACGCTGCAGCAGTACACGACGCTCAGGCCCAAGGATGCAAAGGTGTGGGCGGAGCTCGGCGGGCTGCAGCTGCAGAACGCGGGGCAGTTCGCGTCCGACTACCGGGCTGTCGCGGCCAACCAGCAGCTCTCAGCGCCGAGCACGCTCTTCGCGCCGCCGCCGACGTCGAAGCTCGGCAAGGCGCTCGGGACGAACCAGGTCGAGCTGGCGGCCGCCTCGGTGCTCAACGCCCAGCTGCAGAACCTCGCCCAGCAGGCGAACCTCGGCTACCAGAACGCCGTCGCCTCGTTCCAGAAGGTCGCCGACCTCGAGCCGAACAACTCGAACGCGCAGTTCCAGCTCGCCCAGGCGGCGCAGACGGCAGGCAGCAGGACCGCCGCCGTCGCTGCCTACCGGCGGTACCTCAAGCTCAATCCGAACTCGCCCAGCGCCGCCCAGATCAAGGCGCTGATCAAGCAACTCGGCGGCTAGCTACACCGTTAGACTCCCGCGAGCAAACCGGGGGGAAAGCCATGAACTTCGACATCAAGACCGAGCAGCTCAAGGGCGACGCCTACGTCATCTCCCTCGCCGGAGAGGTCGACCTCTACACGGCGCCGGAGTTCAAGCAGCAGCTGCTCGAAGTGATCGCGCAGGGCGGAAAGGAAGTCGTCGTCGACTTCAGCGGCACGACGTTCATCGACTCGACCACCCTCGGCGTGCTCGTCGGCGGCGTCAAGCGCCTCCGCTCGAGCGACGGCCAGCTCTCCCTCGTCTGCAACGATCGGAACATCACGAAGATCTTCGAGATCACCGGGCTCGACCGGGTTTTCACGATCTATCCGACGCGCGACGAAGCGGTAGCGGCGCTGGGGACGACCGGAAGCACACCTCCCGCTTAGTGCGCCGCATCCTGATCGGCCTCGTGCTCGTCTGTGCCGCCGCGCTGCTCGCGGCCGGCTGCGGCACGGGCGGACGTGCGTCGTCGCACGTCGACGTCACGAACGGCGAGAAGCTGTTCAAGTCGACCGCGCAATGCGCCGCGTGCCACACGCTCGCGGCCGCAGGCTCGACCGCGACCGTCGGCCCGAACCTCGACGACGCGTTCGCGGGCGACCGCGCTCAGCACTTCAAGCAGAGCACGATCCAGAACATCGTGCTCGACCAGATCCGCCTCGGCTCCGGGCCGCTCTCGACGGGCAAGTCGAAGACCGACCTCGCGACGCAGATGCCCGCGAATCTCGTCACCGGGCAGGACGCCCAGGACGTCGCGGCGTACGTCGCCTCCGTCGCCGGCAAGTAACTCCATGCACGACTGGGAGGAGCCGTACCGAGGGACGCCTCCCTGGGACATCGGACGTCCGCAGCCCCGCTTCGCCGCGCTCGAGCTCGCCGGCAGCGTGATCGACGTCGGCTGCGGGACCGGCGAGCACACGCTGCTGGCCGTCGAACGGGGAGCGGACGCGCTCGGCATCGACATCTCCGCGGCCGCGATCGCGAAGGCGCGCGAGAAGGCCCGCCGGCGCGGGGTCGACGCGCGCTTCGAGGTGCTCGACGCGTTCGAGCTGCCGAGCCTCGGCGAGACGTTCGACGTCGCGCTCGACATGGGCGTGTACCACGTGTTCGACGAGCTCGAGACGCGCAGGCTCTACGCCGCCGCCGTGCGCGGGGTGCTCGAGGACGGCGGCGTGCTCCACCTCATGTGCTTCAGCGACCGCACGCCCGGCGACTGGGGGCCGAATCGCATTCGCGAGGACGAGCTGCGCGAGACGTTTGCCGACGGCTGGGAGCTCGTCGCGCTCGAGCCCGCGGAGCTCGAGCTCGTCCCGGGCTCACTGGTCGCCGCCGCAGACGCCTGGTACCTGCACGCCCGGCGCCGCTGAGCACGGCCTCTAGCGGACTTCTTCGCGCTCGGCCTCGAGGTCGACCACGACGTGCGTGATCGGCAGGGCGAAGCGTCTGCGCGCCTCCTCGACGAGCCCCTGCTCCAACCAGTTCGACCGGCCTTCCGGATGAGTCGACAGCACGATCTCGTCGGCGCCGAACGTACGCAGTGCGTCTTCGATCGCCTGCAGCGGTTCGGCGTCGCCGACCTCGCCGCGCACCGACACGCCGCTCTCGGCGAGCCGTGCGACCGAGGCGTCGACCCTCTGCTGCGCTGCAGCGCGTGCTCCGTCTTCGTCCGAGACCCAATGCTTGACGGGCGAGTTCAACGCGGGTGCGACCACGAGGATCTCCGCGCTCGACCCCTGGGCACGCTTCGCGACCTCTTCACGCAGCGGGCGCCCGCCGACGGTCTCGTTCGCGACGACGAGGATCCGGCGCGCGTGCGGCGTGTCGTCGTGCACCTCCAGCCGGGGCGGACGCGGGGACGGCTGCCGCCAGTACCAGCGGGCGACGCCGGCGACCACGAGGACTGCGGCCGCCACGCCGAGCCACGTGTTGATGTACGCGGCCGCGACGATGACGGCGGACCCGGCGATGACCACGATGAGGAACCGAAAGGCCTCGGCCTCGCTGCGCAGCGGGTTCTGCATGGTTCCCCCCTACCCGTTTGTCAGAGGATGTAGACCGTCATGTAGACGACGATCCACATCACATCGACGAAATGCCAGTAAATGCCGCCGATCTCGACACCGTGGTGGTGCTCGGCGGAGAAGTGCCCCCGGAACGCCCGGATCGTCATGAAGCCCAGGATCGAGAGGCCGACGAAGACGTGGGCGCCGTGGAGGCCCGTCAGGCAGAAGAAGATCGTGGCGAACGCGCCGTTCGTCGTGTTGAAGCCGATGCGCGAGTACTCGATCGCCTGCGTGATGAGGAACGTCAGGCCCATGAGGAACGTGAGCAGCAGGCCCGCCCGCAAGCCGTACACGTTTCCGCGCTTGATCGACTGCAGCGCCCAGTGCATGGTGAAGCTCGAGGTGACAAGGATGCAGGTGTTGATGAACGCCACGTAGATCGGCAGGTGGTACGGCGGCGTCGGCCACGGTGTCCCGTTCACGACCCGCACGAAGAAGTACGCGGTGAAGAAGGAGCCGAAGAGCATGATCTCCGACGCGATGAAGAGGAACATCCCGAGGACGCTGGGCGCTACCCGCGAGCTGTAGTGAGGCTCCGGAGGCCCGTGATGCTCGAGGTGCTCGGCGTGCGCGTGAGCTGCCATCAGGCGTGCACCGCGACGCGCGCGTCGACCACGACATGCTCGACCGGCAGCTTCGTGTCGGCGCGCAGCCGGGCGACGAGATCACGGCGCAGCCAGCCCGAGCGCTCGTCGGGGAACGTCGAGACGATGATCTCGTCGACGCGCTCTTCGCCGATTGTGTGGATGACCGCCGAATACGGATCGGGATGCGCGATCTGGCCGTGCACGTCGAGCCCTTCGCCGCGCAAGAGCTCCACGGCGCGCAACAGCCGTCGCTCGGCCTCGTCGTACGACCCCTCGAGGTCGCCCTGCGGGGAGAGGATGAGGAAGCTCGCAGGGCCGGACGCAGAGCGCTCGCGGATCTTCTCGAGCAGCGGTTCGCCGAGGACGGTCTGGTTCGCGACGACGAGGACGTTCGCCTCCCCGTGCTCGGCGGCGAGGTCGACGACGACGTGCTCGAACGGCAGCGGCCCGGCCGCCCGGCGCATCTGGTCGACGGCGTTGCGGCGCAGCCAGCCCGACTTCGTCTCCGGATGCGTCGAAACGACGACGTGGTCGGGCTCGAGCTGGTGGATCGCGTCGCGCACGGCAGCGACCGGGTCGGACTCGACGACGATGCCGTCAGCCGAGATGCCGTGCTTGCGCAAGTGCTCGAGAGTGCGGTCGAGTCGCCGGCGGGCGGATGCACGCCGCGTGTCGTGGTAGACGACGTACCCCTGCCGCGGCTGGGTCACCGGCGCGACGACCGAGACGCGCAGGTCACCACCCTCCGCCTTCCCTTCGAGCAGCTCGACGAGCGCGCGCGAGATGACCGTCTCGTTCGCGACGACGAGCACGTGGCTCATAACGGGACCTCCTCGAGCTCCGTCGTCTTCGCGGGCGCGAGGATCGCGTGCTGCGCTCCCGGAACGCCGTACTCGTATGGCGATCCGACGACCTGCGGGATCGCGTCGAAGTTGAAGATCGGCGGCGGCGAGGTGACCTGCCACTCGAGCGTCATCGCCCGCCACGGGTTGCTCGGCGCGATCGGGCCGTTCTTCCAGCTCGTGATCATGTTGTAGAGGAACACGAGCGCGGACGCTCCGAGGCCGAAGGACGCGATCGAGATGAACATGTTCACGCCCGCGAACTTCGGCGCGTAGTCGGCGACGCGACGTGGCATTCCCTCCGTTCCGATGATGTGCATCGGGAAGAACGTCAGGTTGAAGCCGACGAACGTCAGCCAGAAGTGCAGCTGGCCGAGCCGCTCGTTGTACATGTGGCCCGTCATCTTCGGGAACCAGTAGTAGATCCCCGCGAAGATCGTGAACACGGAGCCGCCGAAGAGCACGTAGTGGATGTGCGCGACGATGAAGTACGTGTCGCTCACGTGGATGTCGATCGGGACCGCGCCGAGCATGACGCCCGAGAGGCCGCCGATGACGAACATCGAGAGGAAGCCGAGCGCGAACAACATGGGCGTGTTGAAGTGGAGCTTCCCTTCCCACATCGTCGCGAGCCAGCTGAAGATCTTGATTCCCGTCGGCACCGCGATGAGGAGCGTCGTCACCATCATCGGCACGCGCAGCCACGGCGCCATGCCGCTTACGAACATGTGGTGCGCCCAGACCGAGAAGCCCAGCACGACGATCGCCATGAGCGACAGCGCCATCAGCCGGTAGCCGAAGATCGGCTTGCGACTGAACACGGATATGACCTCGCTCATGATCCCGAAGCCGGGCAGCATCATGATGTAGACCGCTGGGTGCGAGTAGAACCAGAAGATGTGCTGGTAACCGAGCGCGTAGCCGCCGTGCGCGGGATCGAAGAACGCGGTGTGCATGACGTGGTCGAACATCGAGAAGAACTGCGAGCCGGCGATGAACGGAGTCGCGATGACGACCAGCAGGGACGTCGTGAAGTTCGCCCATACGAGCAGCGGCATACGCCAGAACGTCATGCCCGGCGCGCGCATCGTGATGATCGTGACCAGGAAGTTGAGGGCGGTCATGATCGATGACGCGCCGGCCCACTGGACGCCCTGGTTGAAGAACACGGCGCCAAGCGGCTCGTGCGACGAGCAGAGCGGCACGTAGCCCGTCCAGCCGCATGCGAACGCGCCACCGGGGACGACGAACGAGGCGAGCATCATGACCCCGGCGATCGGCAGGAGCCAGAACGACAGCGCGTTCAGCCGCGGGAACGCCATGTCGGGCGCGCCGAGCATGAGCGGCACGACGAAGTTCGCGAGCCCGGCGAAGGCCGGGATCACGAACAGGAAGATCATGAGCGACGCGTGGACCGAGAACAGCCCGTTGTATGTCTGCGTGTCGAAGAACTGCATGCCCGGCCGTGCCAATTCGGCGCGGACGAGCAGCGCAAGCAGGCCGCCTGCGAAGAAGAAGAAGATCGTCGTCGTCAGGTACTGGACGCCGATCACCTTGTGGTCGGTGTTGACCCGGAAGTAGTCCTTCCACGTGCGTGCGCCGTGCCCGGAGTGATCCTCGGGCCGCGTCGGGCCGCCGAGCGCGTAGTAGACCCAATAGTCGAACGCGCCGATCCCGGCAAGGAAGCCGATCGGCGCCGCAACGAGCAGCGAGACGAGCGTGATGATCGACATGTTGAGAATCGGGTGCCAGCCGCCCCACCAGCGGAAGCCGACGACGAGCCCGAAGCCGATCGCGCCGAACAGGCAGAACATCCAGAGCGCGCGGATCCAGCCGGCGCCGAGGAGGTAGCGGCGCCAGCGCGGTGTCAGCTCGTGGTCGTGGGTCGTCGCGGTCACTTCTTGCTCGAGTCGATCAAATACTGAACGAGGGCGTCGAGCTGTTGCTTCGACAGCGAGCTTCCGAATGTCTGCGGCATGAGGTTCTTCAGATACCCCGGCTGGATGTACTTGTTCGGGTCGACGATCGAATCGTGAATGAACGTGGCGAGCGGCTGCTTGGCCTGCGCAGCCTCAGCCGGGAGCTTGTCGAGGTCGGGCCCGACCTTCCCCGTCGACTTCGCGGCCGTGAGTGTGTGGCATGCACCGCAGCCGTTGTTCGCGAAGACCGCACCGCCCGCCGTGCCCGCATTCGGAGAGGCGATCGCCGCGGCCTCTGTCTGCAGCCACTTCGTGAACGCCGCGGGCGTGACGACGCGCGTCTGCGTGCGCATGAGCGCGTGGCCGAGCCCGCAGAGCTCGGTGCAGATGACCGGGAACGTGCCGAGCCGGTCGGGCGTGATGTGCAGCGTCGGATGGATGCCGGGGACCGTGTCCTGCTTCTGCCCGAACTCGGGGACCCAGAACGAGTGGATGACGTCCTTCGACGTGAACGTGAGCAGGACCGAACGGTCCTTCGGCAGCACGAGCGTCGCGGACGTGAGGTTGTTGGCGCTCGGATAGCTGAACGTCCACACGAACTGCTGCGCGGTGACGTTGACGCGCAAGACGTTCTTGCCGAGGGCATCGTCTCGCGAGAGGACGATCGCGCTCGCGATCCCGATCGCGGTCACGAGGAGCGTCGGGATGATCGTCCAGACGATCTCGAGGCCGGTGTGCCCGTGGATCGGGGGGCCGTCGGAGAGGTCGTCCGGCTGCGCGCGGAAGTGCGTGACCGAGTAGACGATCGCCGCCGCGACGATCGCGAAGATGACGATGCAGATGATGACGACGAACCAGAAGACGAAGTCGATCCGCCCCGCCTCGCGGGACGCGGGCTTCGGAAGCCAGGGCAGGAAGACAGCCATCGCAGTGGCGATTCCGCCCGCGAGCAGGCCGATGCCCACGAGTTGCGCAATCGAGCCCCTCCGCATCCCGCGGCGTAACCTACCGCACCCATTCGCGGGCGTTCTCCGTTAGCTCCCAGACCCTCCGTCTGACGACGAAGGAAGGAGAATCATGGGCATCGGAATCGGACTTCTGCTCGCGGCTGGAGGCGCGGTCCTCGCCTTCGCCGTCAACAGGCAGGTCTCCGGCGTGAACATCCACGCGATCGGCTGGATCCTGTTGATCGTCGGGATCGTCGGCGTCGTGCTCTCGATGATCTTCTGGTCGTCGTGGGCCGGCCCGGGCTACTGGACGCGGCGGCGGTCGGGCTACGTCGAAGACGCGCTTCCGCCTCCGTACTAGGCCGGCGAGGCACTTCGCGCGGGGCGGCTTCGGCCGCCCCGTCGCATCCGCTCTCAGGCTTTACAGAGCTGCCCGTATCCAGGCGGCAAAGCGCCCCGTTACCGGGAGACAGCGAAAGAGCCTCAGCGAAGCCGCAGCCGCGCGAGTCGCCGGCTCAGAAAGGGGGACGTCCGATGAAGCGGCGATTCCTTGTAGCTGCGGTGGCGGCCGCCGCGTTCTCAGCAGCCTTCTCGGCTGCCACGGTCCGGGCGGATGGAGGCAACGTTGCGACCGGATCGGTCGGCACCGCCCAGGTCGGCTCGACCGGCAGTGCGCCTTCGGTCAGCGCAACCAGCTCTGCCGGCAGCGTGTCCGCGACGGTTCCGCTGAGCATCACCGGCTCCAGCGGCAACACCGCGACCGGCTCGACCGGTACGGCCCAGGTCGGCGGCGGCAACACCGCCGGTGGCTCGGTCGTGACCGCGCAGGTCAGCTCCGTCAACGGTGCACCGCATCTGCATCTCGACGTCGGCGTCGCATCAGTCGATTCGTCGGCCGGGGTGAGCATGCCCAGCGGCGACCACTCGGCAAACGGGACGACCGGGCAGGTGCAGGCCGGCCAGCCGACAGTCTTGTCAGGCGGCGGCGGCGTTGCCGTTGGCAGTCCGTCCACGATCGGCGTCGGCCCGCTCGGCACGCCCACAGTGCCAGTGCATCTGGCTGCGCCCTCTTCGGTGGTCTATGGCGCCAGTCCAGAAGTTCGCCAGGACTTCAATCTCGTCCTGACGGCGCTCCTCCTGCAGGCGAATGCGGTCGGCATCGCTCCCAACTTGTCCATCGGAGTCGATCCGCTCGCTTCGCTTCTGATCGGCGGCTACATCGGAACCGGGCCGAACGACGGCAACTCCGCGACGGCCTCGCCCGGAACGGCGCAGGCGGGATCGCTCTCGATCGCGCCCACCGGCACGCTCGACCTCTCAGCGCTCGAGACGAGCCTGACGTTCGGCGGCGGCAGCGGCGTCGACGGCGCCGGCACGAACACCGCTTCGAGCTCGCCCGGCACCGGACAGCTTGGTGGCGGCAACGTCGACAGTGCGTCCGCCCGGCACGCTCCAGATCGGCGGCGTCTCGCTCGGCCCGGGCCTCAACGTGATGAGCCCGCTCGGAGCGCTCGTGCTCGGCGGCGGCAGCGACATCGCCGGCGGGTCGAACTCGGCATCGGCATCGCCCGGCACCGTGCAGATCGGCGGCGGCAACAGCTCCACCGGTTCGCCGGGAACGGTCCAATCTGCCGGCCCGACGGTCGCCCCCACGGTCGCCGCGACCGGTACGCCGGCGGGCGACGCTTCGCTTGGCGGCTCGACCTCCGTCGCAGGAAGCGGCAATGACGCAACCGGCTCGCCGGGGACCGTGCAGGTCGGCGGCGGCAATACCGCGACCGGCTCGCCGGTGACCGGTCAGTCGGGAGGCGTGACAGGCGGCGACACCGTGACCGCGAGCGGCGGCCCAACGAGCAGTGCTGTGATCGTCGACATTCCGACCCACGTCGGTCAGGACACTGGCAACATCGCGACCGGCTCGGTCGGCACGCTCCAGATCGGCGGCGGACCGCTCGTGCTGCGGAGCACGTGTGAAGCCGCCAGTTGTGGTGGCGGCAGCAGCAACAACCCGCCTGGCTGCACAGGCAACTGCGGCGGTTCGACGGAGACGTCACCCAGCGTCGGCGAATCGTCGCCCTCGACGCCCGCTGGCAACGCCGCCGCCGAGGCGGCCCCGACGGCAAGCTCGGCCGGCCCGAGCGGTCAGAAGGCGCCGGCGGGCACCTCCGGCCCGATCACGCACAAGGCACCGGCCCGCCCGAACGGCGTGCTTGCCGCCCCGTCGAAGACGGTCGCGCGAGCGAACCGCAACTCGAGCAGCGGCTCGCTGCCCTTCTCCGGGCTCGACCTCATGCTGATGCTCGCGTTCGCGCTCGGGCTGATCGCGGCCGGCTGCGGCGTCCGGATCGCGGTGAAGCGGACGTAGCCGACGCGGAAGGGCGGCGCGGGCTTCGGTTCGCGCCGCCCTTCCGTCCTCGGGCGTGTTTCGCATCGGAAACGGGGAAGGGGTGACACAGGTCATGGCGAGGCTCTCCCGGCTGCGGTACCCGATCGCATTGATCGCTGCAGCGACCCTGGTGCCCGCCGCGTCCGCGGACCGCGGGAAGCACGGGCATCACGGCCACCGTCGCACGATCGTCTCCGTCGTCCACGTGCAGCCGGCGCCGCCGGTGCAGCGCTCGTCGACCAAGGCGACGTACGTGGCCGACGTCCTCATCGTTCGGTTCCGGCGAGGCGTGACGCCGGCGCAGGCGTCGGCGCTGCTGCAGACGCTCGGCTTGCGCACGAAAGAGCAGATCGACGAGTTGCGCATGCGCGCGGTATCCGTCGATCCGGCCCGCCGTGCCGCTGTCGCCGCCACGCTCGCCCGCTCCCCGCTGGTCTCCGGGGTCGACCGCGACGAGGTCTTTCACGCGATGGGCAAGACACCGGCGACGAGCACGATCTTCAGCCAGCAATGGGGACTCGAGCTCGCGGGCTTCACCACCGCCTTGCAACAGGTTCGCGGTTCGAGCTCGCTCATAGTCGCAGTCGTCGACACCGGCGTCGATGCCGCACAGCCTGCCCTTGCCGGTGCCGTGCTTCCGGGCCTCAACCTCGTGAGCGGCGGGACGAATGCGAACGACGACAACGGGCACGGAACGGCCGTCGCCGGAGTGATCGCCGCGCGGGCCGCGAACGGCGCCGTCGGCGTCTGCTCCGCCTGCTCGATCCTGCCGATCAAGGTGCTCGACGCGAACGGGAACGGCGACCTTGCCGCAGTGGCCACCGGCATCGCACGGGCGGCCGATCTCGGCGCGCGCGTCATCAATCTCAGTCTCGGCGGGCCGGAGGGCCTCGACGTGCTCCAGCAGTCGGTCGACTACGCGGAGTCGAAAGGCGCGATCGTCGTCGCCGCATCCGGTAACAGCGGCTCCTCGTCGCCGTTCTACCCCGCCGGCTACCCGACCGTGCTGAGCGTCGCCGGCACGGATCAAACGGATCATCTGTACCCGTGGTCGGATTACGGGCCATGGGTGCGCGTGACCGCACCCGGGTGCAATGTCGCTCCGCTCGTCGCCGGAGGCTACGGCGAATTCTGCGGCACCTCCTCGGCGACGCCGCTCGTATCCGGTCTTGCCGCGCTCGCGTTGTCGGCGACTCCGGCGCCGAGCACCGCGCAGGTGGTCGACGCCATCCAGACCACGGCGCAGCGCATCCCGGCGAACGTCCAGTTCGGTCGCATCGACGCTGCCGCCGCCCTCGGCGCGCTCGGCGTCCCGGCCGCGCAGGCAACCGCGTCGACGGTCGTCCTGCGCGGAGCTCTGACTCCGACGAGGCGTACGCGCTCGTACGTGCGTGCGGTCTCGAGAGGGGCCGTCACCGCAGTGCTCCGCTTCGCGTGGCGGGTGCGGCTGACCCTCGTCGTTCGCGACAGCGCCGGCGACCGGCTGGCGAAGGTCTCGGGCCGGAGCCCTCTACGGCTGCA
Source organism: Gaiellaceae bacterium (assembly GCA_035310325.1). Lineage (GTDB taxonomy): Bacteria > Actinomycetota > Thermoleophilia > Gaiellales > Gaiellaceae > Palsa-739. Next base: position 12,624 of record DATGEH010000119.1, read on the forward strand.
CAAGCGCTTTCCCGGCGACCGGCTGCGCTTCGTGGTCGCAAGTCAAGCGCGGGCGAAGGTCGCCTACGCGCTGACGCTCTCGTACTTGGCCGGGCGGTGACGTTCGCGTTCGGGCCAGACCAGCACGGCCAGCAGCACGACGACGAGCAGGTCACGTAGGACCACGAGCCACGAGATCCAGGCCGGGAACGTGTGCCAGTACTCCCCGTAGCGGTACGGCTCCCATATCTGCGTGAGCCCGACCACGAGCGCGAATAGGAGTGACGCCCGCAGTCCGCGTCGCGCGCCGACGAGCGGGACGAGCGGGAAGAGCCAGACGAGGTATTGCGGCGAGAACACCTTCGAGAAGACCACGAATGCGGTGACCGCCGCGACGCAGGCCACGACGAGCTCGTCTTTGCCCCGGCGGCCGCGCAGGTAGAGCGCGTAGAGCCCGAGCAGTGCGATCGCGGTGAGCACGCCGCTCGCCGTCGCCGCCCTATTCGGCCAGCTGCCGGCGAAATTGTCCGAACCGGCACTCTTGACGACGTGCAGGTGTGCGCCGCCGACCTCGTGCGCGACGACGAACACGGCGGCGGGCGTGCTCTCGATCTGCAGCGGACGAGAGATCTGCCGGTGCGCCGCGTACGTGAGCCCGTGCGGCGCGAGCACGACGAACGGGCCCAGCGCAACGGCGACGACCGCGACCGTCGCAGCGAGCCCCCACGCGACTCCGCGCATGCGGCGCCGGCGCCATAGCTCGAAGAGCGCGAAGGGCAAGAGGACGATCGGGAACACCTTCGCGACTGCACCCGCGGCGAATGCGGCACAGGCGAGGACGGGTCGGTCGCTCACGAGCGCCGCGACTCCGGCGATCACGAACAGCGTGGGCCAGTAGTCGTAGCGCGAGAGCGCTATGGGGCCGAGCAGAGCGGGCGCGAGCGCCGAGAGCGCGAGTGCCCAGTACATCCGCCGTCGCGACGCCCCGAGGCGCTCGAGCGCTTTCGCCGTTGCCCAAAGCGCGAGCAGTGCGATGACGAGGATCTCGATCCGGAACCAGACGTAGTACGTCGATGCGTAGCCGAGCGCTTTGCGTGCGTATGTCGGCAGCGCGAAGACGGGCAGCGCCCCCGGGGGATACTCGAGCTTGAAATCCCGATACGGGACGAGGTGGTTCGTGATCGAGTTCGCCCACCCCTCGTAGAAGCGGACGTCGCCGTAGAGCCACACCTGGAACGCCGGGAGGAACGCGACGAACGACCACGCCGCGACGAGCAGCGCCGTGGCGGCGCCGACCGGGCTGGAGAGCCGTCTCAGCATCGGCGCGCCAAGGTCCAGTGCACGGTCGGGAAGCGCGTGCTGCACCAGCGGCCCGCTTCCGGGTTCGAGACGTCCGTGCCGAGGAGGATCCAGCCGAGACCGGCTGCCGACTGTTCGGGCAGCCAGACGAGCGTGCGTCCGAGGCGCGGCCCCCAGAACGGGTACTCCCAGTCGAGCGGTGCGAGGTCGACTCCGAGCCTCGCGTGCGCGGGCACCCGGCGTTGCACGGCGGTCAGCACCGGGCCGAGCTCGGGCCAGTTGATCGCCTGCGTCTGCGCGCGCGTCAGATCCCAGACCGGCGTGCGCCCGTCGACTCCTGTCGGCTTCGCGGGGTCATACGCGAGCGCCAGCGCGAGCGTGGCCGTAGCGAGCAGCAGCACGAGCGCTCGCACCTCGACGCGGCGCAGCACCGAAGGCGCAAGCGGGAGCATGAGCGCGGCGGGCGTGATCAAGAAACGGTCGACATACAGATTCCAGCGCGTGCCGAACGCGAGTGCGAGCACGTACAGCGGTAGCGCGAGCGCAAACGCAGCGCGCCTGCGGTCGAAGCGCTTGCGTGCCCACGCGACGATCGCACCGAGCGAGAGAGGCAATAGGAGGAGGAATCCGAGCGGGCCGAGGGCAGACGAGTCTTCGCTCACGCTGTTGTTGGGCGTGTAGCTGAACGCAAACGTGCCCCGTGTCGTCGCACCCGCGGGATTCTCCGGAATGTGCAGGCCGGTGAAGATGCGCTTGGCGGCTCCCGCGACGTGCGCGTCGACCGTCGCCGGTGTGTGGAAGCCGCCGATGTCGACCATGCGATACACCGTGCGAGCCACGGTCGAGACGGTTCCTCCGAAGGTGATCGACGGCGGCAGGGTCTCGACCTGCGGCGTACGTCCTTGCGGGCGCCCCGTCTCGGCGAGGTTCTGGACGTACGAGTACATGGCCACGAGGATGAAGCCGCCGAGCGCAGCCGCGCAGAGCTCCGCGAGGCGTCGTCGCGGGAGAGCGAGAAGCCCGATCGCGACGAGCGGCGGAATGGCGTAGAGAAACGTCAGCTTCGTGCCCGCGGCGAGCCCGAGCGCGAGGCCCGCCAGCACGGTCTCGGCCCGCGTGCGGCCGAGCGCCAGCGCAACTGCCGCGGCGACGAACGAGGCTTCGACGAGATCGTTCTGCGTCGTCACCGATTCGAGCGCGGCGATCGTCAGCGTCGGAAAGAGGAGCGCGGAGAACGCGGCGAGTCGCCGCGTAGATCCGAGCCGGCGCGCAATGACGTAGATGGACCCGACCGTCGCGATCGCGGCGAGCAGCTGTGGAAGTGCCGCCAGCAGGTCGCGTCCGAGAAACACGACCGTCCACAACACGAGCAGCTCGGCGTTCTGCGGATACGCGTTCTCGATGCCGTTGTGGGTCGGGAAGTATCCGAGCGTGTCCCGCGCGTGCCACGCGGCGACGCGCGCGAGGTGATAGTGCATCGAGTCCCAGTTGTTCGGTGCGGTCGTCGTGATGAGGAAGAGCTCGTAGCCCACGGCGAGGAGCACGACGAGCGCGAGACCTCCGACGGGCATGCCGGGCCGGCTCAGTCGCACGCGCGGCGGCCGCGGCCGGCCGGCCAGCTGCCAGACGCCGGCTGCGACGGCGAGCGCGGCGGCTTCGACGAGCGCGTATCCGAGCGGCCGGATCGCGTGCGCGAGGGAGAGCACCTCGGCTCCGGCGATCACTTCTGCACAGACGATGATCCAGCAGGCCACCGCGAAGACAGCCCCGGAGGCGAGGCGAAGTGCCGATGCGGCGAGACCGGCGGTGACGGCGAGCGCGGCGCCGCCCAGCAGTAGGCCGAGCACGAGCCGAGGCTAGTCGTTTACTAGGAGCCGTGCCTGTGCTGATTCTCGAGTCGCTCGCGGCAAATGCCGTGCTCGTCGTCGTCGCGCTCGTGCTGGGCGAGGCGGTGCTCCGCGCAGCCGAGCGTGTGGCCGGAGCGGAGAGTAGCGGGCCGTCGCTGATTCGCGTCGGCGCCGCGCTGCTCGCCGGTTTCGGCGCCTGCGCCTACGTGGGCATCGTCCTCGCGGCGGTCCATCTCTTCCGTTGGCAGGCCTTCGTCGTCACTGCCGTGGTCATCGTTGCCACCGGTCGCCGCACAGTCTCGGCGTACGCGCGGAGCGTGCGCCTGCCACGCCGGGACGTCGTCGTGCTGCTTGCATCCGCAGCCGCGGTAGTCGTGGCCGCCGCCCAGTGGCTCGCTGCTTTAGCGCCCCCCGAGGCGAGCGACGAACTCGCGTACCACTTGCCCGAGGCGCACACGCTCGCAGACGGTCACGTCCTCCACCTCGCGCTCGGCACCGACCGGATCTACGGGAATCTGCCGACCCTGGTCGAGACGCTTTACGGCGAGGCGCTCACGATTCGCGGCACCGCGCTCGCCCACCTCGTGCATCTCTCGATTCTGCTCGCCTTCGTGCTGCTCGCAGCCGGTGTCGTTCGTGCGCTCTGGGGAGCGCGTGCCGCCGCGCTCGCAACGCTCGGGATCCTCCTGTACTCAGACTTGCTGTACGACGCGACGACTGCGTACGTCGACGCTGCCGAGGCGTCGTTCGAGGCAGGCGCGGCTCTGCTCTTCGTTCTCTGGACTGTCCGCGGCGATCTCGCCCAAGCGGCGGCCGCAGCGCTGCTGCTCGGACTTGCGCTGTCGGTGAAGTACAACGCACTCGCCGCGGCAGGAATGGCCGCGGTTCTCGTCGTCGTCGTCCGGCCGCGCGTCGCAGTTCGGCTCGGCGCGATCGCATTCGTGGCATGCGGCTACTGGTACGTGAAGAATCTCGTCCGCTTCGGCAATCCGGTGTATCCGTTCTATCTCGGCCATCCCGGAGTGAGCGACGCGACCTATCGCTACTTCATTCGCAACATCCACGCGTTCGGCCCGCGTACGGTCGGCGCGTTCGTCGAGGTGCCGACGCGTTTCGCCAGCGATGCGAACGCAACTGCGTTCCTCGGGTTCGCGTTGGCGCCACTCGCGCCATTCGCACGCGGCCCGCGCCGGGCCGCGGTCCTCCTAATCGCGTATGTCCTTGCGTATGCGACCTACTGGTTCTGGTTCGCGACGCATCAGACCCGGTTCCTCTACGCGGCCGTCGTCATCGCGATCGTTCTTGCCGCCGCCGCTGTCGGTGCAGCGCGCGGTCGCAGGTATCTGGCGGTCGCCGTCGCACTGGCGTTGGTGCTCGCGGCCGGCGCGCAGCACAAGACGAGCGGATTCAATCTCCATCTCCGCGCAGCCGTCGACGGTTGGCTCGACACGCCGAAGGTGCGCTACACGGTCGGGCTCGAGTCGCGGCAGTCGTACCTCCACCGGTACTTCGGGTGCCAGGTCGACGCTGTCGACGAGCTCGCGGCACGGCATCTTCGTGGAGCTGTCGCGCTGTGGGATCTCAGCCCGAACCCGGAGTACCCGCGCGCGAACCGGCTCGAGCCGATCAAGGTCACGGCTGCGACGCCCGCGGGCGTGCGGGCGCAGCTGCGCGCTCGAGACATCCGCTTCGCCTTCGCCCAGGGGATGCCCGTCGGCGAGCTCTCGAGCAATCCGGCTGCGCGGCCGGTGCTTGCGGCTGCGCGTCCGTTCTGGCGGCGCGGCGACTGCACCCTCTACCGCCTGCGTCTGAGTGGGCCGTGAAGGATTCGAACCTTCGACCTTGGGATTAAGAGTCCCCTGCTCTACCAACTGAGCTAACGGCCCGAAGCGGCGGCCATTGTAGCCTCGCGTTCGTGAAGGTTCTCTCGATCGTCGGCAACCGTCCGCAGTTCATCAAGTCCGGTCCCGTGTCGGTCGCACTACGCGATGCCGGCATCGAGGAGGTCGTGCTGCACACGGGCCAGCACTGGGACCGTGAGATGTCGACGGTGTTCTTCGACGAGCTCGGCCTCGCCGAGCCCGCCTACCGGCTCGACCTGCACACCGCCGATCCGTCGGCGATGGAGCCCGGCATCGCCGCCGCCCTCGAGCGCGAACGCCCCGACTGGGTGCTCGTCTACGGCGACACCAATTCCACGCGCGCGGGCGCGGACGCTGCGGCCTCCGCCGGAGTGCGACTCGCGCACGTCGAGGCCGGACTGCGCAGCGGCGACCTCTCGATGCCGGAGGAGCACACGCGTATCGCCGTCGATCGCGCCGCGTCGCTGCTGCTGTGCCCGGACGAGCGGTCACGCGATGTGTTGCTCGCCGAAGGCGTGAGCGGAACGATCGACGTCGTCGGCGACGTCATGGCGGACGCGTGCTTCACCTTCGCGCCGATCGCGCGCGAGCGGTCGCGGATCCTCACGAACCTCGGCGTCGCGCCGCAGTCGTACGTGGTGACGACGATCCATCGACAGGCGAACGTGGAGCCGCGCCGCCTCGCGCGGATCGTCGACGGTCTCGGGCGCGTCGCGGATCCCGTGCTCTTCCCGGCGCATCCGCGCACGCGCGCGGCGCTCCATGACGTGCCCGCGAACCTGCGCATACTCGAGCCGCTCGGCTACCTCGACATGGCAGCACTCGCTTCGCAGTCCCGTGTGATCGTCACCGACTCCGGTGGGTTGCAGAAGGAGGCGTACTGGTACGGCGTGCCGTGTGTCACCGCACGCCCGTCCACCGAGTGGAAGGACACGGTCGAGCTCGGAGCGAACGTCCTCGTCGACGACGATCCGGAGCGCATCGCCGCGGCGGTACGGGACGCGCGTATGCCCGAGCACCTGCCGCCGCTCTACGGCGACGGCGCGGCCGCGTCGCAGGTGGCCGCTAGCCTTGCCCGGTCGTGAAGAGAGGGAGCCCCGAGGTCGCGATCGTCGGCGCCGGATACGTCGGCATGCCGCATGCCCAGACCTTCGCCGAGGCGGGGAAGCGAGTCGTTCTGCTCGACATCCAGCAGTCGGTCGTCGACGCGATCAACCGCGGCGAGAGCCACATCCCCGATGTCCCGTCGGCGGATCTCAAGCGGCTCGTCGACGACGGGCTCGTCACCGCGACGACGGACTTCGCGGTCGTCTCCGAGTGCGCGGCTGTCGTGATCGCGGTTCCGACCCCGCTTTCCCCTCAGCGCGAGCCCGACCTCGGCTACGTCGAGCGCGCCGCGCGCGACATCGCGCCGCATCTGCACAAGGGCCACGTCGTCGTTCTCGAGTCGACGACGTATCCCGGTACGACACGTGAGGTCGTGCAGCCTGCGCTCGAACAAGGAAGCGGGCTGGTCGCGGGAAAGGACTTCCACCTCGCGTTCGCGCCGGAGCGAGTCGACCCGGGCCGCACGGACTGGACGACGAAGACGACGCCGAAGGTCGTCGGCGGGATCGACGCCGAATCGACGAAAGCGGCGGCGGCGTTCTACCGCAGCGCGATCGACAACGTGCACGAAGTCTCGACGGCCGAGGCGGCCGAGCTGACGAAGCTGCTCGAGAACATCTTCCGGTCCGTCAACATCGCGCTCGTCAACGAGCTCGCGCAGCTGTGCGACCGGATGGACATCGACGTGTGGGAAGTCATCGAGGCCGCCGCGACGAAGCCCTTCGGCTTCATGTCGTTCCAGCCTGGTCCCGGGCTCGGCGGCCACTGCATCCCGCTCGATCCCTATTACCTCGCCTGGAAGGCGCGCGAATTCGACTTCAACACGCGCTTCGTCGAGCTTGCGGGCGAGATCAACAACAACATGCCGTACTTCTGCCGCTCGGTGATCTCGCAGGCGCTGAACCACGGCGCGCAGAAGTCGCTGAAGGGATCGAAGGTGCTGCTGCTCGGCGTCGCGTACAAGGCGGACATCGACGACGTGCGCGAGTCACCGGCCGAGAAGGTTCTGCGGCTGCTGCGCAACGCCGGCGCCGACGTCGCCTATCACGACCCGCATGTGCCCGAATTCGACGGCCTGCGCTCCGTGCCGTTCGAGCCGGAGGCGTACGACTGCGTCGCGATCGTGACGGCGCATTCGGCGATCGACTACGACTCGCTCGTCGACAAGGCTCGCCTCGTCGTCGATCTTCGCAACGCCACCGGTGCAAAGGGAAGCGCTTCTTCGAAGGTGTACAAGCTGTGATCGGCGTCGCCGGCCTTGGCTACTGGGGGCCGAATCTTGCGCGCAACTTCGCCGAGCTCGGCGCCCTCTCGTGGCTCTGCGACGTCGACGAGGCGCACCGGAACGAGTTCGCTGCCCGGTATCCGACGGCACGCACGACGGGCTCGTTCGAAGAGCTGCTCGCGGCCGACGACGTGACCGCGGTCGTCGTCGCGACGCCGGTGCCGACGCACTACGCGCTCGCCAAGCAGGCGCTCGAGGCGGGCAAGCACGTCCTCGTCGAGAAGCCGCCGGCGATGCGGGCCGCGGAGATCGACGAGCTCGTCGCGCTCGCGGCCGAGCGAGACCTCGTGCTGATGCCGGGCCATCTCCTGCTCTATCACCCCGGCGTTCGCAAGCTGAAGGAGCTGATCGATTCCGGCGAGCTCGGGGACGTGCTCTGCGTCTACGGCAACCGCCAGAACCTCGGAATCGTTCGCACGAACGAGAACGCGCTGTGGTCGCTCGGCGTCCACGACCTCTCGGTCATCCTCTACCTCCTCGACGAGGAGCCGGACGAGTGCGTTGCGCACGGGCGCGACTTCCTCACCGCGGGAGTCGAGGACGTCGTCTTCTGCTACCTGCGCTTCCCGAGCGGGAAGATCGCGCACATGCATCTGTCGTGGCTCGACCCGCACAAGATGCGCAAGATCACGGTGGTCGGCCGCGAGAAGATGGTCGTCTTCGACGACATGGAGCTCGAGCGGAAAGTGACCGTGTACGAGAAGGCGCCGTGGAAGCGCGCCGACAGCTACGGCGAGTGGCAGACGCGCTCGGGCGACATCTCGATTCCGAAGATCCCCACCGACGAGCCGCTCAAGCTCGAGTGCCAGGAGTTTCTCCGCCTCATCGCGGGAGAGGGCGACCGGCGCAAGGTCGCGGAGGACGGCGCACGCGTCGTGCGCGCGCTCGACCGGCTGACGGGGTCGCTCGGTGGCTGACGTCCATCCGAGCGCGATCGTCTATCCCGGAACGGTGCTCGGCGAGGGCGTGCGGGTGCTCGAGAACGCGGTGGTCGGCAAGCAGCCGTCACTCTCACCCCGCTCCACGACGAAGCGGGAGCCGCAGCCGCCGGCGGAGATCGGCGACGGAACGATCGTGTCGACCAGTGCGATCGTCTTCGCCGGCTCGCAGATCGGCGCGCGAGTCATCCTTGGCGACCAGTCGTGCGTGCGCGAGCGTGTTCGCATCGGCGACGACGTTGTCCTCGGCCGCGGCTCGCTCGTCGAGAACGACGTCACGATCGGCGAGCTGACGAAGATCCAGGCCGACGCGTACATCACCGCGTACTCGACGCTCGAGGACAACGTCTTCATCGCGCCGTGCGTCGTTACGACGAACGACAACTTCATGGGTCGCACGGAACGCCGGCACGAGCTGATCAAAGGCCCCACGATCCGTCGCGGAGCTCGTGTTGGCGGCGGGGCCATTCTCTGCCCGGGGATCGAGGTCGGCGAGGAGGCATTCGTCGGGGCGGGGGCCGTGGTGACGAAGGACGTGCCCGCGAGGATGGTCGTCGTCGGAAGCCCGGCGCGCGTTCTGCGCGCGGTCAACGACGACGAGCTGCTCGAGAACCAGTAGCTAGCGCGACGACTTCGCGAACGTGAGCGAGTACGGGCCGTAGCCCACCGCCGCGTCCTTGACCTCGAGGTAGTACCAGCCGCGGCCGGGAGCGGTGAACGAGATCGACTGCGCTGCCCCCGACTTCACCGACTGCGCCGCGCGCAGCGCCGGCGGCGCGGTGGCGACGCGGGTCGTCGAAGGCCGCCAGAGCACGAGCCCGACGTTCGCGCCCGGCCACTCGGCCTGCACCTTGGCGGTCAGGGTCTCGTGCCCGGAGAGTGCGATGCGATATACGTCGATCGGGTCGTCGTAGTAGTCGAGCGTCGCCGTGAACGTGACCTTCTTCCCGTAGATCGTGTGGGCGTGCGTGCCGGCGTTGTCGTTCGTCTCGTACTTGTCCGGCGCCGGCAGCGGCCCGTTGAGGGCCCCGATCGCCGTCGCGACGTCGAGTCGTCCCCAGCCGGTGTATGCGTCGCGCAGCAGGGCGCACTTCGTGCAGCCGTTCGTCGCGTTCACGTCGTCAGCCGTGTGCTCGAGGAGCGTCGACACCTGGCTGTTCGTGAGCGAGGGATCCACGCTCAGCAGCATCGCCGCGGCTGCCGCCACCTGCGGTGCCGCGAACGACGTCCCTTCGGGATTCGCATAGTCCGACGTTCCGCAATCGGAGTAGCCCTGGTCGACACATGACGGTCGCAGCGACGTGATGTTGGACGGGAAGGTCGAGAAGATGCCCACTCCCGGCGCGGCGATGTCGTTGAAGACGGCGTCACGGTTGGAGAACGTGGGAACGTTTCCCGACCGGGTCAGCGCGCTGACTCCGATCACGTGGGGCAGTGCGGCCGGATAGCTCGCGAACGGCCATGGCTCGGACGGCGCCTCGTCCGAATTCCCCACCGCTGCGACGAGGACGGCGCCTTTCGAGAACGCATATTCGACTGCGTTCGCCTCGAGCGCGGAGTACGTGTCGCGGTCGGCGTTGGTCGGATCGCGCAGACCGCCAAGGCTCAGGTTGATCACTTTCGCTCCCTGGTCCGCGGCCCAGCGGATCGCCGCCGCCTCGGCGCGGAGCGTGATCGTGCCGTCGGAGCTCACGACCTTCGCGATCAGCAGCTGCGACGGATACGCCATTCCGACGATGCCGGTCGTGTCGAGGTTCGCGGCGATGACGCCGGCCACGAACGTGCCGTGGCCCTCGGTGTCGAGGCGCCAGTCGCTTCCGACGAAGCTGCGTCCGCCGGCGATGCGGCCGGCGAAGTCGGGAAGCGACGCGTCGATGCCGGAGTCGATGATCGCGACGGTCACAGGCGTGAGATTCGTCGGCGGCGTCGCCCACGCGTCGAATGCGTGGTCCTGCTCGAGGTACCACTGCTTCGGCGCGAGCGGGTCGGTCGGCGAGAACGCGGCGGCCGGCGCAGCCGCCGTCAGAGCCGCGGCTGCGACGATCGCCAAACCGAGTCGCATCAACCCACCGCGATCAGCGGCAGCGTCGTCGCCGGCGAGTAACCCTGGCCGGGCGCGAAGACGACGCGATACGTCGATCCCGCGACCAGCTGCGCGGGCATCGCGAACGTTCCGTCGGGATTGATCGTGCCGCTCGCCACGGTGACCCATGTCTGGTCGGGTTGCAGCTGCTGGAGAGAGATCGGAGCGCCCGGGATCACCGGCTGCTCGTTGCCCTGGACGCCGGTGCTCGAGACGCTCGCGACCTGCAGGAGCGGCGAGACCCGGATGCGCACGTATGCGGCGGCAGCAAGAGGTGTCGCAAGGCGATAGTCGGTCGTCACCGTCGGTGTTTCCATGAGCTGGACGGAGCCGTCCGGCGCAGTTGAGACCGCGCCTGCGCTGAACCATCCGCCGGGCGCGACGCGCTGCTCGAGCGACACACCGTTGAGCCCGCGGATCTTGCCGCCGAGCTGCACCGACGAGCCGTACGTGACGAGCGTGCCCGTCAGCGGCGGAGACAGCCACATGAGGCCGATCCCGAACCAGGTCGAGCGCAAGCCCAGCGCGCCCGCGACCGTCGACGACGGCACCTGCGTGCTCGTCGGAACGGGGCTGTACGGCTGCTGCGAGAGCACGTCGATCGACGCGACGCGGCCCGAGGCGTTCAGGGTCGTCGTCGCGTCGGTGATCGAGCCCTGCAGCTTCAGCGTTTTCGCGAGCTGCGCCGCCGTGACCGGCACCGGCCCCCAGTCGTGGAACGGCGAGATCGCGTCGTACGGGTCGGCGACCGGTACGAGATACGGCAGTGCCGTCCCCCAAATGTCGAGGCTCGACGCCGTCTCGCCACCGGAGGTCGAGAAGAAGAACGTCGTCGCGATCTTGTTCCCGAAGAGCACGACCTGGCCCTTCGTCGCGTCCACGGCACTCGTCGTCGCGGCCGTCTCCTGCGAGATCCCCAGGTACATCTGGCTGCGCGTGTCGGAGTAGACGTCGAACGGGGCCGCGATCCGGCGCGTCGCGAGTGCATACGACCGCGCGGCGAGTGCCTGCGCCTTGAGCGCCTCGGGCGACCACGTCGCCGGCATCTCGGACGGGACGACGCCGTACAGATACTGCTCCAGCGGGACGATGTCGATGGCGCGCAGCTTTCCGTCGACGACGTCGACCTCGATCTGTCCGCGGTACGCGCGTCCGAGCGTCAGCGAGCCGCCGCTACCCGCGGTGAACGTGAGCGGCGCCGTGAGCGTCTGCCCATTCACGAGCAGCGTGGTGTCGAGCGCGAGTGGACCGGCCGGTAGCGCGTGCGCGACGCCCGCGCCGTCGGTGACGGTGAACGGGACGGTCGAGGAGATCTTCAGCGCCTTCTTCTTGTCGGCGAGCAGCACGCGAATCGTGGAGCCCGTTGTCGTGCCGAGCTTCGTGCCCGGGTAGTAGTGCGCGAGGATCTGCTTGTACGTCCAGCCGTGCAGCGCGTAGCCGTAGGCGCCGTACTGGCTCATCCCGACGCCGTGCCCCCAACCGTGCCCGGTGAACACGAGCAACGCGCCCGAGCCCGCCGGGGCGGAGTAGCACGTCCCCGTGCAGACGGGCGCGCTGAGAGTGCGCGATCCGGCCGCGGCGGAGCCCGCCGCGATCAGGGCGGCGACGGCGCTGAGGAGGAGTGAACGACGCAGCATCGGGACCACGAGAAATCGAATCTCAGTGTGCCCTACTTCGGTAAAGAAGCTGGAAATCCTTAGACGGGAGTGCTGCTGGCGAGCCGGTCGGCGTACTGCCGCTCGTAGTAGGCCCGGTATTCGCCGGATTTGATCGGCTCCCACCACGCCCGGTGGTCGCGATACCAGTCGACGGTGGTCTGGAGCCCCTGCTCGAAGCCGATCTCGGGCTTCCAGCCGAGCCCCTGGAGCTTCGTCGTGTCGAGCGAGTAGCGGCGGTCGTGGCCGGGCCGGTCGGGGACGCTGCGTAGGAGCGAGCGCTCGGCACCAGTGAGCTCGAGGAGACGCTCGGCGACCTCGATGTTCTCGCGCTCGTCGCCGCCGCCGACGTTGTAGATCTCGCCCGGTTCGCCCGCGTTGAGCACGAGCTCGATGCCGGCGCAGTGGTCGTCGACGTAGAGCCAGTCGCGCACCTGCTTCCCGTTACCGTAAAGCGGCAGCGGCTCGCCGTCGAGCGCGTTCGTGATGAAGAGCGGAACGAACTTCTCCGGATATTGATTCGGCCCGTAGGTGTTGGAGCCGCGGGTGATCGACGCGTTGACGCCGAACGTCCGCACGTATGCCGGAACGAGCAGGTCGCCGGCGGACTTCGCGGCGCTGTACGGGCTCGAGGGGCGGAGCGGGTCGGTCTCGCGCGACGAGCCGCCGGCTTCGAGGTCTCCGTACACCTCGTCCGTCGACACCTGCACGAGCCGGATGCCCGAGCTGCGCACGTGCTCGAGGAGCACCTGCGTGCCGCGGAACTCCGTGCGTCCGAAGTCTTCGGCGCTGAGGATCGAGCGGTCGACGTGCGTCTCGGCTGCGAAGTTCACGATCGCGTCGCAACGTCGCGCCGCCTTGGCGACGTCTTCCGGCTCGGCGATGTCGCCGTGCGCGAGCTCGACGTCGTTCGGAAGGTTCGCCCGGTTGCCCGAGTACGTGAGCTTGTCGAGCACGATCACGTCGTCGCCGCCGGCGAGCAGGCGCTTCACGAAATGCGACCCGATGAAGCCGGCGCCGCCTGCGACGAGGACTCTCATGGGCGCAAGGGTAGTGCGGTACGCTCAGCCCGTCGAGGGTGTAAAGACGAGGAGGAGCCATGGCGCAGGTCGAGAGCAAGAACCGGGCGACGTCGGATCCGGGCGCGCGCAAGAGCGTGCTGAAGCAGATCGAGCAGAAGGGCATCGACGACGTCCTGCTCTGGTTCACGGATCTCGAAGGTCACCTGAAGAGCTTCTCGATCACCACCTCCGAGGTGGAGGGAGCGCTCGACGACGGCATGGGCTTCGACGGCTCCTCGATCACCGGCTTCAACGCCATCGAGGAGTCGGACATGGTCGCGATCCCGGACCCCGACACCTTCCGTGTCCTTCCCGACGGCCGCACGGGCCGCATGATCTGCGACGTCGTCACGCCCGACGGGCAGCCGTACGACGGCGACCCTCGCCACGTGCTCCGCAACGCCCTCACGCGCATGGAGTCGATGGGCTTCGACACGTTCAACGTCGGCCCCGAGGCCGAGTACTTCCTCTTCAAGGACTCGTCCGGCACCGAGACGCTCGACGAGGGCGGCTACTTCGCGCAGACGACGCTCGACGCGGCGACGAACGTCCGCCGCGACACGATCCGTGCCCTCGAGGGCATGGGGATCCCGGTCGAATACCACCACCACGAGGTGGGGCCGTCGCAGCACGAGATCGACATCCGGTACGCGCCCGCGCTCGACATGGCGGACTACATGCTCACCTACCGGCTCGTCGTGAAGGAGATCGCGGCGAAGAACGGCGCGTACGCGACGTTCATGCCGAAGCCGCTCTTCGGCGAGAACGGGTCGGGGATGCACACGCACCAGTCGCTCTTCACGGGTGGCCGGAACGCGTTCTTCGACGAGGACGACCAGTGGCATCTCTCGGACACGGGCAAGGCGTTCATCGCCGGCCAGCTGCGTCACGCGCGCGAGATCGCTGCCGTGTTCGCGCAATGGGTGAACTCGTACAAGCGTCTCGTTCCCGGCTTCGAGGCGCCCGTGTACGTGGCGTGGTCGCAGCGGAACCGGTCGGCGCTCATCCGGATCCCGCTGTACAAGCCCGGTTCGGAGCAGGCGACACGTGCGGAGATCCGCTGCCCGGACCCGGCCTGCAACCCGTACCTGACGTTCGCGTGCCTGCTGCACGCTGGCCTCGAAGGGATCGAACAGGGCTACGAGCTGCCCGACCCGATGGAGACGAACCTCTACCACCTGACGCAGGAGCAGCGGCGCGAGCGCGGGATCGTCTCGCTGCCGGAGACGCTCGGCGAG
>DATGEH010000120.1:0-3336 GCA_035310325.1 Gaiellaceae bacterium
CTGCATGGCGGAGGGCGACCCGGTGCTCAACTGCGTGCGCGAGCAGGACTGCGGCACGCGCGCGGTCTGGCACAAGCTCCAGGCGACCATCGCGCGCGCGCTGGACGCCATGACGCTCGACGTGGTCGCGCGCCAGACCGAAGCGCACAAGTAGGCTGCGCGCCGAAGGCGCGCACAGGGGGAGACACCGTGTCGACGCTCGAGATCAAAGACCTCCACGTGAGCGTGGACGACAAAGAGATCCTGCGCGGGATCGACCTCGTCGTCCGCAGCGGCGAGGTCCACGCGATCATGGGCCCGAACGGCTCGGGGAAGAGCACGCTCTCGCTCGCGATCATGGGGCACCCGCGCTACCGGGTGTCGAGCGGCGAGGTCCTCCTCGACGGCACGAACATCCTCGCGCTGCCGGTCGATGAGCGCGCCCGCAAGGGCCTCTTCCTCGCCTTCCAGTACCCATCGGCGATCCCGGGCGTCTCGGTCGCGAACTTCCTCCGCACGGCGATCAACGCGCGGCGCGCGACGCCGGGTGTCGAGAAGAAGAACGACATGCCGATCCCGCAGTTCCGGAAGATGCTCGCCGAGAAGATGCAGCTCCTCCAGGTGCCCGACGACTTCCTCAAGCGGGCGGTGAACGACGGCTTCTCGGGCGGAGAGAAGAAGCGCCTCGAGACCCTCCAGATGCACATGTTCCAGCCGACGTTCGCGATCCTCGACGAGACCGACTCGGGCCTCGACATCGACGCGCTGAAGACGATCGCGACGGGCATCGAGTCGCTGCGCGGCCCGGACATCGGGATCCTGCTGATCACGCACTACGAGCGGATCCTCCGCTACATCCAGCCTGACTTCGTCCACGTGCTCGTCGACGGGAAGATCGTCCGCACCGGCGGGCGCGAGCTCGCGGCCGAGCTGGAGCGCAAGGGCTACGACTTCGTCCGCGAGGAGCTCTACAAGGAGCCTTCAGCGGACGCGGCCGGAGGCCGCGGTGACAACAAGGAGCCCGCGACGGCGGGGACGAGCTAGTGGCGATCACCGCGCCGGCCAAGCCCGCGACGCCGCTCGACGTCGAGCGGATCCGCGCGGACTTCCCGATCCTCTCGCGGACGGCGCACGGGAAGGCGCTCGTGTACCTCGACAACGCCGCGACGAGCCAGAAGCCCCGAGCGGTCATCGAGGCGATGTCGAACGTCTACCTCGACCACAACGCGAACATCCATCGCGGCGTCTACGAGTTCAGCGAGCGCACCACCGCGCTCTTCGAGGCCGCGCGCGAGAAGGTCGCGAAGCTCATCAACGCGCCGCAGACGCGCGAGGTGATCTTCTGCCGGAACGCGACCGAGGGCCTCAACCTGGTCATGCAGACGTGGGGTCGGGAGCACATCGGCGCGGGGGACGTCATCGTCACGACCGTCCTCGAGCACCACTCGAACTTCGTGCCCTGGCAGCAGCTCGCGCAGCAGGTCGGCGCCGAGGTCGTCGTGGTGGACATCGACGACGATGGGCGGCTGCGGCGCGAGGAGTTCACCGCGGCGATGGTCAAGCGGCCGAAGCTCGTCACGCTCACCCACACGAGCAACGGGCTCGGGACGGTGACCCCGGCGAAGGAGCTCATCGCCGAGGCCCACGCCGCGGGCGCGCTCGTCGTCCTCGACGGCGCGCAATCCGTGCCGCACGCGAAGGTGGACGTCCGCGACCTGGATTGCGACTTCCTCGCCTTCAGCGGTCACAAGATGCTGGCACCGCCCGGGTCCGGCGTCGTCTGGGGCCGCGCCGCGATCCTCGAGCGGATGCGCCCGTTCCTGTACGGCGGCGACATGATCTCGCGCGTCTCGGTCGATCTCACGACCTGGAACGAGCTGCCGTGGAAGTTCGAGGCCGGCACGTCGGCGTACGTCGACGCGATCGGGCTCGGCGCCGCGGTCGATTACCTGCAGGCGGTCGGGCTCGAGAAGATCCACGAGCACGAGCGGGCCCTCGTCGCGTACGCGCTCCCACGGCTGCAGGCCATCCCCGGGGTGACCGTGTTCGGTCCCAAGACCACGGACGACCGCGTCGGCGTGATCTCGTTCGACGTCGCCGGCATCCACCCGCACGACGTGGCCCAGATCTTCGACAGCGAGGGCATCTGCGTGCGGGCGGGTCATCACTGCAACCAGCCGCTCATGAACCGGCTCGGGACCGCGGCCACGACCCGCGCGAGCTTCTACCTGTACAACACGTTCGCCGAGATCGACGCGCTCGTCGCGGCGATCGACAAGGCGAAGAAGCTGTTCAAGGTATGAGCCGAACGACGAGCGGCTTTGCCGCGAGGAGTGAGTCCACCAGCCTTGAGCTATCTCTCCGGCGAAGCCGGGAGATTGAGCAGGTCTAATGGACGACTTCTACCGCGAGTTCATCCTCGACCACTACAAGAACCCGCACAATTTCGGCGAGCTGCCCGACGCGACGCACCGCTACCACGACACGAACCCGCTCTGCGGCGACGAGATCACGATGTACCTGAAGATCGGCGCCGACGAGCGGGTCGAGGACGTGCGGTTCAGCGGCAAGGGCTGCGCGATCTCGCAGGCCTCGGCCTCGATCCTCACCGACGAGGTGAAGGGGAAGACCCTCGACGAGCTGAAGGCGATCGACCGCGAGCACGTCATGGCGAACCTCGGCATCACCCTCAGCCCGGCGCGCATCAAATGCGCCCTGCTGAGCCTGAAGGCCCTGAAAGGCAGCGCCTGGGGCCTCCACGAGTGGCCGGGGGAAGAGGCCAAGGAGCGCTCCCCGCTCTAGCCAATCCAGCGGGTTCCGATAACAATCGAGTGATCGGCGACGAGGCAGGTCGCGGCGTGCGGGTGCATGAGGAAACACTGGTCCATACCGCTCGTGGGTTGGTAGAAGCACGCCACCTGGTGCCCGCGGATACCGCTTTCACATTCGACGAAGCGCGCCGCACGATCGAACCAGCGCAAGTCGGTTCCGTCGTCGCCGTCGGCAGCCGTCAGATCGTCGAAGTCACTATCGGCACGCGAACCATCCGAGTTACTGCGCGACACCGCATTCGTTTCGCTCGCGGACCGACGACGACCGGGAAGAGTTCGGCGACGTTTCAGGCGCGAGTGGAGGCCGGCTGGAGAACTGCGCATAGGCGATATCGTCGGCGTCGCCCGTCGAACTCCAGACCTTGGCGTCGTTCAGGTTCTGGCCGGTCCGGGCAAGATACGGGATCGCAGAGCTCGCGCCGTCAGCCTTCCAACGCAAGGGGACGAGGACCTGCTCTGGTGGTCTGGACTCTACGCCGGCGATGGATACGTGCATCACAGCGCGCATCGCAGGCGGGTGGAGTTC
>DATGEH010000121.1:0-10212 GCA_035310325.1 Gaiellaceae bacterium
CCGTCCGACAAGCGGACGGAGGATTACGTCACCGGTCGCTTCGGCTAGAGAGTCGCGCGAAGCTGCAGACGATGCGGAGGCCCTCGCCGGGCGCACTCGTCGCCTCGACGGTCCCGCCCGCGGACGTGACGACGTGCTTGACGATCGCGAGGCCGAGCCCGGTACCGCGCGACGACCGCGCCTGGTCGGCGCGGTAGAAGCGCTCGAACAGCCGGGCGAGATCCGCCTCGCGCACGCCTGCGCCGTCGTCCGACACGGCGAGCGTCACAGCGTCGCCGTCGGCGACGACCGAGACGGTGCACGTGCTTCCCGGGCCCGAATAGCGGATCGCGTTCGCGACGAGGTTCTCGACGACGACGCGGATCATCCGGGGCCGCAGCGGTAGCTCGACCGCGGGATCGGCGTCGACTACGAGCAGCACCTGCGCGTGCTCGGCGCGATCCGACAACGCCGCGACGGCCTCCTCGATCACCGGCTTCGCGACCGTGTAGCCGAGAGAGACGACCTCGCGTCCCGTCTCGAGCTCGCCGAGGAAGAGGACGTCGTCGATGAGGTCGCGCGTCTGCTCGATCTCCTGCCGCGCCTGGTCGACGAGGTCATCGACGTTCGCGCCCGGCAGCGTCGCGCTCTCGAGGAGGACGAGCAAGCGCGTGAGCGGCGTGCGTAGCTCGTGCGACACGGCCGCGGTGAACCCTGCGCGCAGCTCCTGGTAGGCCGAGAGCTCAGGCAGCTCGGCGAGGAACAAGACGAGCGGCGACCCCGCGAGGGCGTGCTCGCCGATCCTCCGCCCCGGCATGGGATTGCCGAGCGCCGCCGCCGCGCTCGGGCTCGCGGCGACGAGCCGGCGCTCGCTGTCGAGCACGACAACCGGCTCCTGGAGCCGCTCGACGAGCGCGCGGGCCTTCTCCGCCTCCTGCTCGTTCACAGCTCTTTCACCACCCCTTCACCCGTCGGCGACCCGCCCTCACCGGTCCCTTCTCGATAATGACACCGTATGCCCAAGGTGCTCATCGTCGAGGACGACGAGGTGATCGCCCAGGGAATGACCCGCCACCTGGGCGCCGCGGGCTTCGATGCGGTCTGGGTCGGAAACGGCGACCAGGGGCTTGCGCGGCTCAGGTACGAGCAACCCGACGCCTGCGTCCTCGATCTCATGCTCCCCGGGCTCGACGGCTGGAAGCTCATAGAGACGATCCGCGCGGAAGGAATCGCGACCCCAATCGTCGTCGTCTCGGCGCGTGGGACCGAGCACGACCGTGTGCATGCGCTGGAGATCGGCGCCGACGACTACCTCGTGAAGCCCTTCTCGATGAAGGAGCTCGTCGCGCGCGTGCGCGCGGCGGCCCGACGGGGAATCCGCCGCGACGAGACGCCGCGCGGAGAGCCGATCGAGGTCGAGGAGCTCAGAATCGACCCGCGCGAGGTGCAGGCGTACGTCGACGGCGAGAGCGCCGAGCTGACGCCCACCGAGTTCCGGCTCCTGTACCAGCTCGCGCTCGACCAGGGGCGTGTCGCCACCCGCGACGAGCTCCTGCAGAAGCTCTGGGGGCGGCGCGAGGCGCATCGCGACCGGACCGTCGACGTCTTCGTCCGGCGGCTGCGCGAGAAGATCGACCGCCGCGCGTCGCGGCACACGTTCATCCAGACCCGCTACGGCGTCGGCTACAAGCTCGAGGCCGTTCCAAAGTAATCCGGTGCCAGGCACCAGTCTTTCGAGCTGATACAAAACGCAGCTGACGCCGGGTGCCTGGCTCCGGCGAACACCTCAACTCGGTCTGAGGCCGGTCTCCACGTACCGCTTGCCGTCGAGCTCGTAGACGACGTCCACCGTCTCGTGCTTCCGGTACGAGCCGACGACGCCGAGCCACATCCCCGCCCAGCGCCAGAACCCGAGCCGACCCTCCTGCGCGATGGGACGCGGGAAGACGAGCGAGCGGTCGACCACCTCGTAATCGGCGCCACGATCCTGCTGCACGCCGTTCACGAACACCTCGAACTGGTTCGGAATGTACGAGGGCAGCTCCACCCGCGTGTCGGCATCCACCCCCATAGAATGCCCGCTCGGGTGCGTGGGAAGCTGTCGTTGGTGGTTGTCGCGTGCTTCGCCGTACTGGTGACGGCGGGCGTCGCGGCGGCCTCGAACGGCGGCTTTGCGCCGGAGAGCCCGCACTCGACGAACGCGCGGCGCATCACCTCCGCGTACTGGCTCATCTTCGGCCTCACGGCCGGCGTGTTCGTCATCGTCGAGACGGTCCTCGTCGTCTTCATCTGGAAGTACCGGAGTCGCGGTCGCGATCGCACTGTCGAGGGGGCGCAGGTGCACGGCCACACGCGCCTCGAGGTGATCTGGACGGTGATTCCGGTCGGCATCCTCGCCGTCATCGCTGCTTTCGTCTTCTACGAGCTCCCCGGTATCGCCGACGCGCCGGCGGCGACGGACGCGATCCACGTCACGGTCGAGGCGCATCAGTTCTACTGGCAGTTCGACTATCCGAACGGCGTGCGCTCGATCAACGACCTGACCGTTCCGGTTGGACGCGTCGTCGACCTCACTGTCGTGTCGCCCGACGTGGTGCACAGCTGGTGGATCCCCGCGCTCGGCGGAAAGATCCAGGCGATTCCCGGCCAGACGACGCACACGTGGTTCCGGGCAGACGCAGCCGGAACGTACACCGGGCAGTGCGCCGAACTGTGCGGGCTCTACCACGCGGCGATGCGTGCACGCGTGATCGCGACCACGCCGCAGGCGTACGGCACGTTCATCGCGAGCGGCGCGGCTGCGGATCTCGGCCGCTCCGAGTATGTCGGCGCCTGCGCCACGTGCCATGGCATGCACGGCGAAGGCGGCTACGGGCCAAACCTTCAGCAGAGCCCGCTTCTCGCTCAGCCGTCGGGACTGGAACAGCGCGTGCGCCAGGGCGGAATCAAGATGCCGCCCGTCGGCGACACCTGGACTGCAGGCCAGATGCGGGCGCTCGCCTCTTATGTACGCGCGCACGTGTACAAGGGAGCGGCGAGTGGCGGTTAGAGCCGAAGCCCCTCCCGTGACCTGGAAGCGCGGTCGCGTCGCGAGCTGGCTCGTGACCGTCGACCACAAGCGGATCGGGATCATGTACATCCTCACCTCGATCGGCTTCTTCGCGCTCGCAGGGCTACTCGGCGTGCTGATGCGAGCGCAACTCGCGACGCCGAACGAGAAGTTCCTCACGAAGAACTCGTACGACGAGGTCATGACGATGCACGGCACGACGATGATCTTCCTCGTCGTCGTCCCGATCATCGCCGGGTTCGCGAACTTCCTCGTGCCGTTGATGATCGGCGCGCGAGATGTCGCCTTCCCGCGCCTGAACGCGCTTTCGTACTGGCTCTTCCTGCTCGGCGGGATCGTCCTCTGGGGCAGCTGGTTCGCGACCGGCGGTCCCGCGAAGGCGGGCTGGTGGTCGTATCCGACGTTGTCCGAGGCGCAGTTCAGCCCGGGGCACGGGCAGGACTACTGGATCCTCAGCATCCACATCCTCACGCTGTCGTCGCTGCTCGGCGCGATCAACTTCATCGTGACGATCACGAACATGCGCACGCGTGGCATGAGCTGGACGCGCATACCGCTCTTCGTGTGGTCGATCCTGATCTTCGCGGTGTTGCTCATCGTCGCGCTGCCGACGCTCTCGGCCGCGGTCACGATGCTCCTGCTCGACCGGCAGGCCGGCACGCACTTCTTCTTACCCGCACAGGGAGGAAGCATCGTCCTCTACCAGCACATGTTCTGGTTCTTCGGCCACCCCGAGGTGTACGTCATGGTGCTGCCGGCGATGGGGATGGTGTCCGAGATCCTTCCCGTGTTCTCGCGCAAGCCGATCTTCGGCTACAAGGCCGTCGCGTTCTCGACCGTCGCAATCGCATTCGTCTCGATGCTCGTGTGGGCGCACCACATGTTCACGATCGGCATGCCGCTCGGCCTCGACGGCTTCTTCATGTTGTCGTCGATGGCGGTAGCCGTCCCGACGGGCGTGAAGATCTTCAACTGGCTCGCGACGACGTGGCGCGGCAACCTGCAGTTCGATACGCCGATGCTCTTCGTGCTCGCATTCATCGCGCTCTTCACGATCGGCGGCCTTTCGGGCCTCTATCTCGCCGCATTTCCGGTCGACTGGCAGGTGAACGACTCGTACTTCATCGTCGCGCACTTCCACTACGTGGCCTTCGGCGGCATCGTGTTCGCGCTCTTCGGCGGGCTCCACTACTGGTGGCCGAAGATGTTCGGCCGGATGCTCGACGAGCGCCTCGGGAAGACCAGCTTCTGGCTCATGTTCGTCGGCTTCAACGTCACGTTTCTCCCACAGCACATGCTCGGCCTGCTCGGGATGCCGCGCCGCGTGTACACGTACAGCCACGGCGGATTGTGGGAGTGGTACAACCTCACGTCGACGATCGGCTCGGCGATCACGACGCTCGGCGTCGCGGTGTTCATCGCCAACGTCTGGCAGACGCATCTTCTGCGCAAGGGCGTTCGCGCGGGCAACGACCCTTGGCTCGCCGACACGCTCGAGTGGTACACGACCTCGCCGCCGCCGGTCTACAACTTCGACACCGTCCCCTACGTCGAGAGCGCCCGACCGCTGCGCGACTTGCGACGTAAACTCGCGGAGGAAACGTGACGACCGTCGCTCCCGGACCCTGGCTCCGTTTGACCGCGCTCGCGGCGTCGGCTGGGACCGTGCTCGCCGTCGTCTCGGGCGCCGCGAACCTCGGCACGACTCACCGCTTGCTCGCCGCGCTCGTCGCACCGCCGTTGGCCGCCCTGCTCGTCACCGCCTGGCTCACACACCGCGAGCTGCTCGCGCCCATACTCGGCGCCGCCGCGCTCTTCACGGCCGCGGCTGCGGCACCTGGACGCGGGATCCATGCGGTGCTCGCTGCGTGCGCGTTCGCAGCGCTGCTCGTCGTCACCGCACTGAGCCTGCGCGGTGAGCACGTCCCGTGGGGAAGCTGGCGCGACTACGTCACGCTGACGAAGCCGCGAATCATGAGCCTGCTGCTCGTCACCGGGTTCTGCGGGATGATCGTCGGCGCGCGCGGCTGGCCCGGGACGACGACGGCGATCGCGGCGATGACGGGTCTCGCGCTCGCCTGCGGCGGCGCGAGCGCGCTCAACCACGTCCTCGACCGCGACATCGATCCGCTGATGGGTGAGCGCACGAAACAGCGACCCGTCGCATCCGGGCGCGTGGCCCCGAGCCGCGCACTCGAGTTCGGGCTCGCGTTGTCGGCGTTCTCGTTCGTGCTGCTCGCGAGCGCCGTGAATGTGCTCACCGCCGTGCTCGCGCTCGTCGGCAACCTCTTCTACGTCCTTGTGTACACGCGCTGGCTCAAGCGCACGACGCCGCAGAACATCGTCATCGGCGGCGCGGCCGGCGCGGTCCCGCCGCTCGTCGGCTGGGCGGCCGCAACCGGCCATGTCGGAATCGCGGCGCTCATCCTGTTCACGATCGTCTTCGTCTGGACGCCGCCGCACTTCTGGGCCCTCGCGCTGCTGCTGAAGGACAACTACGCGGCGGCGAAGGTGCCGATGCTGCCGGTCGTGCGGGGAGAGCGCGAGACCGCACGGCAGATCGTCGTCTACTCGCTCGGCCTCGTCGCGGTGACCCTGCTGCCGTGGGCGTGGGGAACGGTCGGCCTCGTGTACCTCGCGTGCGCGCTCGGGCTGGGCGCGGTGTTCGTCGGTCTGGCCGAGCGGCTGCGCCGCGACATCACCCCGCGGCGCGCGGTGCTGCTCTTCCACTACTCGCTCCTCTATCTCGCGCTGCTCTTCGCGGCGATGGCCCTCGACCTGTTCGTGTGATGGACGAGCTCGCCCGCAAGAACGCACGCATGGGCTGGCTGCTCTTCGGCTTCTTCTGGCTGCTCTTCGCCGGCTCGTTCGCCGTCGCGTTCATCTACCTCCACTTCAAGTAGGGAAGGCCCGCGAGTTCCCGGGCTCGCCCGCGTGGAAGGGATCTGGCTCGCGCGGCCCAACGAGCCCACCGGCGGCATCCCGGTCGCCGTCAAGGACCTCCTCGACACTGCGGGCCTCACGACGACGTACGGCTCGTCGATCTTCGCCGACCACGTGCCCCGGCAGAGCTCGGCGGCCGTCGTGGCGCTCGAGGCCGCCGGCTATGCGGTTGCCGGCAAGACGAACCTGCACGAGTTCGCGTACGGCGTCTCGTCGCAGAACCCCCACTTCGGCACCGTGCCGAATCCGCGCCTTCCCGGTCGCCTGGCCGGCGGCTCGAGCGGCGGCTCGGCGGCCGCGATCGCGGCCGGCGAGGTCGAGCTCGCGCTCGGTACCGACAGCGGCGGCTCGATTCGCATCCCGGCGGCGTGGTGCGGCGTCGTCGGCTTCAAACCGACGTTCGGGCTCGTCCCGGTGGACGGCTGCTTCCCACTCGCCCCGAGCTACGACCATGTCGGCCCCATGGCAGGCAGCGTCGCCGGCTGCGTCGATCTGCTGCAAGCGCTCGTGCCGGCCTTCACGCCCGCAACCGTCGACTCGCTCGAGGAGCTGACGGTCGGCGTCGCCTGGGTCGAGCACGCCGAGCCGGTCGTACGGACCCTGATCGAGGACGCCGCCTCCCGCTTTCCCCGCGGCCGGCCAATCGCTCTCCCGCTCGTCGAGCGCACGGAGTACGCGCTCTTCATGCGCGAGGTCGCCGACGTCCACCGCGGCCTGTTCCCCGAGCGGGAGGACGAATACGGCGAGAACGTCCGCTGGAAGCTCGAGCGCTGCCTGGCAGTGACCGACGCCGACGTCGCCGCCGCCGAGCGGACGCGCAGCGAATACCGCGAGCGCTGCGACAAGCTCTTGGACGGCGTCGACCTGCTGCTGACGCCGACCGTCCCGCTCCTCCCGCCGCCCGCTGATGCGGACGAACGCGAGATCCGCGACGCCGCCACCCGCTTCACCTATCCATTCAACGTGCTCGGGCGACCGGCGCTGGCCCTGCCCTGGGGCAAGGCGTCGGTGCAGCTCGTCGGGCGCCCAGGCGGCGACGCCCTCGTCCTCGCCGCCGGCGAGCTGCTCGCATCCCTCGTCTGAGGGACAGGCGCCGCTCCACCACTGCCGACAACCAGAAGGACGATGCGTTTCGTTCGTCCCGCCGCCCTGCTCGTCGCCGTCCTCGTTCTCGCGATCACGGCCGGCACCGCCCGGTCCGAGACAGTTGGGCCGACTGGGCTGCACGCGTTCATGCTCCGCGCCGACGAGCCGCTGCGGACCAGCTTCTCCCGCACTCCGTCGTTCGCGTGGAACCCCGTGCCGGGCGCTCTCCACTACGAGTTCCAGCTCTCGCTGAGCACGACCTTCCGCGACAACTCGGTGATCTACGCCGACCTGAACGCAACGACCCCGGTCGAGGCTCCGTCGCTGACGCTGCCCTGGATCACCGGGTCCCCGCACTCCCTGTACGCGCGCGTCCGCGCAGTGACCCTCCACGGCGCGACGCCGTGGAGCGCACGCTTCGGCTTCGACATGGTTCCGCCCACACCCCCGGCGCCGTTGCCGAGCTATCCAGGCCTCCTTCGCTGGACGCCGGTCGAAGGCGCCCTCGCGTACCAGGTCTGGCTCGTCGACGTGCACAAGTTCGAGCTCTCGACGACGAACACGCTCGACGAGCGCGAGTTCTACACCTTCCATCCCACGACGGCGTGGATGGGAACGGTTCGTTGGCGAATCCGCGCGCTGCGGACTGACGTCACCGGCCGGCTGAACGGCATTCCGACGGTGCAATACGGCGCGTGGAGCCCGATCTACACCTCGTCGAACGGCGCCGAGACGGACGGCCAGATCAAGCTCGTGGGCACTGTCTCGGACGTGTTCTCCGACGGCAGCGCGGCCTCGCCTGCGCACCGGCTGATGCCCGCGTTCCTGTGGACCGGCGACCAGACGCTCGGGGGCACGTCGGCCGAGCTGTTCCGCGTGTACGTGTTCACCGACAAGCAGTGTCTCAACCGCGTCTTCACGAGCGCAGTCGTCGGGGCTCCGGCATACGCGCCGCGCGCCTCCGGGCCGCTCGCGCTCCCGACGTCCGCGCTCGGCCTCGCCGCAGCCCAGTCGCAGTATCTCGGCGACGGCGGCGAGCCGGCGAGCTTCACGTTCGACGGCGAGAGCGTGACGCCGACCGAGTCGCTACCGCAGGCGACGCCGACGACCTCCGTGCCCGGGGCACCCGGTGAGCCGGCCGCGACCACCACTGCGCCGGCGCCGACGTCGACGCCGTCGACGACGCCGGCCGCTCCGGCGCCCGGAGGCCTGACGTGGACTGGCAACGTCGGCGCACCTATCGACCTGTGGGACACGGCCTGGCCGAGCAGCGGCTACTACTGGACGGTCGTCCCCGTCACCGCCGGGACACCAGGCGCTGCAGCGACGAACGTTGCGTCGCCGGGCGCGAAGATCGGCGACACAACCCTTCCGGTGATCAGCACGAGTGGCTTGAACACCGGCGACACCGTGTCGATCGGCACGGGCGCGACCGCGGAGAGCGCCACGATCACCGGCATCAGCGGATCGCAGCTCACGCTCGCGTCGAAGCTCACCTTCGGGCACGGCGCGGGCGAGCCGGTGGCCGGTACCGGCGGAGGCTTCGTCTACCAGGATCTGGAGTTGCCGCAGGACGTCTGCGCAGCCGGACGCGTCGCGCGCTTCGGCAAGGAGAGCGAGCCGTCGCTCACGTCCTCCGGCGACCTGTTCGCGACCGGGCTCTCGTCGCAGGGACGCTTGACCTCGGCGCTGCACACGACCGCGTTCTACGGTCAGCCGCTCATCTCGTGGACGCCGGCGCTCGGCGCAGAGGCCTACGAGGTGCAGTGGAGCAAGTCGAGGTATCCGTTCACGCCCGAGGTCACCGCCGCCGGCACGAAGGGATTGCTGACCGCGTCCACGTCGATCGTGCTCCCGGTCGGGCCCGGGGTGTGGTGGTATCGCGTCCGCGGCTTCGACTTCTCGTTGCCGACCGGAGCGCAGCAGATGTCGTGGTCCGATCTGGCTCGCCTCGTCGTCGCGAAGCCGAGCTTCAAGATCCTCCCGGCGCCGAAGAAGACGAAGCGCTAGATCGTCGAGCGGCTCGCGGCGCTACGCGGCCAGCACCGCAGCCTCGTAGACGAGGTCGCGGGTGAAGCGGTCGAGCTCATCCGAGAGCACGTCGCTCGGCAAGGGCGGATCGCCGGGCGGGAACGGCGCAGGCTTGCCGTCTAGCTCGATCCCCTGGAGCGTGTCCGCCTGATCGTGCTCGAGCTCGATGTCGGGGCGACCGAGGCGCGAGCGGAGCCAGCCCGCCAGCAAGTACGCCTGCGCCGTCGTCCCTTGCACGCGGATCGAACCGACATCCGCGATGTCGGGCCAGAGCGAGGCGAGCAACGCCCGCCAGCGAGACGTGCGCGCCCATGCAATGTCCGAGACCGCCGTGCGCTCGAACAGCTCCGCGAGACGCGTGTACGGGTACGGAAGATCGTCCCACTCCGTCGTGTCGAAGATGAGCCGGTCGACGACGCCGACGAGCTGGTCGAGCTCGGGCGAACCCCAGCTCGGCTCGCCGCGCCAGCGGAGGAACACGGGCAGGTCGGAGATGAGCAGCGGCTCGACGATGCTCGCCGGCGCTTGCGTCCGACGGCCGTGCAAGCGCAGCTCGATCACCTCCGAGCAGACGTCGCGCTCGAGCTCGGCGAGCGCGTAGCACTCGAGCGAAAGCGACGCGTCGATCTGATCCTTGCCCGAGTCCGGATCGGGGATGAGGATGATCGTGCGCGAAGGGTGGCGCTCCGCCATGCCGGAGAGAGCGGCGCGTGCACGGTCGAGCCACTCGTCGGATACCCAGGCGAGGTGGGTCATCACGCTGGTGCGCAGGTTCGGCGGCGCACCCTCTTCCACCATCTGCGCGCGCAGCCTTCCGAGCTCGCTCTCGACGTCGGCGAGCTTGACGTCCTCGCCGGACCAGCTCTCCAGCTCGGCCGGCGCGGTCAATGCCGCCGCCACGAGCGGCCGTCACGACGGAGGAGGTCGTCCGCGCTCGGCGGGCCCCACGTGCCGGCCGCGTAGTTCGGGAAGCCGGGCCGGTCGCGCTGCCAGGCAGCGACGATCGCGTCGACGAGGAGCCACTGCTCCTCCACCTCGTCGGCGCGTGTGAAGAGCGACGTGTCGCCGAGCATCGTGTCGAGGATGAGCCGCTCGTACGCCTC
>DATGEH010000122.1:0-18846 GCA_035310325.1 Gaiellaceae bacterium
CGTGCTCGAACGGCTCCGGCGCAACGAGGAACGACTCGTCCACCTCCTGCTCGCGCTGGTCGCGGACGGCCGCGACGACGAGCGCGACCTCCTCCTCGGTCACGAACGCGCCCTGCAGCCGCTGCAGCCGCGACGTGCCGAGCGGCTTGAAGAGCATGTCGCCCTGTCCGAGCAGCGACTCGGCGCCGTTCGTGTCGAGGATGACGCGCGAATCCGTCTGCGACGAGACCGCGAACGCGATGCGCGACGGCACGTTCGCCTTGATCATCCCCGTGATCACGTCGACCGAAGGCCGCTGCGTCGCGAGCACGAGGTGGATGCCGACCGCGCGCGACTTCTGCGCGAGACGGATCACCGCGTCCTCGACCGCCTGCGGCGAGACCATCATCAGGTCGGCGAGCTCGTCGATGACGACGAGCAGGTACGGAAGCGTCACCTCGCCGCGCTGGCGGAACGCGCGGTTCGCCTCGTTCAGGTTGCGCGCGCGCACCGACGACAGGCGCTCGTAGCGCCGCTCCATCTCCGCTAGGCAGTTGGCGAGCACCGCACTCGCCTCCTTCGGGCTCGACACGACGGGCGTCAGCAGGTGCGGAACGGACTCGAAGTGGCTGAGCTCGATGCGCTTCGGGTCGATGAGGATCATGCGGACTTCGTCCGGCGTCGCGCGCAGCAGCACGGACGTGAGGATCGCGTTGATGCAGCCCGACTTGCCCGAGCCGGTCGTGCCGGCGATGAGGAGGTGCGGCATGCGCGCGAGATCGGTCCACACCGCGGAGCCGGAGATGTCCTTCCCGAGCCACACCGCCACCGGGCTCGCAGTCGCAGGCAGGTCGTCGAAGATGTCGCCGAGCGTGACGAGGTTCGGCGAGAGGTTCGGGAGCTCGACGCCGACCGCCTGCTTGCCGGGGATCGGGGCGAGGATCCGGATCTCCGTCGTCGCGAGCGCGTACGAGAGATCGTCCTTGAGCGCTGCGACCTTGTTCACCTTCGTGCCGGGCGCGAGCTGCAACTCGTAGCGCGTGACGCGCGGACCGGAGATCTGCCCGATCACAGTCGCCTCCACGCCGAAGTGGGCGAGCGTCTGCACGAGCAGGTCGGCGACGCGCGCCGCGTTCTCGCCGCTGTGCGCCGGTTTGTCGGGTGAGCGGCGCAGCACGCTGCGGTCCGGCAGGCGGTATTCGGGATGCTCGACGGTGATGTCGTCGAAGAGCTCCTGCTGCTCGGCCACGAGCGGTTCATGCACGAGCGTCGGAGGCTCGAGCGCCTGCGGTGCGACGACGTCGGGGTACGCCTCCTCCGCGTCCAAGACCGGCTTGCTGGGCATGACCGGCGACCTGCCGACGACTTGCTCGCGACGCGGTCGCTGACGCGCGTTCCTCGCTGCGCGGTGCATCTGATGGCCGGAGGCGCGCAGAATCGCGCCGAGCGACGATCCGGAGAGCAGCAGCCCTCCGACGAGCATCAGGAGGATGCCGAGGAGGAGCGAGCCGGTCGCGCCGATCGCGACGCCCGCGAGCCCGCCGAGCGCCTGGCCGAAGTAGCCGCCCTGGTCCTTGCCGAGCGTGAGCAGGAGGCCGAACGCGAGCACGGCGATCCCGGCGCGGAACGGTCGCACGTCGATGAGCGCGCTGCGCACCACCATGAGGAAGCCGAAGGCGACGAAGACGAGCGGCAGCACCCAGGATGCGCCGCCGACGAGCGCATGCAGCCCGCGCGCGAACGCGTGCCCGACGTACCCGCCGTTCCAGCCCGCATAGAGGACGGCGCCGAGGAAGAATCCGGCCGCGGCGAGCCCGATCCCCCAGAGCTCGGGGTGGCCGAGGCTGCGCTGCTTGCGGATCTTCTTCTTGACCCGGGCAGGCTTCTTGGGGACCAGCTTGCTCTTGCGCTTCTCGCGCGGCATGACGGCGGGTTCGCCGCCGCGGAGGCGGTTCCTCTACGAGACGGCCGCAGCCACGAGCATCCCGTAATAGCTCGGGGCGGCATAGGCGAGCAGCTCGACGGCGGCCGACCGCCCCACCGCGCCCTGCAGCACGAGCATCTGCCAGAGGGAGTCGGCCTTGGCGGGCTCGACGAGCCGCGCGAGCGGCTCGAAGTCGAGGTCGCCGGACCGGACGATCTCCTGCGCGAGCGCGTCGTAGTCGGCGGCAGCGGCGTCGAACCCGTAGGGGCCGGCGGGGTCGTGGGCGTGCCCCTGGTCGGCGCTCGCGATCAGGGCGTGGCGGCCCGGAAGGGCTGCGAGCACCGCGCCCGCGCGAACGTGCTCGGCGAGCAGCCGGTCGCGCGCCGGGCACACGACGACGATCTTCGCCGCGTACATGAACCGCAGCGGGATCTCCGTTCCCCAGTCGAGCGGATGCTCGGCCTGCGTGGCGTCGTTGCCGCCGTACGAGATGCCGACGACCGGGAGCCCGTCGGCACGCAGCGCGTCGATCGCGGCGGCCGCGAGCCCGCGGTCGACCTCGTGTTCCCCCACCTTCGCCGCGGTGACGACCGCGAAGTGGCCTTCGACGTGCACGTTGTGCGGCGTGACGACGATCGCCGCGTCGGGCGCCGCTGCGTCGAAGCGGCGGCCGAGCTCCTCCATCGCCGCGAGCAGCTCCGGCGGCTCGTCGACGTCGCCGTGCGGCGCGATCGCGGCGAAGACGATCACGCGAGCGACCCAATCCGTTCGATGAGCAATTCGAGGAACCGCTCCGCGTCGACGTCGATGCCGACGTGCGCGTTCGCCGGCTTTCCGGTCACGCCCCAACGGTCGACGACCGTCCGACCGTCACAGAACTCCGACGCCACCTCCACGGCTACGTAACAGGGGACTGTCCCCACCAATGTCGGGTCGATGACATGGGCGACCGCCATCGCGTCGTGGATCGGCGAGCCGTTCATCCCGTAGCGCCGTTCGTGGAAGAGCTGGAAGAAGTCCGAGAGCTCCGCGACGACGCGCCCGGCGCGGCCGGTGCCGCGCAGGCGGTCCGCGTGCGCGCGCGTGAACAGCGCCTTGTGCGTGACGTCGAGGCCGATCATCGTCAGGTCGGAGCCGCCGGCGAACACGGCCGCCGCCGCCTCGGGATCGACGAACGCGTTGAACTCGGCGGCCGGCGTGATGTTGCCCTCAGCGATCGCGCCGCCCATCCACACGATCCGCTGGGGCTGCACGCCGCGCTCGAAGAGGCGCGCGACGTTCGTGAGCGGACCGGTCGGCACGAGCACGACGCCGGGCTCGAGCCATGTGGCGGGGTCGTCGTCCGAGGGCTGCGTGGACGGCTCGGGCAGGTCCGGCCCGTCGAGCCCGCTCTCGCCGTGCACGTGCGCGGCGGTGCGGAGCTCGCGCCGGAGCGGCGCCTCGGCGCCCCGCACGACCGGAACGTCGGTCCGGCCCGCGAGCTCGAGGACCTTGAGCGCGTTCTGCGTCGTCTTGTCGACCGTCTGGTTGCCGGCGACCGTGACGATGCCGCGCAGCTCCACCTCCGGCGATGCGAGCGCGAGCAGGATCGCGATCGCGTCGTCATGGCCCGGGTCGCAGTCGATGACGATCGGAATGCTCATAGGAGCGCGTCCACCTCCGCAGCGGTCGGAAGCGACGACTGCGCGCCGAAGCGCGACGCTGAGAGCGCGCCCGCGACACACGCACGGCGCAACGACTCCCCGCGGTCGCGTCCTTCGAGCAGAGACACGACAAGACAGGCGGTGAACGCGTCGCCGGCGCCGGTGCCGTCGACCGCCTCGACGGACGGCGGCTCCGCGCGGGCCACTTCCTCGCCGTGCTCGAGGAGGATGGCACCCTCGGCGCCGAGCGTGACGGCGACGACGCCGTTGCGATGCGCGAGCGCGTCGAGCTCGTAGCGGTTCACGATCGTGACGTCCGCGGCCGGCGCGCCCTCGCGCGCAGGCGCGGCGTTGAGGAAGAACTCGCCGGGCGCAGTCGCCGCGACGTGCGCGACGGTCTCGGCCGGGATCTCCTGCTGGCAGAGGACGCCGTCGCAGTCGGGCACGTCGACATCTTCCGGCAAGAGCTCGAGGTTCGCGCCGGGCGCGACGACGATCTCGTTCTCCCCCGCTCCGTCGACGAGGATCAGCGCGACGCCGGTCTCACCGCCGACGCGCTTCAGCCGTTCGAGGTTCACACCGGCGCCCGCGAGCTCGGCAAGCGCGGTCTCGTCCGCGCCGACGCAACCGATGAAGGTCACGTTCGCCCCGAGACGGGCCGCGGCAACAGCTTGGTTTGCGCCCTTGCCGCCGGGCACCCGGGAGAACGTCCCGCCGGTGACCGTCTCACCCGGCCGCGGCAGGCGCTCGGCGCGCGCGACGAGGTCGAGGTTGATCGAGCCGACGACGGTCAGACGAGGCGCCGCCACCTACGCGACGGCGAGCGCGCGCAGATCGTCGAGCGCGCGGCCAAACAAGTTCTCGCGCAGATCGAACAGCCCGGCCCACAACGACGCCCGGTCCGGCAGCGCGTCGATGAGCGCGGCGGTCGTCAGGCCTTCGAGCGCCCGAACGAGCACCGCGAGCTCGAGATACGCCTGCGCGACGCGCTCCGGCTCGGCGTGCACGCCCGCGCGCTCGAGCACGGCCGTCCAGTCGAGAAGCTCTGCCGCCCCGGGGCCGCCGTACCACGACCTCCCCTCGGCCACCTCTGCCTCGAGCTCGAGCAGATACCGCTTCAGCGGCTCCTCGAGCCCGGTGAGCGCGGTCTCGATGCGATCGGCAGCGCGCCGGAGCGCCGCCTGCCGTCCCCCTGCCGTCGCCGGCCGCGCGTCGCCGCGCGCCCACTGTTCGAGCAGCCGGCAGAATGCGAGCGCCGCCGCCTCGCACGCGGCGAGCTGGAGGATCAGCCGCTGCGCCGTCGCGTGCTCGGCGGCCGACTCCTCGAGCACGTCCGCCCAAGGCACGCCTAGACCTCCACTAGCACGGGCAGGATCATCGGCCGGCGCCCGGTGCGGTCGTAGACGAGCCCGCCGAGTGCCTCGTGCACGTGCTCCTGCAGCAGCTTGATCTCGCTGATGTCGTCGCCGAGCAGCTCCGTGAGGACGCGCGCCGCCTCTTCCCGCAGCTCGTCGAGGAGCACGTCGGCGCCGTCTCCGAATCCGCGCGCGATCAGCTCCGGCGCCGCGGTGAGGCCTGCCGAGCCGTTCTGCGCCGCCAGGGTCGCGACGACGATGAGGATGCCGTCCTCGGACAGGCGGCGGCGGTCGCGCAGCGCGACGTCGTGCACGTCGCCGACACCGAGCCCGTCGACGAACGTCATCCCGGCGGTGACGTGATCGACGATGCGCGCGTTGCCGTCCGCGAGCTCGACGACCGACCCGTTCTCCGCGAGCACGATGCGCTCCTCCGGGATGCCGCCCTCGCGGGCGAGCTGCGCGTGCGCCGCGAGCATGCGGAACTCGCCGTGCAGCGGCATGACGGAGCGCGGACGGAGCAGGCTGATGATCGTGCGCAGCTCCTCCGCCCGCCCGTGGCCCGAGACGTGGACCGGCGCGTTGTCCTCGTGC
The DNA here is from genome assembly GCA_035310325.1 of Gaiellaceae bacterium. Classification (GTDB taxonomy): domain Bacteria; phylum Actinomycetota; class Thermoleophilia; order Gaiellales; family Gaiellaceae; genus Palsa-739. The sequence continues at coordinate 5,496 of DATGEH010000122.1, forward strand.
AGCACCTCGGCGCCCGATTTCGCGAGCCGGTTGATGGCGTCGTGCACGCGCAGCTCGTTTCCGGGAATCGGCTTCGCGGAGATGATCACCGTGTCGCCCGGCTCCACCTGGACGTCGCGATGGTCGTCGTAGGCGATGCGCGTCATCGCAGACATCGGCTCGCCCTGGCTGCCGGTGCAGAGGATCAACTGCTGGTCGCGCGGGAGCTCGGCGAGGTCCTGCGGTTTCATGATCACGTCCTCGGGGACGTCCATGTAGCCGAGATTGCGCGCGATGTTCGAGTTCTTGCGCATCGAGCGGCCGACGAACGCAACCTTGCGCCCACAGTCCATCCCGACGTCGACCGCCTGCTGCATGCGATGCACGTTCGACGCGAACGAGGCGACGAGGATCTTGCCCGTCCTGCTCGGGAAGATCTGCCGGAATGCCTCGCCGACGACGCGTTCGGACTGCGTGACGCCGGGCCGTTCGGCGTTCGTCGAGTCGCCGAGCATGAGATCGACGCCGCGGTTGCCGATCTCGGCGAGCTTGCCGACGTCGGTGCGCTGCCCGTCGACCGGTGTGTGGTCGATCTTGTAGTCGCCGGTGTGCACGATGCGCCCGCCCGGCGTCTCGAGGACGACGGCGGCGGCGTCCGGGATCGAGTGCGCCATGCGCACGAGCTCGATCCGGAACGGCCCGAGCTCGAACGGCTCGTCGCCGGGCGCCACCTCCCGCAGGTCTGCCTCGCGCAGCAGGCCGTGCTCGTCGAGCTTCGACTTGACGAGGCCGAGCGTCAGCCGCGTGGCGACGACGACCGGAATGTGCACCTCGCGCATGAGGTACGGCAGCGAGCCGACATGGTCCTCGTGCCCGTGCGTGAGGACGACGCCGCGGATCATCGACGCGCGCTCGACGAGATACGAGAAGTCGGGCAGCACCAGGTCGACGCCGAGATGCTCGTCGCGCGGGAACGCCAGCCCGGCGTCGACGATGACGATCGAGCCGTCTGCCTCGAACACGGTCATGTTCTTCCCGACCTCGCCGAGACCGCCGAGCGGGATAATGCGGCAGATTCCCACTACACCGACTGGAGCACGCCGGCGCGCTCCAGGCAACTGCGCACCTGCGCGAGCTCCTGCTCGGTCGGGTCGACCATCGGCAGCCGGTAGCCGCCGAGCTCGTGACCGAGGAGGTTCATCGCCGCCTTGATCGGGATCGGATTCGTCTCGATCTTCAGCAGCTCGTACGCAGGCGCCATCTCGTCGTTCAGCCGCCGCGCGTCCTCGACGTCGCCGTCCTTGTAGCGCCGGATCATCTCCTTCGTCTGCGGGCCCCAGACGTGCGTGTGCACGCACACGCCGCCGACGCCGCCGAGCTCGAGGAACGGGAAGATGAGGTTGTCGTCGCCGGCATAGAGCGTGAGGCCGGTCGCGACGATGCGCGCAGCCTGAGTGAGATCGTCGTTCGCCTGCTTCACCGCGGCCACGTTCGGAATCTTCGCGAGCTCCTGGATCGTCTCGGACTCGATGTTGACGACGACGCGGCTCGGGATGTTGTAGACGACGATCGGCTTGTCGGTCGCGCTCGCGATCTCCTGGAAGTGCCGGACGATCGCCCGCTGCGGCGGCTTGTTGTAGTACGGCGTGACGACGAGGATGCCGTCTACCCCGAGCGCGGTCGCCTTCTTCGTCAGGTGCGCCGAATGCTTCGTGTCGTACGTGCCGGTGCCGGCGACGACGGTCGCGCGGTCGCCCACGGCGTCGACTGCCGCCGCGAAGAGCGCGAGCTTCTCGTCGTCGCTCAGCGTCGGGCTCTCCCCCGTCGTCCCGGCGACGACGATGCCGTCAGAGCCGTTGTCGACGAGGTGCCGCGCGAGCTCGCGGAACTTGTCGACGTTCACCGAGCCGTCCGGATAGAACGGCGTCAGGATCGCGGTCAGAACTTCGCCCAGCATTTCGTGAATGCTACGCGAGCGTGTCGATCAGATCCCGGAGGGCGAAGAAAATCGCCTCCGAGAAGGTCGGATACGGCTGGATCGTGTCGGCCAGGACGTCGACGGGGGTCTCGGCCCGCACGGCCAGCGTCAACTGGCCGAGCCATTCCGCCGCCTGCGGGCCGACCGCGACCGCCCCCACGAGGATCCGTTTCTGCGGATCGGCGAACAACCGCACGAATCCGTCGCGCTTCGGACGCTCATACGTCGCGAGGCGCGGCGTCTGCGTCAGCTCCCACCGCGACGAGACAAGCTCGTCGCCGTCGGTGCGCCCTACGGACGCGACCTCCGGGTCGGTGAAGACCCCCGCCGGAACCGCGCGGTAGTCGGCCTTCGCCTTCCGGCCGTGCATGTCGGCGGCCGCGACCCGCGCCTGGTACTTGCCGACGTGGGTGAGCTGCGGCGCAGCGGACGCGCAGTCGCCGATCGCCCAGACGTCGTCGGCAGCACGCATCCGCTCGTCCACCTCGATGCCGCCACGGCCGACCGTCACGCCGATCGCCTCCAGCCCGAGGCCCTCGCTGTTGGGCCGCCGGCCCGCAGCGACGAGCAGCGTCTCCGCCTCCACGGTCGAGCCGTCCGACAGCTGCAACCGCACGCCGGGCGCGACATTCTCGACGTCGACGCCGAGACGAAGCTCGATCCCCTCCGAGCGGAAGGCGTTCGCCAGAAGCTCGCCGGCGTCCTCGTGCACGCGCCCGAGCAGCCGCGGGCCGTGCTCGATCAGCGTCACCTTGGATCCCATGCGCGCGAAGAACTGCGCGAGCTCGGCACCGACCGGGCCGCCGCCCATCACTGCGAGGCTCGCCGGAATCTCGTGCGTGCGGGTCGCGTCCTGGTTCGTCCAATACTCGACCTCGTCGAGACCGTCGACCGGCGGCACCGCCGGCGACGAGCCCGTCGCGACGACGAGCTTGTCGTACGACAGCTCCTGACCTGCGACCTCGACGACGCCCGCCCGCGAGACGTGCCCGCTCCCGCGCACGAACGCGCAGCGCTGCCCCTCGAGCCATTCGAGCTGGCCGGCGTCGTCCCAGTCGCTCGTCACCCAGTCCCGCCAGCTCCAGACACCGACTGCCTCCGGGCTCTCCGGAGCGAGACCGGGCGCGCGGTCGAGGGACGACGACAGCTCCGTCGCCCGCAGCATCGTCTTCGTCGGCATGCAGGCGAAGTACGAGCACTCGCCGCCGACGAGCCGGCTCTCGACGAGCGTGATCTCAGCGTCGCCGTCGAGCCGGCGGAGGGCCCCGACGAAATGCTCGCCGGTCGACCCTCCACCGAGAACGACGACCCTCACGTCCCTGGCCGCCTTCGGCTTTCGCCCGGCGAAGCCGGGCTTCGCCGAAGGCTGACGGCGCTCGCGGCAGGATCTGTCGCGCTCCTTTGCGAGCCCCGCCCCAGGAACGTGAGGTACTCCACTACGCCAGGCCGTTCGCCTTGAGGAATGCGGCTGCGACTGCGGACGGCGTCTTCTTGTCGACGTCGACCGCCTTGTTCATCGCGATCATCGCCGCAATCGTCAGCTTTGCCGAGACGGCGTTGACCGCCGCGGTGAACTTCGCTCCGCCCGCCGCCACGATCTTCTGCGAGACGACGGGAGCGACGTTCTGGAAGCCGAAGATGTGCTTCGTGTCGGTCAGAGCGACGTACTTGCCGGTCGCGAACGCCGACTCGGTCGAGAAGATGTCCCCGCCTATGACCTTGTGCGAGTCGAGCAGCGTCTCGACGCTGATGGAGCCCAGCTGGACGAACTTCACGTTGGTCAGCCCGTAGATCTGCTTCAGGCCGAGCAGGCACGTGATCCGCTTGTCGCACTCGGGATAGCCGGCGTACCTCCACGAGCTGAGCTTCTTCAGGTCACCGATCGTCTTCAGCCCGTACTTCTGGGCCGTCGACTTCAACACCGCGACGGTGTCTGCGTCGTAGAACGGTGTCGCATTCAGGAGCGTCAACCCGCGCGTCTCCTCGAACGCCTTCGCGGCCGCGAATGTCGCCGCAGCCGTCTTCGGAGACTTCTGCTTTGCGATGTCGAGCACGATCACGCCCGTGTACTCGGGCAGGAAGTTGATCTTCCCGCTCGTGAGCGCCGTGTCCGCGAGCTCGGAGCTGCCGAGGCTCCCGGAGAACTTCACGTGGAAGCCCTTCGCCTTCAGGGCCTGTCCGTACAGCTGGCCGAGGAGGTACTCCTCCGTGAAGTTCTTGTTCCCGACGACGATGGTGGGCGACGCCGCGTGCCTTGCGGACGCAACCGTCGCGGTCCCACCCAAGACAATCGCGACTCCCAGTGAGATCGCGAATGCAGCCTTCGCGGCGCGCCGCGTGTGCTTCCGAATCATGTACTGCCTCCTCCCTCGTAGGTACCTCTAAACCCTACGAGACGGGCACCTGTCTAGGCGAGACCGCGCGACGGACGACGGCAAGGATCAAGGCCGCCGAGAAGGCGAGGGCGGAGACGCAGAGAGCGGCCCCGATCACGCCCGCCAGCCCGTAGGTCGCCTGGTTGACGATGATGTCGCCGAGTCCGCCGCCGCCCGCGATCGCGGCGATCGTCGCCGTCGCGATGACGAAGATGGCTGCGATCCGGATGCCGGCGAGAACGAGCGGAAGGCCGAGCGGCAACTCGACCCGCAGCAGCACCTGCCGCTCCGTCAACCCCATTCCCCGTGCTGCTTCGACGGCGTCGCGATCGACCCCGTCGATCGCGAAGTACGCATTCGTGAGGATCGGGGGAACGGCGAGCACCACGAGCGCCACGGTGTTGTTCCAGAAGCCGATGCCGAGGATCGTCAGACCGAATGCGATGAGAACGAGGCTCGGCAGGGCCCGCCCGACGTTCGAGACGCTGGCCGCGAGAAAGAGACCGCGATGGAGATGCCCCAGCCACAGGCCGAGCGGGAGTGCCAGTATCAGAGCGATTCCGAGCGCGGCACCGGAAAGCTCGACGTGTTGGGCGGCCTTGTCGAGCAGCAGGTGCGGATTGTCGCCGATGAAACGGAACGCGTCGACGAACGTCTCCGGCCGGAAGGCGTCTGCGAACGTCACGCCTGCCGCTCCAGTCGCGTCCACGGCGTCAGCGCCCGCTGGGCGAGGACGAGCAAGCCGTCTGCGACGAGCGCGAGTGCAACGGCGAGCCCGCCGGCGGTGAAGATCTCCGTCTTGAAGACGTTCTGTTCGAGCGCGATGAAGATCGGCCGACCAAGCCCATTCGGGATGACGAACGCCGCGACGGTTGCGATCGAGATCGTCGAGACGGTCGCGATGCGCAGGCCGGCGAGGATCGCAGGCAAGGCGAGCGGCAGCTCGACGCGGAAGAACGTTTGCGCGCGGGTGAAGCCGCTCCCGCGCGCCGCCTCGAGCGCGTCCGGCGGAACGGCGCGCAGCCCCTCGATCATGTTCCGGTACAGGATGAGCAACGTGTACGAGACGAGCGCAATCTCGACCGTCGTGCGCGTCAGCCCGGTGAACGGAACGAGCAGCTGGAAGAGCGCGAGGCTGGGGATCGTGTAGAGGAAGTCGGCGGCGAGGCCGATCGGCGGGTCGAGCAGGCGATAGCGGAAGCCGACGAGCGCGAGGGCGAACGCAAGGACGAACCCGATCGCGATCGCGATGATCGAGAGCTCGATGTGCTGCACGAGCGCCGGCTGCAGCGTGTCGCCCCAGTGCTCGTGTACCCAGTCTGTGCAGAACCAGCCGTTCTGCGTCTCGCACGCGCTCCCCTGTCCGAAGTTGGGGATGACGGGGCCGCCGGCGAGGACCAAGCTCACGCGAGCAGCTCGTCCTTCGTGAGCGAGCCGACGACGCGGCCGTCGGCATCGGTGACCGCGAGCATGTCCGCGCGCTGCTCGATGAGCAGTGCGAGCGCGTCGCGCACCGTGGCCGACTTCGCTACGTGCACGCCCTCGCGCGGAGGCCCGAGGTCAAGCTCGGCGAGCGTGTGCAGCGCGAGCGCCTTCAACGCGCGGTCCTGGCCGACGAACTCGGCGACGAAACCGTCTGCTGGATGCTCGAGGATCGCCGCCGGCGTGTCGTACTGCGCAAGCCGTCCGCCGCGGCGGAGGATGGCGATGCGATCGCCGACCTTGATCGCCTCGTCGATGTCGTGCGTGACGAAGACGACCGTCTTCCGCACCTCGTTCTGCAGGCGGAGGAACTCGTCCTGCAGCCGCGCACGGACGATGGGATCGATCGCGCCGAACGGCTCGTCCATGAGCATCAGCGGCGGATCAGCCGCGATCGCGCGCGCGAGACCGACGCGCTGGCGCTCCCCTCCCGACAGCTGCGCGGGGTAGCGCTTCGCGTACGACTGGTCGAGGCCGACGAGCTCGAGCAACTCGAACGAGCGCGTATGGATCCACTTCCGCGACCGCCCGTACAAGCGCGGCACCGTGCCGATGTTCGCCTCGACAGTCATGTGCGGGAAGAGGCCGACCTGCTGGATGACGTAGCCGATCCCGCGGCGCAGCTGCACGAGATTCTGCTCCTTGATGCTCGTGCCGTCGATCCGGATGTCACCGCTCGTCAGCTCGATGAGCCGGTTGACGAGCTTGAGCGCCGTCGTCTTGCCGCCGCCGGACGGGCCGACGAGCACGCAGATCTCGCCGGCCGGAACCGTCAGCGAGAGATCGTGGACCGCCTGCTCGGACCGCCCCGCATACTGCTTCGTCGCGGCGTCGAAGACGAGCTCGGCGGCCTGACCCGGCATGGACTAACTATGACGTGACCATTGGGTGACCGGCCGTTCGACTGCCTCGCCGTCGATCTCGAGGTCCAGCCGTTCGATGTCGTCCTGGCCGGCGCCGTGGAAGTGCGAGGCGAGCCCCTTGTACGCGGGATGTAGTAGCGCACGGGCAGGCTCGACTCGAACAGGACCTTGGCGCGCACCGGGCGAATCCGCGGCAGCACCGGGTCCCAGTAGATGACGGCACCCGTCGGCGCCCGCCGGCGACTTGCCGAACGGCCCCGAGTAGGCGGTCAGCGACATCAGAGCTACAGCAACGTCTCGAGGCCGACCGTTAGTCCCGGCGGCAGCGAATCGAGCTTGTCGAGCGCAAGCAGCACGCCCTGCGCGAACGACTCGCGCGCGGTCGTGTCGTGGCGGATCGTCAGCAGCTGACCGTCGGCGCCGAAGATGACCTCCTGGTGCGCGACGAGGCCGGGGAGGCGCACCGAATGGATCACCGGGTCGCCGCCGATGAGCGCCGCGGTTGCCTTGGCCGTGCCCGACGGCGCGTCCTTCTTCGCCTCGTTGTGCAGCTCGATGATCTCCGCGCGCGGGAGATACGCCGCCGCTTCCTTCGCGAAGCGCATCATCAACACCGCGCCGACGGAAAAGTTCGGCGCGACGAAGAGGCGCAACCCGCGCTCCCGCGCAAGCGCGTCGAGCGGCTGCGGGTCCCAGCCGGTTGTCCCGACGACGCACGAGACGCCCTGCTCGAGCGCCGCACGCGCGTTTGCCGGCGCAGCCTCAGGCGTCGTGAAGTCGACGACGGCGTCGAGGCCGCTCACGTCCGGCTCGTCGCCGATCTCGATTCCACGCACCTCGTGTCCGGCCGCCTCGAGCACGGGCAGGAGCGCCGCTCCAACCTTCCCTTCGGCTCCGAAGAGTGCGAGCTTCATGCCGCTGCCAGCGTCACCGAGCCGCCGACGGCGGCGCGGAAGGCATCCTCGTCCGGCCCGACGCCGGCAGCTGCGAGCTTGTCGGACGACAGGAGCACGGCCGCGAGCTCCGCCAGCTCCTCCGCATCGACGGCGTCGATCTCCGCCATCAGGCGCTCGAGCGTCAGCAGCTCCGTGTCCGCGATGAGCGACTTGCCGAGCCGGCTCATCCTGTTCGACGTCGACTCCATCGACAGCACGATGCGTCCCTTCAGGCTCTCCTTCGCGCGCTCGAGCTCGCCCTTGCGCAGATTGCCCTGAGCGATCTCGCCGATCTGCTCGACGCAGATCTCGATGCACGGGGCGAGGTTCTCCTCACGCGTGCCGACGTACACGCCGACGAGGCCGGTGTCCGTGTACTGCGACGCGAAGCTGTACACCGCGTACGCCATCCCGCGCTTCTCGCGGATCTCCTGAAAGAGCCGCGACGATGCCGACCCGCCGAGGAGGCTGTCGAGCAGCGACGCCGCGAAGCGGCGGCGGTCGGATCGCGCAATGCCGGGGGCGCCGAGGCACACGTGGTACTGCTCGGTGTCCTTGCGCTGGAAGCGCAGACCGGGCGCGGGCGGGCGCACGAGCGGGCGGCGCACGCGTACCCCGCGCGCGGCACCATTCGTCGCACTCCGGCGCTCGAAGCGCTCGAGCAGAGCGACGAGCTTGTCGTGGACGATGTTTCCTGCGGCGGACACGACGATGTTGCCGCCGCGGTACATCGCACGGTGATACGCCGAGATCGCGCGTCGGCTGACCGTCGAGATCACCTCTGCGGTCCCGATCACCGGCCGGCCGAGTGCATGCGAGCCGAAGACCGCTTCGGAGAAGAGATCGTGGACGAGCTCCTGGGGCGTGTCCTCGTACATTGCGATCTCCTCGAGCACGACCTCGCGCTCCTGGTCCAGATCGGCGAACGTCGGAGCGAAGACCATGTCGGTCATCACGGCGAGCGCCGCCTCGACGTGCCGGTCGGGCACGCGGCAGTAGACGACCGTGTGCTCCCGCGAGGTGGCGGCGTTCAGCTCCGCGCCCATGCCGTCGAAGATCTCCGCGATCTGCTGGGCGTCGTATGACCGCGACCCCTTGAAGAGCAGGTGCTCGATGAAGTGCGAGACCCCTGCGCGGTCGTCCTTCTCGTCGCGCGCGCCGGCGCCGATCCAGAAGCCGAGGGAGACCGAGCGAACGCTTGGCACCTTCTCCGAGATCACCCGTTCGCCCGAGTCCAGCTCGGACAGGACGTACTTCTGCACCGGCGGATCGTACTGGCGGTGAACGGCGGGGTCAGACACCCGGACATGTCCGGGTGTCTGACCCCGCCTGTGCTGCGGAGCTGGACTACGCGACGAACTGGACGCCGCCGCCCGCGCGCTTGGCCTCGTACAAGGCCTCGTCGGCGAGGCGGAAGAGCGCCTGGGCGTCGTCGGCGTCCTGCGGGCACGAGGCGACGCCGAAGCTCGCGCTGAGACTGCGGAGTCGCTCGTCCTCGCTCGACTCGATGAGCGCCGTGATGCGGGCGACGACGTTGCGCGCGTCCTCGTCCGTCGCCTCCGCGAGCAGGAACGCGAACTCGTCGCCGCCGATGCGGAACGCATCGTCCGGCTTGCGCAGTGCGTTCGCGACGAACTGGGCGAAGCTCTGCAGCGCGGCGTCGCCGGCTATGTGGCCAAACCGGTCGTTCAGATTCTTGAAGCCGTCGAGATCGCAGATCACGAGCCCGACGGAGCGGTCGTACCTGACGGCGCGCGCCACCTCGCTCTCGAGCCGATCGACGAATGCTCGGCGGTTGAGCAGGCGCGTGAGCGGATCGTGGTCGGCGAGGAAGCGGAGCTGATGGACCTGCTCCGCCGCGACGATCGCGGCCGCGGCCTGGTTGGCGAAGATGCGCAGCGCCTGCAGCTTCTCGTTCGACGGGAGCAGACGGTCGTTCGGCTCGTCGGCGACGAGCATCCCGATCGCGTCGCCGTCGCCGTCCCGCAACGGGACGATCAGCCAGTGCCGGCTCCACGCGCGGGGCCCGCGCCCGTTCCGCTCGGAGACGTGGCGGAACTTGTCGTCGGCGATGCGCTTGCGTGCGTCTGCGTTCGAGAGCAGGAAGCAACCCTCGATCTCGAAAGCAGGGTCGAACAAGGGCTCGACGTCGGTGAGGAACAGCTGCTGCGCGAACCGCTCGAGGCTCCACCCGACAGCGGCATACGGGACGAGCAGGCCCGAGGAGGGCTCGGCGTACACCGCCATCACGTTCTGGAAGCCGAGCGCGTCGCGAACTGCGGCGCACACGTGGGACATGATCTCCTCCATCGACGGCCCGGCCGTCAGCCGCGACGACACCTGCAGCAGCTGCTGCAATGCGAGCCGGTGGCGTGCCGCGTCGGCGTCCTCCTGCGCAGCCTGCACGGCGAGCGCGGCGTGATCCGCGACCGAGACGAGCACGTCGAGCTCCTCGTCGGTCGGGCGGCGGCGCGTGATGGGAACGTCGACCGAGAGGATGCCGAGCAGGTGCCCGTCGTGGTGGCGCATCGGCAGGAAGAGCCCGTCTTCCGGATGCCACGCGTCGTCGCCTGTGCCGGCCGGCATGTCGGGCACGTAAGCCTGCCCCGCGGTGCTCCAGTCGAACTGGCCGGCGGGCACGTGGTACGCGCCGCGCCGCAGGAAGCGGTCCGCGAGCAGCCGCGACCACTCCTCGATCGTGCGCACACGACCAAGCAGCACGGTGCGAGCTTCGTCGCTGCCGTGGACAGTCGTGACCTCGAAGTCGTTCCACGCAGGGCGGAAGAGATTGATCACGACGCTCTCGTATCCGAGCGACTCCGAGATGGTCCGCGCGATCGCGCCGAGGAGGTCGGGGAGCTCTTCGTCCGCACGCACGAGGCGGCTGACCTCGAGCAAGCCCTTCAGCGGGGAAATGGGAGTGGAGGTAGGTTCGGCCACAGCAGATCGAGGCGGCTTGTGCCTCCCTAGTGTCATCGGCGCGCGGCCCCTGGGCGGATGCCCCCGTATGGGTGAGTTACCCCTCCGGAAGGGGCGCGGTGTAGACGTTCATCCCACGCCGGTAGTTCCTGCCGTCGGGCCAGAACGCCCGCGTTTGACCGTCGGCGGCGACGAGCGACGCCGAGATGGGCAGCGTGCCGTAGAGGTCGACGGTCATCGTCGGCTCTGCGGCCGCCCGTAGGGGCAGGCCCCAGTCGAGCCCGTTCGGCGACGTCGAGCACGTGAACCAGGAGCGGTGCTTGTTCGGGTCGAACGTCGTGTCGTACCAGCAGGCAGACACAACACCCGACTGGGCGTCGATCGCCGCCGCCGGGAAGAACTGCTCGGTCTTTCCCGTGTCGGGCGGATTCACCTGTGCGCGGAACATGATCTTCAGCTTCGAGTCGAGCCCGACCGAGAAGACGTCCTGCGTGCGGTTCGGGCCGATGTCGTCGTAGATCACGTACACGCGTTTTCCGCGCACGAGCAGCGTCGGATTGGGGCCGATGCAGCTCGTCAGCTCGAACGGCAGCGGGCCGTCGTTGCTGAGCGCGCACTGATCTCGTGCTGGATCGTTGAACAGGCGCGCGACCGAATGCGGCGCCGCGAAGGACTTCGCGCCGTCGGTGGAGCGCGTCACCCACAGGCCGCGCGACCCGTCGATGCCTGCGAGGTAGACGTCGCCGTTCGCGCCGACCGCGATGCTCGGCAGGTGCGGGTCGACGAGCGACCTCGACACCTCGACCGGTGCCGTCCACGTGCGACCGTGGTCGTTGCTCGCGCTGACGACGAGTGCGATGCGGCTGCGATCGAGCGCGCGGACCCACGTGAGATAGACGCGGCCGGTGTGCTCGTCCAACGCGAGCGCAGGCCCGTCGTCGAACCCCCACCGCCCCACGCGTGGCACGATCCGTGTCACCGGACCCCACGGCGCGGTCGAGCTCGCGCGCGAGGCGATGACGAGGTGCGGGGTCAGCGTCTCGGCGCACGGCCCGGCCATGAAGGCGAGGAATTCGCGCCCGCTCTTGTCGATGGCCGTGCGCGGAGCGGCGAAGAAGCAGCCCTTGCCCGGAATCGCCGGAGACGGGCTCTTGCGCCAGGTGGCACCGCCGTCGGTGGAGCCGAACACGCCGAACGAGCCTGGGTTGCCGACGAGCTCGCCCGATGCGCCGAGCGCGCCGAAGATGATGCGCGGTCTTGCCGGGTCGACGGCGAACGCCGGCTCGCTCTGCGTTCCCTCGCCGAGCGCGACTGCGACGTTGCGCCCGGCGAGCGGGCGCCCGTTGTGAATCGTGCGGACGAAGAAGTGGTAGACGAGGGAGGCGCCGATCGCCGTCACTGCGACGACGATCAGCGCCTCCCGCGCCAGGCTGCTTCTAGCGATCGCCCCGTCCGCGACCGCCGCCGCGACGGCCACGATCGTCGCGCCGCGGGCGGTCTTCCTCCGGAGGCCGCGGCGGTGCGTCCTTCGCCCGCTCGATGAGCTCCTCCGGCTGCACGAGACGGTCGTCCTCATGCTTGGCGATCAGCTTCAGGCCGATGCGGCCGCGAGCCTTGTCGACCTCCTGCACGAGGACGTCGACGATGTCGCCGCGCGACATGACGTCCTCGATGTGGCCGACGCGTCCCGGGCCGACGTTGGAGACATGCAGCAGACCGTCCGTCCCCTTCTTCAGCTCGACGAATGCACCGAACTGCGTCGTCTTCACGATCTTGCCGGTGTACGTATCTCCCACCTCCGGCACCTTCGTCAAGGCGCGGATCGCGGCAATCGCCGCCTCCGCCTTCTCGCCGTCGGTGGCGTAGATGAGGATCGTGCCGTCCTCCTCGATGTCGATCTGCACCTCGTAGTCGGCTTCGAGGCCGCGAATCGTCTCGCCGCCCTTGCCGATGACGAGGCCGATCTGCTCCTGCTCGATCTTGATCGACGTGATCCGCGGCGCGTTCGCCGACAGCTCGGCACGAGACTCCGGAATCACCTCGAGCATCTTGTCGAGGATGAACTCGCGCGCCCGCTTCGCCTGCTCGAGCGCGTCTCGCATGATCTGCTGCGTGACACCGGTGATCTTGATGTCCATCTGCAGCGCGGTGATGCCGTCACGGGAACCGGCGACCTTGAAGTCCATGTCGCCCAGGTGGTCCTCCGCGCCCTGGATGTCGGTGAGGATGACGTAGTCGTCGCCCTCCTTGACGAGGCCCATCGCGATGCCGCTCACCGGCGCCTTGATCGGCACACCGGCATCCATCAGCGACAGCGTCGATCCGCACACCGAGCCCATCGACGACGAGCCGTTCGATTCGAGCGTCTCGGAGACGATGCGGATCGTGTACGGGAACTCGTCCGCACCCGGGATCACGGCCTCGAGCGCGCGCTGTGCGAGCGCACCGTGGCCGATGTCGCGCCGCTTCGGGCCACGCATGAAGCCCGTCTCCCCGACCGAGTACGGCGGGAAGTTGTAGTGGTGCATGTAACGGCGCTCCGCCTCGAGGGAGAGGTCGTCGATGCGCTGCCCCTCCTTCGCGGTGCCGAGCGTGAGCGAGGTGAGGATCTGGGTCTGGCCGCGCGTGAACAGGCCGGAGCCGTGCGCGCGCGGGTTGACGCCGACCTCGACCTCGATCGGGCGGATCTCCTCGGTGCTGCGGCCGTCCGGGCGGACGCCCGCGACGATCTTCTTGCGCACGAGGTCCTTGTAGATCCCGTCGGCGGCCTTCTTGACCAGGCTCTTGGTGAGCGAGTCCATGCCGCCGTCCTCGGCTCCG